>NZ_VUOI01000008.1:0-167358 GCF_015390205.1 Azospirillum sp. INR13
TTTGCAGGGGGCCGCACCACCTTGTGGGCATGCCGGAACACGATGAGAACACATGGGGGACGGGTCGCGCGATATGCGCGGGTCGGCACCGCCGTTGGCGGGCTGGCCGCGCGCCTGGCGGGCGAGCGCGTGCTGGGAATCCGCGTGGAGCGCGAACGCCACGCCGCGGAACTGCGGGCCGCACTCGGCGGGCTGAAGGGGCCGCTGATGAAGGTGGCGCAGATCCTGTCCACCATCCCGACGCCCTGCCGAAGGAATACACCCAGGAACTGGCGCAGCTTCAGGCCGACGCGCCGTCGATGGGCTGGCCCTTCGTCAAGCGGCGGATGGCGAGCGAACTTGGTCCAAGCTGGCAGTCGCGCTTCCAGAGTTTCGAGCACACGGCCGCCGCCGCCGCGTCGCTGGGTCAGGTCCACAAGGCTATCGGCCCGACGGGCGGGAGCTTGCTGCAAGCTGCAATATCCGACATGGCCTCGGCGGTGGAGGCCGACCTGCGGCAGCTGGGCCTGATCTTCGCGATCTTCGAGCGCACCGACAGCGCCATCTCCACCGCCAGATCCAGAAGGAAATCGGCGCCCGTCTGCGCGAGGAGCTGGATTACGAGCGGGAGGCCAAACACGCCGCCTCTACCAGTCGATGCTGGCCGGCACGCAGGGCGTCCATGTGCCGGACGTGGTGCCGGAGCTGTCGACCAAACGGCTGCTGACATGGGTGGGTGCATGGCCGCAAGATCCTGGACTTCGTCGCCGAGCATCCGGAGGCGCGCGACGAGCTGGCGATGAACATGTTCCGCGCCTGGTACGTGCCCTTCTACAATTACGGCGTCATCCATGGCGACCCGCATCTGGGCAACTACACGGTCCGGCCCGACCGCTCGATCAACCTGCTGGATTTCGGCTGCATCCGCGTCTTCAAGCCAGTTTCGTCAAGGGCGTGATCGATCTCTACAACGCGCTGCGCACCGACAACCGCGAGCAGGCGGTGGAGGCCTATCGCACCTGGGGCTTCGTCAACCCGTCGAACGAGCTGGTCGACGTGCTGAACATCTGGCGCGCTTCGTCTACGCCCGATCATGGAGGACCGCCAGCGCAAGATCGAGGAGACCAACGGCGGGCATTACGGCCGGGAGACGGCGGGCAAAGTCCATGCGAGCTGCGCCGCGTCGGCGGCGTCGAGATCCCGCGCGAGTTCGTCTTCATGGACCGCGCCGCGGTCGGGCTGGGTTCGGTCTTCCTGCATCTGAAGGCGGAGCTGAACTGGTACCAGATGTTCCAGGGGCTGATCCGCGACTTCGACGTCGATGCGCTGACGGCACGGCAGAGCGCGGCGCTGGCGGCGCAAGGGTTGCCGCAGGCGGAGTGAAGGGGGGCGCTCGGGTTCCTTGCGGCGTTAAACCCCACCTATCTCCCCACTGGGTGGGGGAGGGACTGCCGCCGCCGCCTGCACAAGCGCTTGCCCCTCCCCGCCCAGCGGGGAGGGATGGGGGGGGTCTAACGTCGCAAGAAGCCAGCCCCCAAACCTTCCCATCCGCCCACCGTTCAGTCTATAGCTTGCCCCTCCCATGAAGACCGCCGATTTCGACTTCAACCTGCCGCCCGACCGGATCGCGCGAGCATCCCGTCCGGCCGCGTGACGCCGCCCGCCTGCTGGAGGTGGGTTCCTCCTTTCGCGACCTCATCGTGCGGGACCTGCGACGCTGTTGCAGCCGGGCGACTGATGGTGGTCAACGACACCCGCGTCATCCCCGCCCGGCTCGATGGCCGGCGCGGTGAGGTGGCGGTGGAGATCACGCTGCACAAGCGGCTGGGCGAACGGGAATGGGCGACCTTCTCCAAGCCCGGCAAGCGGCTGAAGCCCGGCGACACCATCGTCATTGCGGACAATTTCAGCGCCGAGGTGGTCGCCAAGGACGGGATGGAGGTGCGTCTGCGCTTCTCCGCCGGCGGGCGGAGTTGATGGAGGCGCTGCACCGCCACGGCCGGATGCCGCTGCGCCCTACATCCGCCGCAAGGCGACGAGGGCGACAACGCCGATTACCAGACCGTCTTCGCCGCCCGCGAAGGCGCCGTCGCCGCCCGACCGCCGGGCTGCACTTCACGCCGGAGCTGCTGGCGGCGCTGGACAAACGCGGGGTGCGGCGGGTGCCGGTCACGCTGCATGTCGGCGCCGGCACCTTCCTGCGGTGAAGGTCGACGACATCGCCGACCACAAGATGCACAGCGAGTGGGGCGAGATTTCTCCGGAGACCGCCGCCGCGGTGAACGAGACGCGCAAGGCCGGCGGCCGGATCGTCTCGGTCGGCACCACGGCGCTACGCATCCTGGAGACGGCGGGCCAGCCGGACGGGACGCTGGTCCCGTTCAGCGGCGACACCGACATCTTCATCACCCCCGGCTACCGTTTCCGCATCGTCGATCTGCTGTGGACCAACTTCCACCTGCCGAAATCGACCCTGTTCATGCTGGTCTGCGCCTTCGCCGGCTACGACCGCATGCGGCGGCCTACGCCCACGCCATCGACACCCACTATCGCTTCTTCAGCTACGGCGACGCCTCGCTGCTGCACAGGACGGACCCATCATGACCGGCATCGGCTTTGACCTTCTGGCGACCGACGGGCGGGCGGCGCGGCCGCGTGACCACCGCCCACGGCACCATCGAGACGCCGGCCTTCATGCCGGTCGGCACTGCGGCGACGGTGAAGGCGATGACCACGACGCGGTGGCCTCCACGGGCGCGGAAATCCTGCTGGGCAACACCTACCATCTGATGCTGCGCCCGACGGCGGAGCGGGTGGCGCAGCTTGGCGGCCTGCACCGCTTCATGAACTGGGACAAGCCGATCCTGACCGACAGCGGCGGCTTCCAGGTGATGAGCCTGTCCGACTGCGCACCATGTCGGAGGAAGGCGTCACTTCAAATCGCACCTGGACGGCAGCCGCCACCATCTGACGCCGGAACGCTCCATCCAGATCCAGCACATGCTGGACAGCAACATCACCATGTGCCTGGACGAGTGCACGCCCTTCCCGGCGACGGAAGCGCAGGCGGAATCCTCCATGCGCCTGTCGATGCGCTGGGCGCGCCGCAGCAAGGACGCTTTCGTCGAGCGCCCGGCTACGGCCTGTTCGGCATCGTCCAGGGCAGCGTCTATCCGGAGCAGCGGGCGGAGAGCGTCGCCGCCCTGACCGACATCGGCTTCGACGGCTACGCCATCGGCGGACTGGCGGTCGGCGAGGGTCAGGAGACGATGTTCCGCGTGCTGGACTTCACCGAGCCGCTGATGGTCAAGGACCGGCCGCGCTACCTGATGGGCGTCGGGCGCCGAGCGACCTGATCGGTGCGGTGCGGCGCGGCGTCGACATGTTCGACTGCGTGATGCCGACCCGCTCGGGCCGCACCGGTCAGGCCTTCGTCCGCCGCGGCACATCAACATCCGCAACGCCCGCCATGCCCATGACGAGCGTCCGCTCGACGCCGAATGCGGCTGCCCCGCTTGCCGCAGCTACAGCCGGGGCTATCTGCATCATCTGTTCAAGGCGGAAGAGATGCTGGGGCCGATGCTGCTGACTGGCACAACCTGCATTACTACCAGGACGTGATGCGGACGATGCGGCAGGCCATCCAGGACGGCAATTTCGAAGAGGTCGCCGCGCAATGGAAGCCCGTCTGAACGAGGGCGACATCGAGGCGACCGTGGACCCCATCGCCAAGCCCGGCAAGCCGCCGAAACAGGGCCGCCGCCCAAGAAGGACCGGGTGGCGGAGGAAAAGACCGATGACTGAGAACATTTACGCCGGCCTGACCAGCTCGGAGGCTCCACCGTCCAGCCAAGACTCCGGAAGAGGCGGTGCTGGAGCGGGTGCCGAACCCGAACCCCGGCGATGCCTATTGCGTGCGCTTCACCGCGCCGGAATTCACCTCGCTCTGCCCGATCACCGGCCAGCCGGACTTCGCCCATCTGATGATCGACTATGTGCCGGGCGACTGGCTGGTCGAAATCGAAGTCGCTGAAGCTGTTCCTGACCAGCTTCCGCAACCACGGCGCCTTCCACGAGGCCTGCACCGTCGGCATCGGCAAGCGGCTGGTGGACGAGTTGTCGCCGGTGTGGGCTGCGCATCGGCGGCTATTGGTATCCGCGCGGCGGCATCCCCATCGACGTGTTCTTCCAAGACCGGCGAGCCGCCGAAGGGCGTCTGGATCCCGTCGCAGGACGTCCCGACCTACCGTGGCCGCGGCTAAGCCCGCTCCGCTGGCGTCCGCCGACCCGGCTCGGCTGCGGGAGGCCATCCGCAACCGCGCGCTGGCGGGAGGGTTCGACGCGTGGGATTCGCCCCCGCCGCGTTGGGACCGGAAAGCCCGCGAGCGTCTCGCCCGCTTCGTGGCGGAAGGCCGGCACGGCGACATGGGATGGATGGCCGAGCGCAGCGACCAGCGCAGCCATCCGCAATCCCTGTGGGACGAGGCGCGCACCGTCATCGCGCTGGCACCAGCTACGCCCCGCATGACGACCCGCGCCGGCTGGCGGAGCATCCCGACCGTGGCGTCGTTTCCGTCTATGCCCGCAACCGCGATTACCACGACCTGATCAAGGGGCGGCTGAAGACTCTGGCCCAATGGCTGGCTCACCAGACCAAGGCGGGGGTGAAGGTGTTCGTCGACACCGCGCCCGTGATGGAAAAGCCGCTGGCGGCGCAGGCCGGATTGGGCTGGCAGGGCAAGCACACCAATCTGGTATCGCGTGACCATGGTTCCTGGCTGTTCCTGGGTGAGATCTACACCACCCTGGAACTGCCGCCCGACCCGCCGGCGCGCGACCGCTGCGGCTCCTGCGACCGCTGTCAGGTCGCCTGCCCGACCGCCGCCTTTCCGGCGCCCTACCAGATCGACGCCCGGCGCTGCATCAGCTACCTGACCATCGAGCACAAGGGACCGATCCCCGACGAACTCAAGCCGCTGATGGGCAACCGCATCTATGGCTGTGACGATTGCCTTGCCGCCTGCCCCTGGAACAAGTTCGCCCGCGCCACCCGTGAGCCGGCCTTCCTGCGCGCGCCGAACTGACGGCGCCCCGGCTGGCCGACTTGGCCCAGCTGGACGATGCCGGCTTCCGGCAGGTGTTCAGCGGCTCCCCCATCAAGCGCATCGGCCGCGACCGCTTCGTCCGCAACGTGCTGGTCGCCATCGGGAACAGTGGCAACCCGGCGTTGCGGCCGGTTGCGGCGGCTCTGTGCAAGGATCCGAGCGACGTGGTGCGCGAGGCTGCCGGATGGGCAGTGGCACGGTTGAGTCTCTAGCAGGCGCCAAGCTACCTACGTGCACTCTTGAAGTACCGTTTCCAAGATCTCCCGATTCACGCTCAGCTCCCAACCTATGGCAGAATAGCTCGCAGAATATTTCTTTTTGCCTCGTTCTCGCCGTGGGGAGCACCAAATGACAAGGCGTTGGACATTTAACCAAGGCTTATGAATATTTCGGCGCAAAGCCGGTAAATCCAGATGGAGTTGGTCAGCGAAATCTGGCGATGGGCGCGTGGTGGTGCTCACTATATGGAAGATGAGATTAAGAATTTGAACGGGACGATGGTTCTCGATGTATATGGGAATCCGAGATTAGCGGATTGGACCAACCGCATCGGCAACCGAGAGCGCATTCGCAATTTGCTTTGGGCGAGGGATCAATGTGGAGGCTTGTTTCGGGTGGTTATGAATCGGGCCAAGGACATCAATGCATCCCCTCGATCCATTTTGGCTACGTTTCCGCATGAGACACTGGTGATGCGATTGACAGATTTGAATGAGATCACCGGTGAATTCCGAGCCGAGAGCGTGTACTTCTAATCTTGAGGCTGATTTGACGTCTGAACGTTGAAATCCGGAGGGCTCAGATGACCGACATCGAGAAAGAGCAGGTGTTGGCCGCCTTGGCAGATTTTAAGTCGAGAATCGACTATTGGTGCGACCGCGTAGCCGGCAGGGGCAACATGCCTGAAGTTCGCTCTGATCCGATCCAATCGCGGCTCGACGAGCAAAGCGAACGCATCAGCCGGATGGAAGGCCGCCTGGACGAGCAGTCGCGCATCCTCGCCGCGCTGATCCCGACCCGCGTCGCCGCGGTGCCGCCTGCCGCCGAATGAGCGGAGGCCGGCCGTTTCCCTTCTCACGCCACAGCCCGACTATGGTCCGGCACATCCGGACGAACTGAGCGCCGTCGCCAGATTGGCCCGGCTCGGCTTCGGGCTATCGCGCGACCTGTTCGACCGCTATGCGGCTCTGTTCGGCCCCGACACCATCCGGGTGCTGAGACGTCCGCAAGGCAGCGGCACCACCCCGGTGGCCTGTGCCGCGCACTGGATGATGGACCAGTGGTTCGGCGGAAGCCCGGTTCCGGTACAGGCGGTCGCCATGGTGGCGGTCGATCCGGCCCTGCGCGGCGCCGGCCTTGGCAAGACACTGATGCAGTCGCTGCTGATGGAGGCGCGTGCCGCCGGAGCAGTCCTGTCGATCCTCTGCCCCGCCACGCTGCCATTCTATCGCGGACTGGGGTACGGGTGCGGAGGCGTCACCTGCCAGTGGAGCGCACCGCCCACCGCCTTCGCCACGCCGCCATCCCGCGCAGCAGTCCTTCGGCCGGCGGATCCGCTCGACGCCGCGCCGCTGGCCCTGCTCCGCCGTCCATTGCTGGCCGACGGAAACGGGTTGCCGGAACGGACGGAGGCACTGTGGACGCTTGCCCTCTGTCCGGACGGCGATCCGGCCGACCTGTTCCGCGACGCAGACGGATACATCGCCATCATTCCGCCGCGGGATCGGCGGCTTGCGGTCGCCGACCACTGCCTGCCCTCCGGCGCAACGATGGGCGGGGCGATGGGCCTGCTGGAAGGCTTCCGCGCCCAGGTGGACCGGGTCACATGGTCCGGCGGTCCAACGACTCTCTGGCGCTGCTGGCTGGTGACGGCTTGCGGCTGGACGGACGGGAAGAGTGGCTGGTCCGGCCGTTGGACGTTGCGACGGCGTTGGAGAAACGCGGCTATCCGGCCGGCCTCACCGAATCGGCTACTTTCGAGATAAGAGATCCCTTAATTTTCGGCAATTGCGGGCGATACCATCTTGAGGTTGCCCATTCCACGGGGAATATCTCTCAAATCGAGCAAGTTGTCGAGGCGCCGGCCAGGATGGAGATCGGCACCTTTGCCAGTCTGTTCACCGGACACGCAAGCGCTCGCGCATTGTGGCGGGCGGGTTTGCTTCATGGTGAAGAAAAGATGATCGACCGGCTGCAGCGCATATTTTGCGGCGCGGCGCCCTGGATGCCTGACCGCTTTTGAAATAAGGCAGTTTCCTGACCTGAATCAAACCGGACGTTAACCGACCTGTGGTTCAATCGGATAATGATCGGGAGAAAAGCGTCTCCGGAAGGGCGACGCGAGCGGGGAGTCCACCATTCATGACGATCGGAACGCGGATCGCGCTTGGCTTCGCCACCGTGCTGCTTCTGACGGTTGGCGTGGCGTTCGTCGGCTGGAACAGCCTCAGCACCTATGCCGAGCGCGTGGATCTGGCGGCCCACACCGCCGATCTCGACACGCGGCTGAAGTCGGTGCGGCTGGAAGAGGCGCGCTTCGTGACGGAACGCGACGCCAAGGCCGCGGCCAATGTTCCCGGCATGCTGGACGCCCTGCAGGCCGAAGCGCAGGAGACCCGCGCCGCGCTCGCCGACGGGGAAGGCCGGCGCCTGTTGGACGAGGTGCGTTCGGGCATCGATGGCTACCGCACCGCCTTCACCAACTTCGTCACCCAGGACGCCGAGGCGCACGCCCGCACCGCCAGCATGGAAACGCGCGCGCGCGCCCTGCGCGAGATCGCCGAGAAGATCGGCAAGCAACAGTCGGAGCGCTATGACCTGAACATGGCCAGCAAGCGCGACGCCGACGCCGAACTGCGCCATGCCATGGACACCGCCGAGCGGGCCAACCGCGTGATCGAACGGGTTCTGGAGGTCCGCCGCCGGCAGAGCGATCTGCGGCGCAATCCCGAGGAGGCGCTGGCCGCCCAGATCGGGGAGGCGTTGGACGAGCTTGTGCAGACCACCGACACCGTCGCCAAGGACCTTGTCGGCACCAACGACGAGACGCTGGCCGCGCGAATCGCCGACGACACCCGTGCCTACCACGGCACGGTGCAGTCCCTGCGCGGCAGGGGAGCCGCGGCGCTGGCCGATGCCGGGGTCGCCGCCGGGCTGGACGAGGCCGCACGCGGCGTGCAGGAACGCGCCGTGGAGCTTCAGCAGAACCAGGCCATCGTGACCGAGGCACTGCGCGAAGCTTCCAAATTCGCCCAGAGCGAGGTGAACGAGGCGGTGATGCTGCGCGGTCTGGCGATGCGTCTGGTGCAGGGTGCCCAGGCCGCGATGCTGGGCCAGCGCGATTTTCTGCTGTCCGGCACGTCGGAGGCCACGTCCGGCGCGAAGGCGGCGGTCGCCGCGGCGGTCAAGGAAATCCTCGACATCGCCGGGCAGGCCGGGGCCGTGCTGGTCGACCAGGAAGGGCGCGCACTGATCGCCGCCATCACCGACGCCGCCCGCGCTTTCGACTCGGAATTCGCAGCGCTATCGGCGGCCGCCGCCAAGCAGCACGAGGCGTCGGCCGCCATGGCCCAGGCCTCCTCCGCGGTCAGCGGACAGGTCGGCCGGCTGGTCACCCTCCAGCGTGAGGACCGCGAGGCCGGCCGCGCCAGCGCCGGCATGGTGATCGCCATCGGTGCGGCGGTCGCCCTGCTGCTGGGCGCGCTGATGGCCTGGATCATCGACCGCGCGATCACCCACCCGCTGCACGCCATGACCGGCGCCATGGGCCGGCTGGCCGAAGGCGACCTGACGGTGGAAATCCCCGGCGGCGACCGCAAGGACGAGATGCGCCACATGGCCGACGCCATGACCATCTTCAAGGACAATGCCCTTGAGATGCAGCGGATGGAACGCGAACGCGAGGAGATGCGCATCCAGATCGACGCCGACCGGCGCCGCACCATGAACGAGTTCGCCAACGGCTTCGAGCAGGCAGTGTCCGGCGTGGTGATGTCGCTGACCGAATCGGCGGGGTCGCTGGGTCGCGACGCTCAGGAGATGTCGTCCGATGCGGCGCTGACCACCGCCAAGTCCACCGCCGTCGCCACCGCCTCGCAACAGGCGACCGCGAATGTCCAGACCGTCGCCGCAGCGGCGGAGGAGCTGTCCGCCTCCATCGCCGAAATCTCGCGCCAGCTGAACGCCAGCTCCGCCACCGCATCCGGCGCCGCCGACAAGGCGGTGCAGACCAACAGCATCGTCGAAGGCCTGTCGCTCGCCGCCGAGCGGATCGGTCAGGTCGTCGGGCTGATCGGCGAGATCGCGGAGCAGACGAACCTGCTGGCGCTCAACGCCACCATCGAAGCGGCCCGCGCGGGAGAGGCCGGCAAGGGCTTCGCCGTGGTGGCGACGGAGGTGAAGAACCTTGCCGGCCAGACCGCCAAGGCGACGGAGGAGATCTCCGCCCAGGTCGCGGAGATGCAGACCGCCACCTCCAGCGCCGTGGCGGCCATCCGCACCATCTCCGACGCGGTGACGGCCATCAGCGGAACCGTCACCGACATCGCCCACGAGATGGAACAGCAGGGCAGCGCCACCCGCGAGATCGCCCAGAATGTTCAGCAGGCTGCCGAAGGCACCCAGCAGGTGATGCGCAACATCGCCGAGGTGACCACCGCCGCCACCAAGACGGGCGGCGCCGCGGATGCCGTCCTGAATGCCAGCCGCACCCTGACCGCCCAGGCCGACCGACTGCGCGGCGAGGTACAGGGATTCCTCGACAAGGTGCGGACGGCGTAGGGTGCGGAAGGCGTAACGTCTTCAGGACACCGTCGTCTGCGGCTGCCCGCTCAAGCGGCCGCAGGCGACGACCATCGTTGGATGGGTGCGCGGGATAGGGACGAGTTGCCGTAGGCCCGCAGCGTGGTGACCTCCGCCCCGATCCAGTCAGGCAACGGAACGGTCTGGTCGGGGTCTTCCAGTTCGACCTCTGCGATGATCAGGCCGGTGTTCTCACCGTGGAACACGTCGATTTCCCAGCACAGGCCATCCTGGCAGTGACGGTAGCGCGTCTTGTCGATCACCCGTCCCTCGCAGCCGTAGAGCATCAGGCGGCGGGCGAAATCCAGCGACAGGGGATGTTCCGTCTCTTCGCGGCAGGCGCCCTGCTTCAAGGATTTGATGGTGAGTGTCGCGCGGTCGTCGGCGATGCGGACGCGGACCGTGCTGATGCCGTCGGACGGCAGATATCCCTGGACGATTCGGACGCCGTCGCGGCAGAGATGCCGGACATCCTTGCGGACCAGGAATCGTCGCTCGATTTCCAGTGCCATGACTAGGCCCTTCGGACGAATTCGCCGACGACCCTAGCCGAAAGTCGCGCCCGCCTTCAACCTCGCTGTCCTGTGTGCGGCGCAACCGAGACTGCGTGCGGCTGCACTATGCCGTGACGATCGGTCGCAAACGCTCCGTCTTCGGTGCTATCCTGGAGCGATGAACGCCGATTCCTCCGCCAACGGTCTCTGGGCCGCCATTCCCTGGCTGGTCCTGTTCGCCTTGTATGGGCTGCCGCTGCTCCATGTGGCGCTGTCGCGCCGCGGTGGCGGATGGCGCCCGCCCACCGGATCACGCTGCCCCTTCGGCCCGCGCGCCGGCTGGCTGGTGATGGTGCTGATGCTGGGGCCGGTCGGGTGGCTGATGTTCGCCCTCCGCCGGCCCCGCCGTGCATCAAACGGATAGATTGCCCGATGGGTTGCGGATCAGATCCGGCCCATCAGCAGCAGAACGATCAGGACGATCAACAGCACGCCGAGGATGCCGCTGGGGCCGTACCCCCAGCCGCGGCTGTGCGGCCAGGCCGGAACGGCACCAAGAAGCAACAGAATCAGGATGATGAGCAGAATCGTGCCGAGCATGGCCTTCTCCCTTCTGATGGAGCTTTCGTGACGGACAAGCGGGATCGGAACGGGTATGCGTGGATATTGTTCCTGTCCGGCTCGAACGTGACATTTCGCCACCACCAAGGGGGGATTCGACTCCTCCGGTGCTCCCCGAACGCGATGCCTGCGGACTTCCGGCTGATCGGCCCCTGTTGACGGGGCGGCTGCGGCGTCTTAGGCTGCTTCCATGATCACGCATCGCTTCGACGGCATTCTGCGAATTAGCGGCCCGGTTCTCCTTTGAGAGCCGGGGATTTCGCTCGTCCATTCCGCAGAACCGTCTGAAGGCCTGATCACGCCATGTCCGTCACCGTGAAGACCACCGCCGCATCCGCGTCTGATGCGCGCGTCACCGCGCCCGGCCGCCGGGTCGCCTTTTCCCTGGTCGCAGATGCCGATCCCGGCACCCTGCCCCGCATCTTGGAATTCGTGGCAAAGCGCGGACTGGTCCCGCTGGCCCTGCACAGCCGCCTGACCGGGGATACGCTCGCCATCGCCATGGAGGTCGGTGATCTGCCCCAGGCGGAGACCGACCATATCGGCCGTTGCCTGGAACAGATCCCGATGGTGGCGCGGGTCATCGTTGCGGAGCTTGCCGCCACCGCATCCGCCGCGGAGCTGGTTGCGGCGGAGTAGCGGCGGCGAAACGCAGCAGGCGGAAGGCCGGTCAGACCGGCTTCCGCGGTTCCTCTCCGGGCGTTGCGATGTCGTCCGACGGCTGCGCCCCGGGAGAGGCTTCGGCCCCGGCATCCAGCCCAGGTTCCGCGATCTCCGTCCGCATCAGTTCCGCGGCACTCTGCAGCTTGCGGAACTGGAGGACGGAGAAGGGCAGCATCGACAGATAGGCCAACCCGACGATGGACAGGGTCCACCAGGGCTGGCTGACCAGCATCGCCGCCAGCAGGCCGACGCCGGCCAGCGCCGGAACCACCCATTGGGCCGGCACGCGGGCACCCTTGAAGGAGAAGGTCGGCAGGGTGCTGACCATCAGCCCGCCGATCAGCAGGGTCCAGGGCACGATCACCGCCGGATGGCCGAGAAATTGCGGCCCGATCTCGAACCCCAGAATCATCGGCAGCAGGACGAGACCGGCGCCGGCCGGAGCCGGAACGCCGGTGAAATAGTTGTAGGCCCAGGGCGGCAGATCGACCACGCCGAGTCGCGAGTTGAATCGCGCGAGACGCAGTGCGCAGCACACGGCATAGGCCATGGCGGCGATCCAGCCCAGGCTGCCCGCGCCATTCAGCCCCCACAGATACATCATGAAGGCGGGCGCGACGCCGAAGCTGATGGCGTCGGACAGGCTGTCCAACTCCTCGCCGAACTTGCTTTGGCCGTTCAGCAGGCGGGCGATCCGGCCGTCCAGCGCGTCCAGGATGGCGGCGATGACGATGGCGATGACCGCCGGCTCCCACCGCCCCTGCATGGCGAATCGGATCGCGGTCAGGCCGGAGCAGAGCGCCAGCACCGTCAGCACGTTCGGCAGCAGGTGGTTGATCGACAAGCCCTTCAGCCGCGGGTGCGGCCGGCCGGGGCGGCGCGCCCGGTGCGGGCGGAAGATCTGCTGGCGGAAGACGGGCGGTCGTTTCATCGACGCACATCCCCCTGCCGTTGCGCTTCCGTCCCGTCCAGGTCGGCCAGGATCGTCTCGCCGCCGATGGCGGTCTGGCCGACGCAGACCAGCGGGGCGACGCCGTCCGGCAGGTAGATGTCGGTGCGGCTGCCGAATCGGATCAGGCCGAACCGCTCGCCCGCCTTCACCTCCTGCCCCGCCTTGACCCACCACAGGATACGGCGCGCCACCAGACCGGCGATCTGGACATAGGCGATCTCGCGCCCGTCGGGCAGGCGGTGGCGGAAGGCCATCCGCTCGTTCTCGTCGCTGGCCTTGTCGAGCGCGGCGTTGACGAAGGTGCCCTTGTGGTATTCGGCCGCCACGATGGTGCCGTTGGCCGGCACGCGGTTGACGTGGACGTTGAAGACGTTGAGGAACACGCTGATCCGGGTCAGCGGCTTGTCGCCCATGCACAGTTCCTTGGGCGGCACGGCCTGGACGATCATGGTGACGCGCCCATCGGCCGGGCTGACCAGCAGGCCGGGCCGGGTCGGCGTCACGCGGTCCGGATCGCGGAAGAAGTAGGCGCACCAGAGCGTGAGGACCAGCCCGATCCAGCCGAGCGGCGCCCAGACGGCGAGACCGAGAACCAGGGAGACCACGGCAAAGCCGGCGATGAAGGGCCAGCCGGCACGGTGGATGGGGACGACGACGGTATCGATGGCGGACATCGCCTGCTTTCTTCGTATTTTCAGACCACAGCGAACAGCCATTCTAGACGTGCGTTCCGGGCCTTTACAGAATTTTAGCTGGCGGAGGCCATCCTGTCGTCTCAATCACCCCAGAAGCCGAGCGTACCACCTTGTCCGTTCCCGATCTGAAGACCATTCAATCGCTGGCCGAGGTGCCCGACGGCGCCCTGCCGATCAGCCCCGATTCCATCGAGATGACGCCGGAAGGCGTGCTGGGCATCGCCAAGCCGCCGCGCCCCTGCAAGCTGACCTTCATGGCGGACGGCCTGCCCTTCAACGTCGCCGTCCGGCATGAGAGCGAAGATGAGGGCGGCGGGTCGATCTGCCAGATCTGGGCCGATGTCGGCCATGTGCCCTACACCGCCCAGGCGCCCGAGCGCCGCCGCGCCCTGCTGGCGGTGCTGCGCGGGATCGAAGGGCTGCCCCATGTCCGCTTCATCGTCCAGGGCGGACAGAAGATCATCCTGTTCTCGGAAATCAGGCTGGAACACCACGCCTCGCCCGAGGACCTGTTCCACCAGACGACCCTGGTCCTGCAGGAAGCGCGTCCGTTCCTGCGGCTGCTGGGGGAGTATCTGTAAGTCGGGCGGCGTCCGAAGGCGCCGCTCAAGCATCCGGCCAGAACGACTCGTCCATCATTTCGGCGAAACCCCACGGGCAACTCGCCGGAAAGGTCGCTTCGTCCATGCCCGTCCTGATGACGGCATCGAGCCGTGCCCGCAAGTATGCTTCGGCCACCAAGTCATCCAACTTGCCTGCCAAGCTCGGGCTGTCGCGTAGAAGATATTCTATTTCTTTGCGATCGCCGGTGATGGCGGATCGCCAAGAACCGCACTGTCCAGACGGCAAGCAAGTCCAAACCAGCAGGTGCCGAAGAAGGACCCGGAGACGGTTGAGGAGTTCACGCCGCTCCCGGCGCCCCATGCTCTCGATCTCCTCGGCGATGTGCTCGATGTCCGTCGCGTCGAGTTTGCCGGCCCGCAGAAGGGCCGCCTGTTCGTTCGCCCAGGCGTAGAAATCGCGGTCGTAGAGGCTGCTTTGGTCCATGGCCCACCTCCCCACATCGCCGCCGCCGTGGCGCGGGCCGGAGGGACTCTCCCCCGGCCCGGCCCGCGGTAGCGCTTACTTCGGAACCTTGCCCTGCACGCCCTCGACGTACCAGTCCATCTTCAGGATCTGCTCGTCGGTGGCGGTCTTGCCTTCGGGGATCACGACCTTGCCGGCCTGGTCCTTGACCGGACCCTGGAAGGAGTGGCGCTTGCCCGACACGATGTCGGCCTTGAGCTGGTCGGCCATCTTCACGACGTCGGCCGGGATGGCCGGGTTGTAGGGGGCCAGTTCGACCATGCCGGTGTTGATGCCGCCCCAGGTGTCGATCGGCTTCCAGCTGCCGTCCATCACCGCCTTGACGCGCTGGACGTAATAGCCGTTCCAGTCCTCGATGATCGCGGTCAGGTGCGACTTCGGCCCGAAGCGGGTCATGTCGGACGACTGGCCGACCGACCACAGCCCACGCTCCTGCGCGGTCTGGATCGGGGCCGGGCTGTCGGTGTGCTGGACGATGACGTCGGCACCCTGGTCGATCAGCGCCTTGGCCGCCTCGGCTTCCTTGCCGGGGTCGTACCAGCTGTTGACCCAGACGACGCGAACCTCGGCCTTCGGGTTCTGCTCGCGCAGCGCGATGGTGAAGGCGTTGATGCCGCCGACCACCTCGGGAATCGGGTAGGAGCCGATGTAGCCGATGATGTTCGACTTGGTCATCTTGCCGGCGATGGCGCCCACCACCGTGCGGCCCTCATAGAAGCGGCCGGAGTAGGTCGCGACGTTCTCTGCGCGCTTGTAGCCGGTGGCGTGCTCGAACTTCACGTCGGGGTAGCGCTTGGCCACCTTCAGCGTCGGGTTCATGAAGCCGAAGGAGGTGGTGAAGATCAGCTTGTGGCCGCTGGCGGCCAGCTGCTCGACCACACGCTCCGCGTCGGCGCCTTCCGGCACATTCTCGACGAAGGTGGTGGTGACCTTGTCGCCCAGCTCCTTCTCAACGGCCAGGCGGCCCTGGTCGTGCTGGTAGCTGTAGCCGTGGTCGCTGACCGGGCCGACATAGACGAAGCCGACCTTCAGCTTGTCCTGCGCCAGGGCCGAGCCGATCCCTGCGCCCATGCCCACGCTCAGCGCGATGGCGGCGCCGGCCAGACCCAGCACCGCCTTGCCCATCGTCCTTCTGTTCACGTCGAAGCTCCTTGTTCTTGATATCTCTGTGATATGGGCTTTGTTTCGATTTCAAAACGACGCGTCAAGCATCGGGATGAAACAGTTTTCCCAGACAGGCCGGCGCGTTCAGGCGGATGCGGGCGACGTCCCGCGAAATCAGCACCAGGACCAGAACGGTAGCCAGATACGGCAGCATCGACAAGAGCTGCGAGGGCACGTCGATGCCCAGCCCCTGAACGTGCAGTTGCAGGATGGTGACGCCGCCGAACAGCCAGGCGCCCAGCATGGCGCGCACCGGCTTCCAGGTGGCGAAGACCACCAGCGCCAGCGCGATCCAGCCGCGTCCCGACGTCATGTTCTCCGCCCACATCGGCGTGTAGTCCATCGACAGGAAGGCGCCGCCCAGCCCGGCCATGGCGCCGCCGAACAGCACGGCGAGGAAGCGGATGCGCAGCACCTTGTAGCCCAGCGCGTGGGCGGCCGTGTGGTTCTCCCCCACCGCGCGCAGGACCAGCCCGGCGCGTGTGCGGTAGAGGAACAGATGGACCAGCGGCACGGCGGCGACGGCCAGATAGACCATGATGTCCTGGCCGAACAAGGCCTGCCCCACCACCGGCAGGTCGGTCAGGCCGGGGATGTACAGCTTGGGCAGCCCTTCAAGCGGAATGCCGACGAAGCCCTGCCCGATCAGCGCCGACAGTCCGACGCCGAACAGGGTGAGCGCCAGGCCGGTCGCCACCTGGTTGGCCAGCAGGAACAGGGTCAGCACCGCGAACAGCGAGGCCGTGGCGGCACCGGCCAGCGCCGCGACCAGGAAGCCGGTGACGGCGCTGCCGGTCTGGATCGTCACGGCGAAGCCGCAGACCGCGCCCACCAGCATCATGCCCTCGACACCCAGGTTGAGGACGCCGGACTTCTCGACCACCAGTTCGCCCAGCGCCGCGAACAGCAGCGGCGTCGCCGCGGCGAACATGGCGGCCAGGATCGGGCCGATCAGGGCGAAGTCGTTCATGCCACCGCCCTCCGCGTCCCGAAGCGGACCCGGTAGCGGATCAGCACGTCGCTCGCCAGCAGGAAGAACAGAAGCATGCCCTGGAACACTCCGGTGATGGCCTTGGGCAGGCCCATGGCGATCTGCGCCGCCTCGCCGCCGATGAAGGACAGCGCCATCAGCAGCGCCGCCAGCAGGATGCCGACCGGATGCAGGCGGCCAAGGAAGGCGACGATGATGGCGGTATAGCCGTAGCCCGGCGAAATGCCGGCGGTGACCTGCCCGATCGGGCCGGCGACCTCGCCCATGCCGGCGATGCCGGCCAGCGCCCCCGACAGCAGCAGAGCCAGCCAGACGATCCGCTTCTGGTCGAAGCCGGCATAGCCGGCGGCGGCCGGCGTCAGGCCGATCACCTTGATCTGGAAGCCGATGAAGGTCCGCGCGATCAGCAGCCAGCCGCCCGCCACCGCCAACAGCGCGAACAGCGCGCCCAGATGGACGCGGGTGCCGCTCCACAGGATCGGCAGCACGGCGTCGGCCTCGAACAGGCGCGATTCCGGGAAGGCGAAGCCGTCGGGGTCGCGGTAGGGGCCGTGAACCAGATAGTTCAGCAGCAGCAGCGCCACGTAGTTCAGCATCAGGCTGGTCAGGATCTCGCTGGCGTTGAAGCGCAGCCGCAGGAAGGCCGGAACCGCCGCCCAGACCGCGCCGCCGACCGCGCCGCCGATCACCATCAGCGGCAGCAGCCACCAGCCGCCCTCGCCGTAGAAGGCCAGCGCCAGCCCGCCGCCGGTGATGGCGCCCAGCGTCAGCTGGCCCTCGGCGCCGATGTTCCAGACATTGGCGCGGAAACCGATGGCAAGGCCGACGGCGCACAGCACCAGCGGGGTCGCCTTCACCACCAGCTCGCCCAGTCCGCGCACCGAGGTCAGCGGGGCGATGAAGAAGGCATGGAGCGCCTTGACGGGGTCGAATCCCAGCGCCAGGAACAGGATGAAGCCGCTGAGCAGGGTCAGCGCCACCGCCAGCAGCGGCGTGACGTAGACCATGGTCTTCGACGCCTGCCCGCGCGGCTCGAGACGGATGAAGCTCATGCGGCGTCTCCGGCAATCACGAAACCATCAGACCGCACGCGTGATCTCCCCGTCTTCGTCCGGCGGCGTGCCGAACAGGCCGCCCATCAGCAGGCCGATGCGTTCCACCGTCGTCTCGTGCGTCGGCCGGCTGTCTGACAGGCGGCCGTGGAACAGCACGGAAATCCGGTCGCTCAGCACGAACAGCTCGTCCAGGTCCTGGCTGATCACCAGTACCGCGGCGCCCGAGCGCGCCAGCCCGATCAGCGCCTTGTGGATCGCCGCCGCGGCACCGGCATCGACGCCCCAGGTCGGTTGTCCGACCACCAGCAGCTTGGGCTTCTGCAGGATCTCGCGGCCGATGATGAATTTCTGCAGGTTGCCGCCCGACAGCGAGCGCGCCTCCGCCCGGTGGCCGTGGGCGACCACGTTGAAGCCGCGGATGATCGTCTCGGCATAGGCCCGCGCCCGGCCGAAATGGACCATGCCGCCGCGCACCAGCGGCTCGCGGGCATAGCCCGACAGCAGCGCGTTCTCCGACAGGCTCAGCTCCGGCACGGCGCCGCGGCCCAGCCGCTCCTCCGGCACGAAGGCGAGCCCGAGCGTCCGGCGCGCCCGCGGCCCGAGATGTCCGGCCGACGTACCCTCGATCACCACGGACTCGGAGTCGGCGACCAGCATCTCGCCGCTGAGCGCGGCCATCAGCTCCGCCTGGCCGTTGCCGGCCACTCCGGCGATGCCCAGGATCTCGCCCGCCCGCACCTCGAAACTGACGTCCTTCAGGTTGGTGGCGAAGGGATTGTCGGAGGTGGTGGACAGGTGGCGCACCGACAGGCGCGCGGCCCCGGCGGCACCCTGCGGCGGCCGTTCGGGCGTGGACAGTTCCGCCCCCATCATCATCTCGGCAAGGCTGCGCGCGGTCTCCTGCCGCGGGTCGGTGGCACCCACCACCTTGCCGGCCCGCAGCACGGTGGCGCGGCTGCACAGCGCGCGGATCTCCTCCAGCTTGTGCGAGATGTAGAGGATCGTGCAGCCCTCCGCCGCCAGGACGCGCAGCGTCTCGAACAGCTTGGCGGCCTCCTGCGGCGTCAGGACGGAGGTCGGCTCGTCCATGATCAGCAGCTTCGGGTCCTGCAGCAGGCAGCGCACGATCTCCACCCGCTGGCGCTCGCCCACCGACAGGTGGAAGACATGGCGTTCGGGGTCGAGCGCAAGGCCATAGCGTTCGGACACGCTGCGGATGCGGTCGGCCAGCTCGTCCATCCGGCCGGCATCGTCCAGGCCGAGCGCGATGTTCTCCGTCACCGTCAGCGTGTCGAACAGCGAGAAATGCTGGAACACCATGCCGATGCCCAGCCGCCGGGCGCCGGCCGGATCGGGGACAGTGGTCTCCGCCCCCTGCCACAGCATGGTTCCGGAGTCGGGGTGCAGCACCCCGTAGATCATCTTGACCAGGGTGGATTTGCCGGCGCCGTTCTCACCCAGCAGCGCATGGATCTCGCCCGGCTGGAGGACGAGATCGACATGGTCGTTGGCG
This sequence comes from Azospirillum sp. INR13, assembly GCF_015390205.1. Taxonomy (NCBI): domain Bacteria; kingdom Pseudomonadati; phylum Pseudomonadota; class Alphaproteobacteria; order Rhodospirillales; family Azospirillaceae; genus Azospirillum; species Azospirillum sp. INR13. The sequence goes on from NZ_VUOI01000008.1 coordinate 19,119, forward strand.
AGGCATCCGGGGAATCGCTTGGTGATGCCGCGCAGCTCCAGGCGGGGCGGCGGAGCGTCCGGGGGGAAAGTCTCGGCGTGCGAAGGCAAGGAGGGGAAATCCGGGATAAGGTCAAACCTGTATGGCAATGCCAAAGCCGTGCCACCGCTACCAACAGAGTAATCCGGTGGCACCACCGGCCGTCAACAGCCGATCCTCTGCCTATACGCAATGCATTTGCCGCTTCGGTCATCATGCCACAGTCCGTGACGGCAACCCAGCCTTTCGCCCGGGGGGCTGTTGCGTTGCGGCAGACCCTTGCCAGCCGGCCCGTTCGGACCAACACTCCAGACGGTCGGCAGTTCGGCCGATCGGACAGGGTGGAGGCAAGGATGTCGGCGGGTTACGCGGTGCTGGACCGGCGGAGCGTGGTGGCGGTGACGGGGGAGGACCGCAAGGCCTTCCTGCAGGGGCTGGTGTCCCAACGACATGCTGCGCGTCACCCCGGATCATGCCGCCTATGCCCTGTTCCTGACACCACAGGGCAAGTTCCTGCATGATTTCAGTGTGGTCGAGTCGGGTGCGGATGCCGCCGCCGCGCTTCTGCTCGATCCGGAGACGGACCGCCGCGCCGACCTGCTGCGCCGGCTGAAGATGTACAAGCTCCGCTCCAAGATCGCGCTGGAGGACCGGGCCGAGACGCTGCGCGTCGTGGTGGCCTTCGGCGACGGCGCGCTGGCGGCGGTGGGCCTGCCGGCGGAGCCGGGCGCGGCACGGCCCTTCGGCGGCGGGATCGCCTTCACCGACCCCCGCCTGCCGGCACTGGGTGCGCGCCTGTTCCTGCCGGTGGAGGGGCCTGCGGAAGGCATTGCGGCGCTGGAGACAGCCGGGTTGGTGCGACTGGATGCCGCGGCGTACGACCGCCTGCGCCTGTCGCTGGGCGTGCCGGACGGGACCGGCGAGCTGATCCCGGAAAAGTCGATTCCCCTGGAGAATCGGATGGATGCGCTGAACGCCATCTCCTGGGACAAGGGCTGCTACATGGGGCAGGAGCTGACCGCCCGCACCAAGTACCGCGCGCTGATCAAGAAGAAGCTGTTCCCCGCCGCCATCGACGGCCCGGCGCCGGAGCCCGGCACCCCGGTGACGCTGGACGGCAAGGACGCCGGGGAGATCCGCAGCGTCCGCGACGGCTCGGCTCTCGCCCTGCTGCGGCTGGAGGAGGTGCAGCGCGCGGCCGAAAACCGGCTTACATTTCAGGCCGGTCCGGCGACGCTGACGCCTTGCGAACCGGAGTGGGACGCCACCACGAAGGGCTAGTCCCACACCGAAAGAGTTCACGGACGGTGAAATCAAACGGGGCTTGCGCCTGTTGTACCGGTGTCTTTCGACACAACGACAAAGGAGCCACCCCATGCGTCGCACCCTGATCGCCACCGCCGCCACGCTGGCTTTGCTCTCCGGCGCCGCCGTCGCGCAGACCACCTCGCCGACCGTGGGCAATCCGTCCTCGTCGACTTCCAGCATGTCGAACACCGCGTCGCCGGACAGCGCCACCACCGGCGGCACGGCCGGCTCCACGGCGGCCACCAGCGCCACTGGCGGTCAGCTGGCCAGCGCCGAGGAACTGATCGGCAAGAACGTCTACGGCCGCGACAACGAGAAGATCGGCGAGATCGACGACGTCATCCTCGACGCCAACGGGCAGGCCAAGCAGCTGGTTGTCAGCTCCGGCGGCTTCCTCGGCATCGGTGAGAAGCAGGTCGCGGTCGACTACACCGCCGCCAACTGGGATTCGCAGAACAACCGCCTGAACCTGGCCGGCATGAGCCGCGACGACGTGAAGGCGATGCCGGAGTTCAAGTACGACGACACCATGACGTCGCTGAACAAGAACCGGAAGCCGGCCGAGGACGAGAAGATGGCGCCGGGCGCCGCCCCGACGGGCGGCTCGATGGGCACCACCGGAACGACCGGGACCGGCACCACCGGCGGCAGCACGGCGCAGTAAAGGTCGTCGCGGTCTCCGGGGAGTTAGACCCCCACCTAACCTCCCCCGCTGGGTGGGGGAGGGACTGCCGCCACTCTCCCGGATCAGCACTTACCCCCTCCCCCGCCCAGCTCTCGCACAAAGCTGCGCTTTGTGCTGACGCGACAGGCGGACCGTAGGTCCGCTGAGAGCGGGGGAGGGTTGGGGTGGGGGTCTAACTCGGCACCCTCACCCCCGCAGCAGATCCACGAACCGCCGGCAGGCCACGATCTCCGCACGCACGTTCGCGCGGCGCTTCGTGGCCTCGGCGTCTTCGCCCCATTGTTCGATCTGATAGGTCTCGTCCAGCTGCGAGACCTCGAAGGCCTCTTCCGCACCGATGCGGCCTTCCAGCAAAGCCAGCGCCACGATGATGGAGCCGCAGACGCCGGTCGTGGTCTGCAGCGCCGACAGGTACCAGTCGTCCGTCCGCTCCACCACCCGGCGCAGGGCGGCCAGCGCCTCCTCCGGCTGAGGCTTCGGCATCAGGCCGGCGCAGACATGGAGCGGCGCGTCGTAGGAAAGCGCCGCCCAGTCCAGCAGCGGCTGCCACAGCTGGGCCTGACGGTCCACCAGCGGCTGCGGATGTTCGGCGCGGTAGCACAGCAGGTCGGTGCCGGCATAGGCGCTGATGGCCTGGACGATATCGGGCCGCTTGGCCGGGATCAGGTCGACGGCGGTGCTGGACAGCTGCATCAGCGGCATGGAATGGGCGTCGATCTGGTCGCCCTGCGCCGCCCATTCGTCAGCCACCCCCTGGGCCAGCGGCCGGCTGGGGAAGACCAACGGCGCCTTGGCCGGGCTGCGCACCGGACGGCCGTCCAGTTCCACCCGGAAACCGCCCTCGGTCTCGCCGACGCCTGCCGCCTTGTAGAAACGCTTCATCGCTTACCCTTCCAAAAGCTCCAGCACCGCGGTGGCGACATCCCGCCCGCGGTGAACGATGCGGTCCGCCCCGGCGCGCTCCAGCTCCGGCACCGCATGATAGCCCCAGGAGACGCCGACCGACCGCACCCGCGCGTTGCGGGCCATCTGAATGTCGTAGGTCGTGTCGCCGATCACAACCGTGCCTGCCTCTTCCGCGCCGGTCTCGGCCAGCGCGCGCTGGACCATGTGCGGGTTCGGCTTGCCCGGGCCGACATCAGCGGTCTGCAGCGTGACGAAGCGCCCGGTCAACCCATGCCCCTTCAGCACCGCGTTCAGCCCGCGGCGCGACTTGCCGGTCGCGACGCCCAGCAGGACGCCCGCCTCCTCCAGCGCCGCCAGCGTGTCGACGATGCCGGGGAACAGCGGCTCGTCCACATCGCCCCGGCCGCGCGCGGCGGAGAAGGCGCGCTTGTAGCTCTCGGCCACTGCGACATGCGCTTCGGCGTCGTGCGTCGGCAGCAGCAGGGCCACCGCCTCGACCAGCGACAGCCCGACCATGCGGCGGACCGCCATCGGGTCCGGCTCGCCCAGCCCATGCTCGGCCCACGCCTGGGTCATGGCATCGATGATGGCGAACTGGCTGTCGACCAGCGTGCCGTCGCAATCGAACAGAGCCAAGCGCAGGGGCGACCTGCCTGGAACCGCCATCACTCGAAATCCTCGAACGGATCGTCGCGCAGGTTCGGGCTGAAGCCGAAATACTTCCAGGTCGCCTGCATGTGGTCGGGCAGCGGAGCGGTGACGTCGATGGTCTTGCCGCCGCGCGGGTGCGGCAGGATCAGCCGGCGCGCATGCAGGTGCAGCTTCTTCGTCACCTCCGCGCCGGCCAGGAAGGCGCCCTGCCCGGCATATTTGCCGTCGCCGAGGATCGGCGTGCCCACCGCGGCCATATGCACTCGCAACTGGTGGGTGCGGCCGGTCAGCGGCCACATGGCGACGAAGGCCGCCTGCTTGCCGACATTCTCCTGCACCGAATAGACGGTGACGGCGCGCTTGCCCTCTTCCTTGTTCTCCGCCACCCGCTCGCCATGCGGACCGCCTTCCTTGGCCAGCGCGAGGTCGATCTTGCCCTGGTAGGGCGTCGGCACGCCCACTGTGACGGCCCAATAGATCTTGCGCACGGCGCTGCCGCGGAACAGCTCCGTCAGCTTGCTGGCGGCGAAGGTGGTGCGGGCCAGCAGCAGCACGCCCGAGGTGTCCTTGTCCAGCCGGTGGACCAGCTTCGGCCGTTCGTTGCCGTCGAAGCGCAGGGCATCCAGCATCGCGTCGAGGTGCTTGGAGGTGCCGGTGCCGCCCTGCACGGCCAGCCCGGCCGGCTTGTTGATGGCGATCACGTCGGCGTCGCGGTAGAGCACCAGCGCCTGCAGCTCGGCGATCTGCTTGTCCGACATGCCCTTGGGCTTGCCCGCCCCAGGATTGGGGCCCTTGACCGGAGCCGCCCAGGCGGCAAGCGGCGGAATGCGCACGCCCTGCCCTGCCACCAGCCGCGACGACGTCTCCGCCCGCTTGCCGTCGATGCGGACTTGGCCCGTACGCAGCAGCTTCTGCAGATAGCTGTGGTTCACGTCGGGGAAATGCCGCTTGAACCAGCGGTCGAGCCGCATGTCGGCCTCGTCGGCGGTGACGATGCGGGTTACGACCTTGCTGTCGCCCTTGGATTCGGTCGACGCGGTATCGGCGTGATCGTCAGCGGGATTGCGAGAGTCAGTCATCAGAGGGACACCGAAACAAGAGAACGCACGGCCCACAGGCCGGCAAAGAAGCCCACCACGCTGAACAGCGTCGAGGCGAGGAAGTATCCCGCCGCCGCGGCGAACTCGTCACGGGCGACGAGAACGCCGATGTCCAGCGTGAAGGAGGAGAAGGTGGTGAAGCCGCCGAGCACGCCGACCAGCAGCAAGGCGCGCAGCTCCGGCGAGGGCGACCAGGTCAGTGCCGCCAGTTCCGACAGCACGCCCATCACCGTGCAGCCGATGACGTTGACGACGATCGTCCCCACCGGGAAACGGATACCGACCCACTGCATGATCGCCAGCAGCATCAGATAGCGCGCCACCGATCCGGCGGCACCACCGACGGCGACGGCAAGCAAGGACAAGGGGGATGCGAGCACGGCGCCTCCGGTTCAGCGCAGGACGGTGGGAGTGGGGATCGAGCGCCGGATTAGAGCCAGAAACCGCGCCACTTGTCACGCGATGGACAATGGCGGCAGGATCGTCGGCATGGAAACGCTCCCCCACGACGCCGCCCTGCTGATCGTCGACCTGCAAAAGGCCATCGACGATCCGCGCTGGAGCCGCATCGGCCCGCGCAACAACCCGCAGGCCGAGACCAACATCGCCGCATTGCTGGCCGCGTGGCGGCGGGAGGGGCGGCCCATCGTCCATATCCGCCACGATTCGGTGGAGCCCGACTCCACCTACCGTCCGGGCGGCCCCGGCCATGCCTTCAAGGAGGAGGCCATGCCAGTTGCGGGGGAGACGGTGATCGGAAAGCGGGTGAACAGCGCGTTCATCGGCACGGGCCTGGACGAGTGGCTGCGCGGTCGCGGCATCGGCACGCTGGTGGTGTCCGGCGTCATCACCAACAACAGCGTCGAGGCGACGGTGCGGGTGGCCGGAAACCTGGGCTACGACGTGCGTCTGGTCGCCGACGCCTGCTTCACCTTCGCCAGGATTGACCGCTCGGGGAGATTGCGCACCGCGGACGAGGTCCACGACCTGTCGCTCGCCAACATGGACGGCGAATATGCGACGGTGGTGGAGACGGCGGAGGTGTTGGGAGAGGTGTCGGCTTCGAGCGCCCCCACCTAACCTCCCCCGCCCAGCGGGGGAGGGTTAGGGCATAGGCGCTAACATGCCGGCCCGCTTATGAAAGGATGCGGTATAGTTTCGGTCTGGCGTTTTCGTCGTCTGGGCGGGTCGGCGATGTGTCGGGTGAGCCACGGTGCCAGTGGATCAAGCGACGGCCAGTGGAATGGCCCGAACACTGCCAAGCACAGGCTGTGGGCCAAGAGCGCGAACATGCGCCACAGGGAGAACCCCTGCGGCATGCGCGGGCTGCCCAGGGGGGAATTGCGTCGCCGCCCTGGCAACTTTATCCTCGATGAGCAGCGCTGCGATCAGCATGGCGTAGATCCAGGCGGTCGCGGTTGCCGGGGTGCGTACCGGCACCTCGCCCAAGGCGAGCAAGGTTTTCCAGCGTTTGATCGCCAGTTCCACCTGCCAGCGCAAGCGATAGGCGGCCAGCACCGCCGCCGCATCGAACGCGGCGGCCGGCAGCGAGGTCAGCAGCAACACCCAGTCGGCCGCCTCCAGCGAGCGCGCGTCGGGCGTCTTGCCCTTGCGTTTGGCGGTCTCGCGCACCCGGCGGCGCGCTTGTTCGCACGCCGCCGCCGGCTTGCGCCCGGCGACCAGGCGCAGGTGCAGCGGCGGCAACGCCGGCTGGTGGTCGTCGACGACCACATCCCAGGCTCCCGCCGGGCCGTCGAGCCGCCGCAAGGCGTCGAACAGATCAAAGCGCCCGCCCGCCGGGGTCAGCAGGCGCGCCGCCGCCCAACTCGTCCGCACGATGAGGTCGCCGCCCGCCGCCAGATGGCCGCGCAGTTCGCGTGGATGCGGGTAGCCGGCGTCGGCCAGCACGACGGTGCCGGGCAGCGGCGGGGCAAAGCGGCCCAGCCGTTCGCCGCCGTGCCCATCGGTGAGGCTGGCTTGGCACATGCACCCGCGCCCGAGGTCGTAGCTCAGGTGCAGCCGCCAGGAGGTGCCGGAGGCGCCAGGGACGCTGAGCGCGGTGGCATCGACCAAGCGCAGTTGGTACCCGGGCCAACGCGGCGGCACCGCGGCACGCGCCGCCAACAGCGCACCGGCGATCTCACCCAGCCACGCGCCAGCGTTCTGGAAGCGCTTCTCCCAGGCAGGGTTGGAAAGCCGGGCCACACCGATCTCCGCCGCCCAGGCGCAAGTCTGGCGCAAGGACAGCCGGCACACCGCAGAGGCCAGACAGAGGCGAAGAAGCACCGCGGCGCTCGGCACGCCGCGGGCTTGGCGGAAGGCCCCCGTCTCGGCTGCGCTCGCCTCAAGGTCGATGACCGAGCGGACCAGCGTCTCAACCGCACGCCAGGGGGCATCGGTGGGATCGGTCGCAAACATCCCGGAAAAACAAAGCCCGGGGCAATTCCTCACGCCCAAACCATCTATCGCAACAGTCTCATGTTAGCGCCTATGGGAGGGTTAGGGTGGGGGTCGAACTCCGCGCCTAAGCCAGCTTCGCCTTCAAGAACTCCACCGTCCGCGTCCAGGCGAGGTCAGCGGCCTCCTTGTTGTAGCGTTCGGCTGACGTGTCGTTGTGGAAGGCGTGGTTGACACCCTCGTACATGTGGATCTGATGTTCGACGCCGGCCTTCTTCAGCGCCTCGTCGTAGGCGGGGATGCCGGCGTTGATGCGCTGGTCGAGCCCGGCGTAGTGCAGCATCAGCGGCGCCTTGACGGTGGTGACCAGCGCCGGGTCGGGTGCCGGGCCGTAGAAGGCGACGCCGGCCTTCAGGTCGGGTGCCTTCAACGCCAGCCGGTTGACCATGCCGCCGCCCCAGCAGAAGCCGACGGCGCCGACCTTGGCCGAGGAATAGCGATAGGCCATCAGGTAGCTCATCGCCGCAACGAGGTTGTTGACCGTCTTGTCGGCGTCGAGCTGGCCGATCATGTCGCGGGCTTTGTCCGGGTCCTGCGGCGTGCCGCCCAGCGGCGACAGCAGGTCGGGCGCGAGCGCCACGAAGCCTTCGGTGGCGAGACGGCGGGTGACGTCCTCGACATAGGCATTCAGGCCGCGGTTCTCGTGGATGACGATCACCGCCGGGGCCTTGTCCGAGAGTTTCGGCCGGGCGAGATATCCGGCAACGTCGCCGGTCGCCCCCTGGAAGCTCACCTTTTCCGCCGCCAGACGGGTGTCGTCCTCGCCGACGATGGCTGCATGGGCATAGTTCGGCTCGATCGCCGACAGGATGGCCGGGATCGCCGCCGCACTGCCGGCCAGCGCCGCCAGCCGCTCCAGGAAGACGCGGCGCGGCAGCGGCGCATGGGTGTATTCGTCGTAGAGGTCGATGATACGCTGGTCCATCCCCGATGCCCCCTGTTCTTGCGTACGCCGCAGCTCAGCCGGTGCGGTCGCGCTTGAGAGTGGGGGCACGGCACCGGCTTGGCAACCGGAGGGACGACGCGCTTTCGGCCTATGACGCGTCCGGCACAGCCTCTGCCAGCGGGACCAGTTCAGACGGCTGGTATTCGACCAGCCGCCCGTCGCGCATCTCCAGAACCCGGTCCATGCGGCGGGCGAGGTCCAGATTGTGCGTCGCGACCAGGGCTCCCACCTTGGCCTGCCGGACGATGGCCGACAGCATGGTGAAGACATGCTCCGCCGTGTGAGGGTCGAGGTTGCCGGTCGGCTCGTCGGCGATCAGCAGCGACGGGGCGTTGGCCAGCGCGCGGGCGATGGCGACGCGCTGCTGCTCGCCGCCCGACAGGCGGGCCGGGCGGTGGGTGCCACGCTGTTCCAGCCCGACCATGCGCAGAAGCTCGTCCGCGCGCTGGCGGGCGACGGACTTCGGCACGCCGGCGATCATCTGCGGCAGCACGATGTTCTCCCGCGCCGAGAATTCCGGCAGCAGGTGGTGGAACTGGTAGACGAAGCCGATGGAGCGGCGCCGAACCTCGGTCCGCTTGCCGTCGTCCAGGTTCGACACGTCGGTGCCGGCGATGCGCACCGTGCCGCTCGTGGGCCGTTCCAGCAGGCCGGCGATGTGCAGCAGCGTCGACTTGCCGGCACCCGAGGGGCCGACCAGCGCCACCAGTTCCCCGGCGCCGACGGTCAGCTCGACCCCGCGCAGCACCTCCAGAATCTCGCCCGCCTGTTCGAAGCGGCGGACGATGCCCTTCAGTTCCAGCATCGGCTGCATGACCGCGTCACTCATAGCGCAGCGCCTCCACCGGATCGAGCCGGGCGGCGCGCCAGGACGGGTAGATGGTGGCGGCGAAGGACAGGCCCAGCGCCATCAGCGTCACCTGCACCACCTCGCTCCAGTCGATCTTGGCCGGCAGGTGGGAGAGGAAATAGATCTCGGCGTTGAACAGGTTGGTGCCGGTCAGGCCCTGGATCACCTGGCGGATGCTCTCGATGTTCAACGCGAAGGACACGCCCATCGCCAGCCCCAGCAGCGTCCCCGTCACGCCCACGCTGGCCCCGGACAGGAAGAAGATGCGCATGACCATGCCGCGCGTCGCCCCCATGGTGCGCAGGATCGCGATGTCGCGCCCCTTGTCCTTCACCAGCATGATCAGGCTGGAGATGATGTTGAAGGCGGCGACCATGATGATCAGCGACAGGATCAGGAACATCACGTTGCGTTCGACCTGCAGCGCGGTGAAGAAGCTGGCGTTCGACTGCTGCCAGTCGACCACCCGCCCTTCCCCGGCCACCGCCGCCTGGACGGCGGCACGCGCGGCCACGATCTGCATCGGGTCGTCGATGAAGACTTCCAGCGATGTCACGGCGTCGCCGGTGCGGAAGAAGGCCTGCGCCTCCTCCAGCGGCAGGAAGATGAAGCTGTTGTCGTATTCGAACATGCCGACGTCGAAGATGGCGCCGACGGGATAGCTGCGCATCCGCGGCACGGTGCCGAAGGCGGTGACGTTGCCCTGCGGCGCGATCAGCGTGATCTGGTCGCCGACGCTCAACCCCAGCCGCTGGGCCATGCGCGATCCGATGGCGATGCGGTCGTCCCCGAACTCCTCGACCGAACCGCGGATGACGTTGTTGGCAAGCGTCGGCCGCATCTTGAAGTCTTCCGCCCGCACGCCGCGGATGACCGCGCCCGACGCGACGCCGCGCACCGACACCAGCGCCTGGCCTTCCACCGTCGGGGTGACGGTGTTGACGCCCGGCGTGTTGCGCAGCTTGCCGGCCAGGATGTCGAAGTCCGGCAGCGGCCCGCCGCGCATGTTGTAGACGTTGAGATGCCCGTTGAGGCCGAGCACGCGGCCCAGCAGCTCCGCCCGGAAACCGTTCATCACCGCCATCACGATGATGAGGGTCGCGACGCCGAGCGCGATGCCCAGCAGCGAGAACCCCGCGATGACCGAGATGAACCCTTCCTGGCGGCGCGCCCGGAGGTAACGCATCGCGACCATGCGTTCGAAGGCGTTGAAGATCATGCGGCTGGGGTCCTGTGGGTGGGCGGAAACGATGCCCTACATGGGAACGTGAGCGTGGCGGAAAAAGGGCAAAGCCCGGATCGCCGCCGTCACGGCGATCCGGGCCTCCTCACGGGGTAAGCCGATCAGCCCAGAAGCTTCGCCAGCGCCGCCTCGACGGGCAGTTCTTCCTTCTCGCCGGTGGCGCGGCGCTTCAGCTCGACCACGCCGTTCTTCAGGCCGCGCGGGCCGACGACCAGTTGCCAGGGAACGCCGATCAGGTCCATGTCGGCGAATTTGGCGCCGGGACGCTCGTCGCGGTCGTCATAGGCGACCTCCAGGCCGGCGGCCTCCAGCTTGGCGTTCAGCTCGGCGCAGACGCGGTCGGTCTCTGCGTCGCCGGACTTCAGGTTGATCAGGCCGACGTTGAAGGGCGCGACGGCGTCCGGCCAGATGATGCCGTTGTCGTCGTGGCTGGCCTCGATGATCGCACCCATCAGGCGCGACACGCCGATGCCGTAGCTGCCCATCTCCACCGGGATCGACTCGCCGTTCGGGCCGGCGACCACCGCGTTCATCGGCTTGGAATATTTGGTGCCGAAGTTGAAGATGTGGCCGACCTCGATGCCGCGGGCCGACACCAGATCCGAGTCCGGCGCCGGGCTGTTGGCCGGGTCGTGCTTCTCGTCGGTCGCCGCGTAGATGGCGGTGACGCGGTCGAAGAATGGCTGCAGGTCGTCCTCCATGCCGGGGGCGTCCTTCAGCACGTCCAGGTTCATCCAGTCCTTGTGGCAGAAGACGCCGCTTTCGCCGGTCTCCGCCAGGATGATGAACTCGTGGCTCAGGTCGCCGCCGATGGGGCCGGTGTCGGCGCGCATCGGGATCGCCTTCAGCCCCATGCGGGCGAAGGTGCGGAGATAGGCCAGGAACATCTTCTGGTAGGAACGGCGGGCGCCGGCCGCGTCGATGTCGAAGGAATAGGCGTCCTTCATCAGGAACTCGCGCCCGCGCATCACGCCGAAGCGCGGGCGGATCTCGTCACGGAACTTCCACTGGATGTGGTAGAGGTTCAGCGGCAGCTGGCGGTAGCTCTTGACGAAGGAGCGGAAGATGTCGGTGATCATCTCCTCGTTCGTCGGGCCGAACAGCATCTCGCGGTCATGGCGGTCGGTGATGCGCAGCATCTCCTTGCCGTAATCGTCGTAGCGGCCGCTCTCGCGCCACAGATCGGCCGACTGGATAGTCGGCATCAGCAGTTCCTGCGCACCGGCGGCGTCCTGCTCCTCGCGGACGATCTGCTCGATCTTGCGCAGAACCCGATAGCCCAGCGGCAGCCAGGCATAGATGCCGGCGCTGGTCTGGCGGATCATCCCGGCCCGCAGCATCAGGCGGTGCGAGACGATCTGCGCCTCGGTCGGGGTCTCCTTGAGGGTCGGCATGAAGAAGCTGGACAGCCGCATGGCTCTGCTCTCGTGTGCGAGGTGTTCGACAAGGCCGCGCGGACATGCTCCTTTTTCGAACGGGAGCGGACTCGGGCGGCGGGTGAGCGACTTTAGGAAGGTCGCCCGCACTTGTCCACTGTAAGCCCCCGCTTCCTCCTCGACCGCGCCCGGCCGGCTACCGGTGCGGCAATAGGCGTAGAGGCGGTCCTCCACCCCCGGATCGATCGGCTGGCCGTTGAGATAGAGCCGGTCGCCGACCACGCTCAGCCAGACCGAAGTGACGTCGTCGGCAGAAACGGCACCGACGGCAGGGCGATGCCCATCCGCCGGGCGAGATCGACCGACAGCGGCAGGTCAATGGGAACCGGCGGCTGCGCGCCCGCGGTGCCCGGCAGGTCGGCCGGCACCACCGGGCGGCCGTTCACATCCACCCCCGGCCGGTATTCCACGTCGGCGGCCGGCACATGGCGGGTCAGCCGCTGGCACAGCGACAAATCGATCACCGGCCGCTCGCGGGCGGCATCGGGGGTCAAAGGGATCGGACCCGGCAACTGCGGCTGCGATTGCGCCGATGCGGTTCCGGCCGCAAGAACCAGCAGGCACGCGGTCAGGCCGGCGCGCAGGGCCATTGGCGCCGTCACAGCGTGTGCCGCTCGGCCAGCATGGCCGGGTTGCGCATGGCTTTCCAATAGAGCGACAGGTAGGGCATCCCTTTCTCCGCCTCCTCCTGGGTCCGCGCCGACTGGCGGATGTATTTGCCGATGAAGGGCTTGTTCACATGCTCCAGGTCCACCGCGGCCTTCAGCACCAGGAACTCGCCGATCTTGTCCGGCAGATTGTAATGCCATTTCTGCAGGCAGTCGGAGGTCACGCCCGGCTTCGCCTGTTCCGGTTCAGGTAGATAGAATTCCTGGTGGTGATACTGCAAGATCTCCTTCCACGCCTGGGCGACCCGACCGGGTTTCAGCCGCGGCAGGGCCTTCAGGATGCGGACATCGTCGTGGAACAATGGCAGGAAACCGCGCTTCTCCGCCAGTTCGGTCAGCATGATGTGCAACCCGGCCATCACGCCTCCCTCCGCACCACCGCCCTGGCCGCTGTCGGACCTCTCCTCGCGCTTGCGGCCGAACAGGGCGCTGAAGAAGCCCTTCTTCGGCTTGGCGCCGCCACCGGCGCCGCCGCTGTCCTGCCCGACCTTGCGCTCGTCCCACAGCGAGTCCCAGGCATATTCCCAGGCGGTGAAGATGGCGTTGGAGCGGTCGTCGAGGACGGTCAGCAGATACTCGCGGCCTTCCCGCGCCCAATCGACGTCGCCGACGATGGCGCGGACCGGACGGCGGCTGAGCACCACCGGCAGGATGCCGACGCGTACGAGATCCTGGTAGAACTCGACGAAGGATGGCGTCTGGATGAACGGCAGCATGGAGCAGGGCTGCTGATCCGGCGCCAGCAGCTCCATGCTTTTTCTGGTCCGCTCCAACAGTTCGGTCGTCAGAACCGCGGCGAACTGATCGAACCGTTCGTTTTCGTTCGCGGTCATCGGCGCCTCGACTGTCGTCCTTCTTCTGACGCCCGCCGGAACGGACGAATGACCGGCTGGGCCGATCGGTCAATGCGGACGGCCATCCAGGCGGCGCGTGCCTCCGGGCGGCGTTCTTGCGTCCATTCTCGCCGGATAGGGGGAAACCCGGAGGCGGAGTTGGCCCGGGCAACGCTACCAAGGAAACCGTTAACGTTTTCTGGACCTGCAGAGGAAATTTCCTGTCCACAGGCAAACAATCGCCATCGCGGATAAAGAAAGGCCGCGCGGCGAATGCGGCGCGGCCTGTCGAGTTTAGGGAGGAATCGCCACCAGGCGTCGGAAAGGGAGGAAGGTCCTCCCTCGTCACATGAAAAGAGTGAACCCGTGCCGCAGCCATGGCAAGCCCAAAACAAAGGCAATACCCTGCCATGCTCAAAGTTTTTGCATTTTTGCCCAGCCTTTCAGCGATTGCCGCCGTTCTGACCGGATCTTTGCCTACTTCATGGGCTCATACCCGCGATAGCCGCCGTCCACAGCGGTTTTCCAGGGCGGACTCTGGGCCAGAACGATGGCGTGGACCGGGCAATCGGGCTGGTGCGCACCCGGCAGGTAACCCAGGCTCATCAGAAAACTCGCCGACGATCTCGCCGCCTGTAAAGCGGAAGGTTCGGCCGAACAGCTTCACCCATTCCGCCTTGGTCAGGGGGTGGTGAGCGCGCAGCCAACCGTGGAAGGAGCCGTGGGTCTCGCGCAGGGCGATGATCCGGCGGGCATTCTCGATCACCGCATCGACCTTCAGACGGTTGCGGACGATACCGGCGTCGGCCAGAAGCCGCGCCCGCTCCGCCTCGCCATAGGCGGCGACCCGGTCGATGTCGAAATCGTCGAAGGCGGCGCGGAACGCCTCACGCTTCTTCAGGATGGTCAGCCAGGACAGACCGGCCTGGTTTATCTCCAGCACCAGCCGTTCGAACAGCACCCGGTCGTCGCCGCTCGGGAAGCCGTATTCGCCGTCATGGTAGGGGCCGTGGTGGGGATGGCCGGGTGCGGCCGCGCAATAGGTCAGGCTCACCCGCCGTCTCCTCTCCGGTCGGTCAGTACATGTGCCGCGCCATCTCGCGGAAGGAGATGATCCCGGTGCGCTCCACGCCGAAGATCACCAGCCACACCAGCAGGGCGACCACCGACGTGATCATGAACTTGCGCAGGATGCGCGGTTCGACGGGGGCAGAGGAGGCCATGCCGGGTTCCGGTTCGTCCGGCGTCCGGACACCCCAGGGCAGCACCCCGAACAGCACGACCCACCACACGACGATATAGACGAAGACCGCCGTCACCCAGTTGTCCATCGCCCTCTCCGCACTCAGGTCCGCTCAGACCGGATCAGGCCTGCTCCAGTTCCACCAGCGTCCCGCAGAAGTCCTTGGGGTGCAGGAACAGGACCGGCTTGTCGTGGGCGCCGATCCTGGGTTCGCCGTCGCCAAGCACACGGGCGCCCTGCTCCTTCATCCGGTCGCGGGCGGCCAGGATGTCGTCCACCTCGTAGCAGATGTGGTGGATGCCGCCGGACGGGTTCTTTTCCAGGAAGCCGGCAATCGGCGACTTCTCGCCGAACGGATGCAGCAGCTCGATCTTGGTGTTGGGCAGGGTGACGAAAACCACGGTCACGCCATGCGGCGGCAGATCCACCGGCTGAGACACCGCCGCACCCAGCGTGTCGCGGTAGAGCGCCGTCGCCGCCGGCAGGTCCGGAACGACGATGGCGACGTGGTTGAGCTTTCCGATCATGCGTGTCCTCTCGCTGGCTGTCCGTTTGGCCCGTTAGCGGGCTCTGATAAGCCTGTTATACACAAATTTCCGTCAGACGCGGACCAGATGGACCTCCGTCACCGGCTTCTTGCCATGGGACGCATTGAAGCAGCGGCGGACGGCAATCCGTGCCGCCTCCTTCACCTGGGCATCGTCGGTGCGCGTTGATCTGGGCAGCATCGCCACCGATTCCCGCACCGCGTCGATGACGTCCAGCAGCATGTCGCGGTCGGTCGCTTCGTCGATCAACCCCATCACCGCCACCTGCGGCGCAGTCAGAAGCTCGCCCGTTCCGGTCATGACCAACGTCACCACGGCGGCGCCATTGTTCACCATGCGGTTGCGCGCCCGCATCATGCCGGTGTCGAGCGGCACCAGCCGCTTGCCATCCACCGCCATGCGGCCGGACCGCACATGGGCGACCACCTGCGCGCCCTCCGCCCCGTCGAGCCGGATCAGTTCGCCATTGGCCGGCACGATGCTGTGGGCGACCTGACAATCTTCCGCCAGGGCGGCGTGGGCCTGCTGGTGGCGCTGCTCGCCATGGACCGGCACCGCAATGCGCGGCCGCACCCATTGGTACATGCGCACCAGCTCGTCCCGCGCCGGATGGCCGGAGACGTGGACCGCCGCCTCGTCCGCCGTGACCAGCTCCACGCCCTGCGCGACCAGCTGGTTCTGCATGCGCCCGATGGCCCGCTCGTTGCCGGGGATCTCGCGCGAGGAAAAGATCACCACGTCGCCGCGCGACAGCGTCACCTGCGGATGGTCGTTGGCGGCGATGCGGGCAAGGGCGGAGCGCGGCTCCCCCTGGCTGCCGGTGCAGATCAGCACCAGCTTTTCCCGCGGCAGGTAGCTGGCGTCATGCTCCGACAGGAATTTCGGCACCTCGGCCAGATAGCCGCTGGCCCGCGCCGCCTCGTTGATCCGCCACAGCGACCGTCCGACCAGCGCCACATGGCGGTCGTGGGCGGCGGCGGCGGCGGCGATGCTCTCCAGCCGCGCCACGTTGGTGGCGAAACAGCTGACGGCGATGCGCGAGTCGCGGTAGCGCCCGAACAGTTCCATCAGCGAGGCCCGCACCGTCGCCTCCGAGCCCGCGGAGCCCGGGACCAACGCGTTGGTGCTGTCGCCGACCAGCGCCAGCACCCCCTCGTCGCCGATGGCACGCAGCCGCGCCTCGTCGGCGGTGTCGCCGACCAGCGGATCGGGGTCCAGCTTCCAGTCGCCGGTGTGCAGGACGGTGCCGGCGGAGGTGCGGATGGCGAGCGCGTTCGGCTCCGGAATCGAATGCGTCATGGTGACGTATTCGACGGAGAAGGGACCGATCTCCACCGTGCCGCCCAGCGGGATCTCATGGATCGGAACCGTCGCGCTCAGCCCCTTCTCGTGCAGCTTGGCGCGCAGGAAGGCCGCGGTGAAGGGCGTGCAATAAACCGGGCAGCGCAGTTCCGGCCACAGATACTGCACGGCGCCCAGATGGTCCTCATGCGCGTGGGTCAGCACCAGCCCGACCAGATCCGCCCGCCGTTCGGCGATGAAAGCCGGGTCGGGCATGATCACGTCGAGGCCGGGCATGGTGTCGTCGGCGAAGGAGATGCCGAGATCCACCATCAGCCATTTGCCCTGATGGCCGTAGAGGTTGAGGTTCATCCCGATCTCGCCGGAACCGCCGAGCGGGAGGAAATACAGGCCGCCATCCTCCGGAACGAAGGTGTCCGCCGGGGCTGCAGGGATTCCGGCGGCTGTCTTGGAGGATTGTGTCATTGGACCGTGTTGCGCTTGTGGATCAGGAGGAGACCGCGGAGCGTCAGCTCATTGTCGGTGTGTTCGATCACATGGGTAGCCTTGGCGAAAAGAACAGCCAATCCGCCAGTGGCTACCACCCGCATCGGTTCGCCGTACTCCGCCCGGATGCGGGCCACCAGCCCTTCGATCAGGCCGACATACCCCCAGAAGATGCCCGACTGCATGCAGGCGATGGTGTTCCTGCCGATCACCTGGTCCGGCGGCTGGATCTCCACCCGCGGCAGCTTGGAGGCGGCCATCTGCAGCGCCTCCAGCGACAGGTTCAGCCCCGGCGCGATCACGCCGCCGCAATAGTTGCCGTCGGCATCCACCACGTCGAAGGTCGTCGCCGTGCCGAAATCGATGACGATCAGCGGGGTCTTGTAGGTCGCGGCGGCTGCCACCGTGTTGACCAGCCGGTCGGCCCCGACCTCCTCCGGCCGGTCGACCAGCGCCTTGGCGCCCAATTCGACGCCGGACTGGCCGACGATCACCGGTTCGCAGCCGAAATGATCCTTGCACAGGCGCTTCAGGTTGAAGGTGGCGCCCGGCACGACGCTGGCGATGATCGCGCCATGGATGTCGACCGGCTTCAGCCCCTTCAACGCCATCAGGTGGGTCAGCCACACCATGTATTCGTCGGAGGTGCGCTTGGGATCGGTCGCCGTGCGCCAGATGCCGCGCTGGCGGTCGCCGTCATAGATGGCGAACACCACATTCGTGTTTCCGGCGTCGATGGCTAGCAGCATGGCTTGGTCCTGAAGGCGATGGGCACTTGGGGTCAGCTGGCGGCAGGGGGTGCGAAGAACACATCCCCGGCGGCGATCCGCTGGCGCGGTCCGCCGTCCGTTGGATCAAGCAACAGAACGCCGTCGCTGTCCAGATCGGCGAAGGTGCCGGGGATCGTCCGATCGGCAAGCCTGACCACGATCGGCCCGCCGAGCCCACGGGCGCGCGACAGCCACGCCTCCCGCACCGGAGCGAAGCCATGGGCGCGCCAGCGGCCATACCAACTCGCCAGATGGCCGGCAAAGACCTCCAGCAAGGGCCCTGGCCCCATCGGCGGCGCTCCTTCGGCGATCAGCGAGGTGGCACCGTAATCGGCGGTCGCGGGAAAATGCCGCAGGTTGATGCCGACGCCCAGCACCACCCAGGCGACCGTACCGTCCGCCGCAGGCTCCGACTCGAGGAGGATGCCGGACAGCTTGCGGTCATGGACCAGCACGTCGTTCGGCCATTTGCAGCGCACCCCGCCGGGATCGGGCAGCACCGATTCGGCGGTCTCGGCAATGGCCAGGGCGGCGACGAAGGAGACCTGGGCAGCTTCCGCCGGCGGCAGGCCGGGCCGCAGGATCGTCGTGCTGTAGAGGTTGCCTTCGGGAGACGTCCAGGCCCGGCCGCGCCGGCCTCGGCCGCTTTCCTGCCGGCGCGCCCAGACGATGGTGCCTTCCGGTGCCCCTGAACGCGACAAGGCCTTCGCTTCGTCGTTCGTGCTGCCGACGGAGTCGAAGGCCTTGACCTGGAAGCCCGGAGGCAGGCGCAGTCGCGCCGCCTCCGCTTCGAACGATACCGTCATCGGTCCGCCGTCAGCCGGCGAACAGAGCCGCCGCGGCAGCCGCCGCGCCGTTCAGGATCGGCGCCGGGGCGACGAAGAACAGCAGGGTGAACAGGCTGGTGACGACCAGGACACCGGTCATGCCGTCGTCGTCCACCTTGTCGACCACCACCGCGGGCTCATCGAAATACATGATCTTGATGATGCGCAGGTAGTAGAAGGCGCCGACGACGCTCGTCAGCACGCCGATCACGGCCAACGTGTATTCCTGCGCCGCGACGGCGGCCAGGAAGACGTAGAGCTTGCCGAAGAAACCTGCCATCGGCGGAATGCCGGCCATGGAGAACATGAAGATCGCCATGGTCGCGGCCAGCATCGGGTTGGTCTTCGACAGGCCGGCGAAGTCCTTGATCTCCTCCAGCATCTGGCCCTTGGCCTTCATGCTGAGTATGACCGCGAAGGCGCCGATGTTCATGGCGATGTAGAGCGCCATGTAGATCAGCACGCCTCGCACGCCGTCCTGGGTGCCGGTGGTCAGGCCGACCAGGGCGTAACCGACATGGCCGATTGAGCTGTAGGCCATCAGGCGCTTGATGTTGGTCTGCATGATGGCGACGAAGGACCCGATCACCATCGACAGAACGGCGGCGGCGACCAGCACCTGATGCCACTGGTCGGCGAGATGGCCGAACGGCTCGATCACCACGCGGGTCAGCAGGGCGATGGCCGCGACCTTCGGCGCCGCCGCAAAGAAGGCGGTCACCGGGGTCGGCGCGCCCTCATACACGTCCGGGGTCCACATGTGGAACGGCGCGGCCGAGACCTTGAAGGCCAGACCGGCCATCACGAAGACCAGACCGATCACCAGACCCGGCGACACGTGGGCGCCGCCCGCGAACAGGGCAGCGACCTTGTCGAAGGAGGTCGTGCCGGCGAAGCCGTAGACCAGCGACGCACCGTACAGCAGCATGCCCGAGGAGAGCGAGCCGAGGACGAAATACTTCAGGCCGGCTTCGGACGACTTGGCGCTGTCGCGGCGGAAGGCCGCGATGACATAGAGCGCGAGGCTCTGCGTCTCCAGGCCGACATACAGCGAGATGAAATCGTTCGCCGAGATCATCATCAGCATGCCGAGGGTCGCGAAAACCATCAGCACCGGGAACTCGAAGCGGGCCATCTGCTCCCGCTCGTTGAACCCGAGCGAGAGGACGACGGCGAAGGCCGCCGACACCAGCACCAGCACCTTCATGAAGACGCCGAAGGCGTCCATCACGAACATGCCGTTGAAGGTGACGATGCGGCCGCTGCCGTAGCCCATCGCCAGGACGGCGGCGAGCAGCATGCAGACGATCGCCAGGTAGGAGACGGGACGGGTGAAGCCGTCGCCGCGGAACACGCCCAGCATCAGCAGGGCGACGCCCGAGAGTGCCAGGAAGATCTCCGGCAGGGCCGGCCAGATGTCGGGAAACACTGCGGTCATGTCGAAGAACCCCTTACCGAGCGGCGACCGAGACACCGGACGCGGCGTGCGACGCGGCCAGCTTGGTCTGGTAGGTCTGGATCAGCTGCTCGACCGATGCCGAGGTGACGTTCAGGAAGCTGCTGGGATAGACGCCCATCCACAGGACGACGGCGACCAGCGGCAGGAACACCGCGACCTCGCGCGGGGTTATGTCGAACATCGCCTTGACGTCCGGCTTCACCAGCTTGCCGTAGACGATGCGGCGGTACAGCCACAGCGCGTAGGCGGCACCCAGAACCATGCCGGTGGCGGCCAGGGCGGCAACCCAGGTGTTGTCGCGGAAGACGCCGAGCAGCACCAGGAATTCACCGACGAAGCCGGCGGTGCCCGGCAAGCCGACCGACGCCATGGTCATGAACAGGAAGATCACCGCGTATTTCGGCATGTTCTTCACCAGACCGCCGTAGCGGGCGATCTCGCGGGTGTGCAGCCGGTCATAGACGACGCCGACACACAGGAACAGGGCTCCCGACACGATGCCGTGCGACAGCATCTGGAAGATCGAGCCTTCGATGCCCTGCTGGTTCAGCGCGAACATGCCGATGGTGACGAAGCCCATATGGGCGACCGACGAGTAGGCGATCAGCTTCTTCATGTCCTCCTGGGCGAGAGCGACCAGCGAGGTGTAGATCACGGCGACGACCGACAGGGTGTAGATCAGCGGCGCGAAATACTCGGTGGCTTCCGGCAGGATCGGAATGTTGAAGCGCAGGAAGCCGTAGCCGCCCATCTTCAGCAGCACGCCGGCCAGGATGACCGAACCGGCGGTCGGCGCCTCGACGTGGGCATCCGGCAGCCAGGTGTGGACCGGCCACATCGGCACCTTCACCGCGAAGGAGGCGAAGAAGGCGAGCCACAGCCACAGCTGCATGTTGCGCGGGAACTGGGTGGCGGTGATGGTCGGGATGTCGGTGGTGCCGGCCACGAAGTACATGGCCAGGATCGCCAGCAGCATCAGCACCGAGCCGAGCAGCGTGTAGAGGAAGAACTTGAAGGCGGCATAGACGCGGCGCGGACCGCCCCAGACACCGATGATCAGGAACATCGGGATCAGGACGCCTTCGAAGAACATGTAGAACAGCACGAAGTCCAGCGCGCAGAACATCCCGATCATCAGGGTTTCCAGCGCGAGGAAGGCCATCATGTATTCCTTCACCCGGACCTGCACCGACTCCCAGCTCGCCAGGATGCACAGCGGCATCAGGAAGCCGGACAGGACGACGAACAGCACCGAAATGCCGTCGACGCCCATGTGGTAGTTGATGCCGAATTCCGGGATCCAGCCCGCCTTCTCGACCATCTGGTAGCCGGGATTGCGCGGATCGAAGTTGGCCCAGACGAGCAGCGTCAGCACGAAGGTGACGAGCGTCGTCCACAGAGAAATGTACCGCACGTTCCGCAGCACGTCCGGGGAATTGCCCCGGCAGAACAGCAGGATCAGCGCGACGCCCACGAGCGGCAGGAAGGTCGCGAACGACAGGATCGGCCAGCTAGCCATTGTTGTTGTTCTCCTTCGATACCGCTCAGCCGAAGACCGACAGCCAGGCGACGAACAGGACGACCCCGATCACCATGGCAAAGGCGTAGTGATAGACGTACCCCGACTGCAGCCGGCTGGTGCGTGCCGCGATGTCGCGGGTGGCGGCGGCAATGCCGTCCGGCCCCACGCCGTCGATCACCGCACCGTCACCCGCCTTCCACAGCCCATAGCCCAGGGCCTTGGCCGGACGGGTGAACAGCGCGTCGTACAGCTCGTCGAAGTACCACTTGTTGTAGAGGAACTGGTGAATGCCGCGGAAGGTGCCGGCGATCTTGCCCGGCAGGCCCGGCATCATGATGTAGCCGACATAGGCCATGGCAATGCCGAGCAGGCCGACCACCAGCGGAGCCAGCTTGACCCAGCCCGGGGTGTGGTGGTGCGCGGCCTCGATGGTGTCGTGGTCGTGCAGAACCATCAGGGCCTTGCCCCAGAACTCGGCACGGTCGTGGCCGATGAACCACTCGTGGAAGCCGACGCCGGCGAACAGCGCACCAAGCGTCAGCACCGCCAGCGGCACCAGCATGACGAGCGGCGACTCATGGGCATGGTCGTAGACTTCCTTGTCCATCCGCGGCGTGCCGTGGAAGGTCATGAACAGCAGGCGCCAGGAGTAGAAGGCGGTCATCAGTGCGGCGGCGATGCCGAGCGCGAAGGCGAAGCGCCCAACCCCGCTGCCCGAGGCGAAGGCCGCCTCCAGGATCATGTCCTTGGAATAGAAGCCGGCGAAGAAGGGCAGACCGGCCAGCGCGAGGTTGCCGATCCACATCATCGCGTAGGTGACGGGGATCTTGCGCCAGACGCCGCCCATCTTGCGCATGTCCTGCTCATGGTGCAGGGCATGGATGACCGAGCCGGCACCGAGGAACAGCAGGGCCTTGAAGAAGGCGTGCGTGAACAGGTGGAACATGGCGGCGCCGTAAGCCGACACGCCGATGGCGAAGAACATGTAGCCGAGCTGGGACATCGTCGAATAGGCGATGACCCGCTTGATGTCGAACTGGGTGAAGCCGATGGTTGCGGCGACGAACGCCGTCAGGCCGCCGACCACCGCGACGACTTCCAGCGCCGTCGGCGCGTATTCGAACACCGGGGACAGGCGGCAGAGCATGAAGACGCCGGCGGTCACCATGGTGGCCGCGTGGATGAGCGCCGACACCGGAGTCGGGCCTTCCATCGCGTCCGGCAGCCAGGTGTGCAGGCCAAGCTGCGCCGACTTGCCCATGGCGCCCATGAACAGCAGCAGGCAGGCGATGGTCAGGCCGTTGAAGTCCCAGCTGAGGAAATGCAGCGTCTCGCCGGTCAGCGTCGGGGCCTTGGCGAAGATGGCGTCGAACTGGACCGAGCCGGTCAGCACGAAGATCGCAAAGATGCCGAGCGCGAAGCCGAAGTCGCCGACGCGGTTGACCAGGAAGGCCTTCATGGCGGCGGCGTTGGCCGACGGCTTCTCGTACCAGAAGTTGATCAGCAGGTAGGAGGCGAGACCGACGCCTTCCCAGCCGAAGAACATCTGGACCAGGTTGTCCGCCGTCACCAGCATCAGCATGGCGAAGGTGAACAGCGACAGGTAGCCCATGAAGCGCGGCTTCTGCGGATCCTCGGCCATGTAGCCGATGGAGTAGACGTGCACGCAGGCCGAGACGGTATTGACGACGATCAGCATCACCGCGGTGAGCTGGTCGACCCGCAGCGCCCACTTCACGTCCAGCGTGCCGCTCTGGATCCAGGTCATCAGCTCGATGGTGCGCGGATGACCGCCCACGGCGACGTCGAAGAACAGGACCCAGGACAGGATCGCCGAGACCAGCACGGCCCCCGCGGTCACGAACTGCGAGACGCGGTCGCCGACGGTCGGCGGGCCGGCGACGACATGGTGGTCGTCGTGGGCGTCGTCGTGCGCGTGGTCCAGCTCGTCGTGCGAGATGTGGTGGGCATGATCGTCATGGGCGTGGGCGATCTGGGCGTGCCCGTGATCGTCATGGCCATGACCGTGGCTTCCGTGACCCGCAGCCGCCGGCTCGGCCTTCGGCCCGCCGAACAGCGCAATCGATCCGGCGACGAGGAACGCCAGGAGCGGAAGGAATACGACTAGCACTTCCATGGCGCCGCCTCAGCCCTTCATCATGTTGATGTCTTCGACTCGGATCGAGCCGCGGTTGCGGAAGTAGACCACCAGGATGGCAAGGCCGATGGCCGCCTCGGCGGCGGCGACGGTCAGGATGATCATGGCGAAGATCTGGCCGACCAGATCGTGCAGGAAGGTCGAGAAGGCGACGAGGTTCAGGTTCACCGCCAGCAGCATCATCTCGATCGACATCAGGATGATGATGACGTTCTTCCGGTTCAGGAAGATTCCCAGCACACCCAGCGTGAAGATGATGGCCGAGACCGTCAGGTAATGTCCGAGACCGATCTCCATGATCACACGCCCTCCCCGGTCGGTACCTTGCGAATGACGACCACGTCTTCCCGGCGACGGGAGATCTGGGCGCCGACATTCTGTTTGCGCACGCCCGGACGATGCCGCAGCGTCAGCACGATGGCGCCGATCATGGCGATCAGCAGGACGATGCCCGACGCCTGGAACAGGTAGACGTACTGCGTGTACATCAGCCGGCCCAGGGCATGGGTGTTCGTCACCTGGTCGAGCGCCGGCGTCGGCGCACCGGCGACGGTCGCGACGTTCGGGGCGACGATCCAGCCGCCCAGCACGGCCGCCAGTTCCGCCAGCAGGATCAACCCGACGAGCGCGCCCAGCGGCAGCGCTTCCATCGCACCCTTGCGCAGTTCGCGGAAGTTGATGTCGAGCATCATCACCACGAACAGGAACAGCACGGCCACGGCGCCGACATAGACGATGACGAGGATCATCGCGATGAACTCGGCGCCCATCAGGACGCAGAGACCGGCCGCCTGGAAAAAGGCGAGGATCAGGAAAAGAACTGAGTGAACGGGGTTCCGCGCCGAGATGACCATCACACCGGAGGCCACCAGCAGCGCGGCGAACACGTAGAAGGCGATGCCTTGGAGTATCATCGTTTTTCTCGCTTCCGCTTACCGGTAAGGAGCCTCGGCCGCGAGGTTCTGGGCGATTTCCGCCTCCCAGCGGTCGCCGTTCGCCAGCAGCTTCTGCTTGTTGTAGAAGAGCTCTTCACGGGATTCGGTGGAGAACTCGAAGTTCGGCCCCATGACCACCGCATCGACCGGGCAGGCCTCCTGGCACAGGCCGCAGTAGATGCACTTGGTCATGTCGATGTCGTAGCGCGTCGTGCGGCGGCTGCCGTCGTCACGCGGTTCGGCCTCGATGGTGATGGCGAGAGCCGGGCACACCGCTTCGCAGAGCTTGCACGCGATGCAGCGCTCCTCGCCGTTCGCATAGCGGCGGAGCACATGCTCGCCGCGGAAGCGCGAGCTGATGGGTCCCTTCTCATAGGGATAGTTGATCGTGACCTTGGGCTTGAACATGTAGCGCAAGGTCAGCGCCATGCCGCCCAGCAGCTCGGTCAGGAACAGGCTGCGCGCCGCGCGGTCGAGGAACGCCATGGCCTCTTCGTCTCCTTCCTCGCCGGCGGACGCCCGTTCGTTCGGACGGCTCGCCGGCACTCAAATCGACACATCAGTGATGGGTTCGGTACTTGCTTGTGCGGGGTCCGCTTACTTGGGCAGCAAGTCGAAGGTCACCAGGACACCGGCGGTCAGCACGACCCAGAACAGCGAGAAGGGCAGGAAGACCTTCCAACCCAGCCGCATCAGCTGGTCGTAGCGGTAGCGCGGCACGGTGGCGCGAACCCAGACAAAGGTGAACAGGCACAGCGCGATCTTCAGCGCGAACCACACGATGCCCGGCACCCAGGTGAAGGGCGCGAAGGGCAGCGGAGGCAGCCAGCCGCCGAGGAACAGGATGCTCGTCATCGCGCTCATCAGGATCATGTTGGCGTATTCGCCAAGGAAGAAGAGCGCGAAGGGAGCGGAGCTGTATTCCACCATGAAGCCCGCGACCAGTTCCGATTCGCCTTCCGGCAGATCGAAGGGGGCGCGGTTGGTTTCTGCGAGCGCCGAGATGAAGAACATCACGAACATCGGCAGCAGCGGGATGGCGAACCACACCGTCTCCTGGGCGCGCACGATGTCGGTCAAGTTCAGCGAGCCGACGCACAGCAGCACGGTGATGATGATGAGGCCCATCGAGACCTCATACGACACCATCTGCGCCGCCGAGCGGAGCGCACCCAGGAATGCGTAGCGCGAGTTCGACGCCCAGCCGGCCATCACGATGCCGTACACGCCGAGCGACGAGATCGCGAAAAGGTACAGCACGCCGACGTTGATGTTGGACAGCACCACCCCGTAGTCGAACGGGATGACCGCCCAGGCGACCAGCGCCAGGAAGAAGGTCAGCATCGGTGCGATGTAGAAGACGACGCGGTTGGCGCCTTCCGGCAGGATCTGCTCCTTCGCGAACAGCTTCAGGCCGTCGGCGAAGGGCTGCATCAGGCCGAAGGGTCCCGACGATGGCCGGCCCCTGGCGCAGCTGCATCGAGCCCATGATCTTACGCTCGGCGTAAGTCATGAAGGCCACGGCGACCAGTAGCGGCACGACGATCGCCAGGATTTGCAGGACCATAATGATCAGCGGCAGGAGGAAGCCGCTCCAGAACTCAGCCATGGGTGCCAGTCCTCTCCTGAACAGGGCCCACCAGCGCTTCCGTGCAGTTGGCCATCGTCACCGATGCCCGGCTGATCGGGTCGGTCATGTAGAAGTTGGTGATCGGCGTCACGAAGGGCGCAGCGTCGACCGGCCCCTGCGCGCCGAAGGGCGCCCAGGCGGCCGGGGTCATCTCGCCGATCGCACCGAAGATCGGGTTCGCCGCCATCAGCCGCTGGCGCAGCTGCCCGTGCGTGTCGAAGGGCAGCGTGGTGCCCAGGACTTCCGACAGGGCGCGGACGATCTTCCAGTCCTCGCGCGCTTCGCCGGGCGGGAAGACCGCGAGGCGGGCGAGCTGCGGACGGCCCTCGGTGTTGACGTAGACCGCGTTCTTCTCGGTGTAGGCGGCACCCGGCAGGATGACGTCGGCGCGGTGGGCGCCGGCATCGCCATGGTGGCCCTGATAGACGACGAAGGCGTTGCCCAGCTTCGCCGTATCGATCTCGTCGGCGCCCAGCAGGTAGACGACGTCGATCTCGCCCTTCGACGCACCGTCGAGGATGCCGTGGACGTCGCGGCCGCCCTCGCCCGGCAGGAAGCCGGCCTCGATGCCGCCGACACGCGCCGCGGCGGTGTGCAGCACGTTGAAGCCGTTCCAGTCGTCGCGGAACATGCCGTAGGCCTCGCCGACCAGACGGGCGGCGGCCTGCACCGCGAGACCGTCGGCGCGCTGGAAGGCGCCCATGCCGACGATGATCATCGGGTTCTTGGCGGCGCGCAGGGTCTCGGCGAACGGATGGCTGCCGTCGACCAGCTGCTGCAACGTCTCCGGACCGGAGCCGATCACGCTGTAGGGATAGGTCAGGTCACGCTGCTCGCCGATGGAGGCGATGGTGACGCCGCCGGCCAGATAGCGCTTGCGGATTCGGGCGTTGACCAGCGTGCCTTCCCAGCGCGGGTTGGTGCCGACCAGCAGGATCACGTCGGCCTTCTCGATGCCGGCGATGCCCGAGTTGAACAGGTAGCCGGCGCGCACCGACGTGTCGAACCGCGCACCGTCCTGGCGGCAATCCAGGTTCGTGGAACCCAGACGCGACAGCAGCTCCTTCAGCGCGAACTGCGCCTCGACATCGACCAGATCGCCGGAGATGGCGGCAATGCGGTTGCCGGGCAGGCCCTTCAGGCGCGCCGCGATGGCGGTGAAGGCCTCGGCCCAGCTGGCCGGGACCAGCTTGCCGTTCTGGCGGATGTAGGGGCGGTCCAGGCGCTGGCGCTTCAGACCGTCATAGGAGTAGCGGCTCTTGTCGTTCAGCCACTCCTCGTTGATGTCGTCGTTGACGCGCGGCAGGACACGCATCACCTCGGGCCCACGGGCGTCGACGCGGATGTTCGAGCCGACGGCGTCGAGGACGTCGATGGTCTCGGTCTTGCGCAGTTCCCACGGACGCGCCGTGAAGGCGTAGGGCTTGTGGGTCAGGGCACCGACCGGGCAGACGTCGGCGAGGTTGCCGGACAGCTCCGAACCGATCGCCTTCTCGACGAAGGTGGTGATCTCCATATGCTCGCCGCGATAGACGGCGCCGACATCGGGAACACCGGCCACTTCGTTGATGAAGCGGATGCAGCGGGTGCAGTGGATGCAACGGGTCATGATGGTCTTGATGACCGGACCCATATACTTGTCGTTGACCGCCCGCTTGTTCTCGCCGTAGCGGCCGCGGTCGAAGCCATAGGCCATGGCCTGGTCCTGCAGATCGCACTCGCCGCCCTGGTCGCAAATCGGGCAATCCAGCGGGTGGTTGATCAGCAGGAATTCCATGACGCCCTTGCGGGCCTTCAGGACGGTCTCGCTGTTGGTGCGGACGACCATTCCGTCGCCGCAGGGCATGGCGCAGGACGCGACCGGCTTGGGCGCGCGCTCCATCTCCACCAGGCACATGCGGCAGTTGGCCGGCACGCTGAGGCGCTCGTGGTAGCAGAAGCGCGGAATCTCGATCCCCAGCTGCTCGCAAGCCTGGAGGATCGAGGTGCCCGGCTCGACCTCGATCTCGATCCCGTCGATGGTCAGTTTCGGCATGGGAACGGGAACTCCTTACTCGGCCGCCAGCGGGGCGCTGTTGCGGTAGGCCTGGATGCGCCGCTCGACTTCCGGGCGGAAGTGGCGGAACAGGCCCTGGATCGGCCAGGCGGCGGCGTCGCCGAGCGCGCAGATGGTGTGGCCTTCGACCTGCTTGGTGACCTGCAGCAGCATGTCGATCTCTTCCATGCGCGCGTTGCCGGTGACCATGCGCTGCATGACGCGGTTCATCCAGCCGGTGCCTTCGCGGCACGGCGTGCACTGGCCGCAGGATTCATGCGCGTAGAACTGCGACAGGCGGGCGATGGCCTTCACGATGTCGGTGGACTTGTCCATCACGATCACCGCGGCGGTGCCGAGGCCGGACTGCACTTCGCGCAGGCTGTCGAAGTCCATCAGGACGGTGTCGCAGATCGACTTCGGCAGGACCGGAACCGACGAACCGCCGGGGATGATGCCCAGCAGATTGTCCCAGCCGCCGCGCACGCCGCCGGCATGCTTCTCGATCAGCTCCTTCAGCGGGATGCCCATCTCCTCTTCCACGTTGCACGGGTTGTTGACGTGCCCGGAGATGCAGAAGAGCTTGGTGCCCGAATTCTTCGGACGGCCGAGGCCGGCGAACCAGGAGGCGCCGCGACGCAGGATGGTGGGAACAACCGCGATGGATTCGACGTTGTTCACCGTGGTCGGGCAGGAATAGAGACCGGCCTGGGCGGGGAACGGCGGCTTGTTGCGCGGCTGCCCCTTCTTGCCCTCGATCGACTCGATGAGCGCGGTTTCCTCGCCACAGATATACGCGCCCGCACCGCGGTGGATGTAGACATCGTAGCTGTAGCCGGTGCCGCAGGCGTTCTTGCCGATCAGCCCCGCCGCATACGCCTCGTCGATGGCGCGCTGGACGTTGGAGCCCTCGTTGTAGAACTCGCCGCGGATGTAGATGTAGCAGGCGCTGGCGCCGATGGCGAAACCGGCGATCAGGCAGCCTTCGATCAGCTTGTGCGGATCGTGGCGCAGGATGTCGCGGTCCTTGCAGGTGCCGGGCTCGCCCTCGTCGGCGTTGATGACGAGGTAGACGGGCTTGTCGGTCACGTTCTTGGGCATGAAGGACCACTTCATGCCGGTCGAGAAGCCGGCGCCGCCGCGGCCGCGCAGCCCCGATTCCTTCACCTGCTCGATGATCCAGTCCCGGCCATTGGCCAGGAAGGACGCCGTGTTGTCCCAGTCACCGCGCTTGCGGGCCGCCTCGAGACCGAAGTCCTGGTAGCCGTAGAGGTTGGTGAAGATGCGGTCCTCATCGCGAAGCATCGCTGTCCCCTCCCCCTCAATCTTCCGCTTGCGCGGTGGTGGCGTCCGCTTGCGCGGTGGTAAAGGCCTTCAGCGTCGTCGGGCCGCCGACCGGCTCCGAAGACTGACGGCCGGTCTGCGAACCGGGCTTCGGCGTCTCGCCGCGCGCCAGCGCGTCGAGGATGCGCTCCATATGCTCCGGGGCCACGTCTTCGTAGTAATCGTCGCCGATCTGCACAACCGGCGCGTTGACGCAGGCGCCCGAGCATTCGACCTCGCCCAGCGTGAACTGGCCGTCGGCCGTGGTCTCGCCCACCTCGATGCCGAGCTTCTTCTTGCAGGTGTGGACGATGTCGTCCGACCCGCGCAGCCAGCAGGGCGTGGTGGTGCAGACCTGGATGTGGTGCCTGCCGACCGGGTTCTTGTTGTACATCGTGTAGAAGGTCGCGACCTCGTACACGCGGATGCGCGGCATGCCGAGCAGGTCGGCCACGGCGTCCATGGCGACGCGCGGCAGCCAGCCGCCGTTCTGGCGCTGGGCCACGTCCAGCAGCGGCATGCAGGCGCTGGCCTGCTTGCCCTGCGGGTACTTGGCGATGATGCGCTTCGCCAGCTCCAGGTTTTCCGGAGTGAAGGCGAAGCTGGTCGGCTCGGCGTGGCCGTGATCGGAAGCGGGCGCGCTCATCGATCGATTTCTCCGAAAACGATGTCCATCGAGGCGATGTTGGCGACGGCGTCGGCCAGCATGTGACCCTTCGACATGAAGTCCAGGCCCTGAAGATGGGCGAAGCCCGGCGCGCGGATCTTGCAGCGGTAGGGCTTGTTGGTGCCGTCGGACACCAGATACACGCCGAATTCGCCCTTGGGCGCCTCGATGGCGGTGTAGGTCTCGCCGGCGGGGACGTGGAAGCCCTCGGTGAAGAGCTTGAAGTGGTGGATCAGCGCTTCCATCGAGCGCTTCATCTCGCCGCGCGGCGGCGGGGACACCTTGCGGTCCTCGATCTTGTACGGGCCGGCCGGCATCTCCTTGCAGCACTGGCGGATGATGCGCAGCGACTGCCGCATCTCTTCCATGCGCACCAGATAGCGCGCCCAGCAGTCGCCGGTCAGGCCGACCGGCACGTCGAACTCCATGCGGTCGTAGACCTCGTAGGGCTGCGACTTGCGCAGGTCCCAGGCCACGCCGGAGCCGCGCAGCATCGGGCCGGTGAAGGCCCAGTCGAGCGCCTCCTCCTTGGTGACGATGCCGATGTCGACCGTACGCTGCTTGAAGATGCGGTTCTCGGTCAGCAGGCTTTCGAGGTCGTCCATGAACTTCGGATAACGCTCGGTGAAGGCCCAGATGTCGTCCAGCAGCCCGTCCGGCAGGTCCCAGGCGACGCCGCCGGGCCGGAAATAGTTGGCGTGCAGGCGCGCACCCGAAACCCGCTCGTAGAACTCCATGAGGATTTCGCGTTCCTCGAAGCCCCAGAGAGCCGGCGTGATGGCGCCGACGTCGAGCGCACCCGTCGTGATCGACAGGATGTGGTTCAGGATGCGCGTGATCTCGGAGAACAGCACGCGGATGTACTGGGCGCGCAGCGGCGCCTTGATCTGCAGCAGGTTCTCGATGCCGAGCACATAGGCGTGCTCCATGCACATCGGGCTGACATAGTCCAGCCGGTCGAAATACGGCACGGCCTGGACGTAGGTCTTGTACTCGATCAGCTTTTCGGTGCCGCGGTGCAGCAGGCCGATGTGCGGATCGCAGCGTTCCACCACCTCGCCGTTCAGCTCCATAACCAGACGGAGCACGCCGTGGGCGGCCGGGTGCTGCGGCCCGAAATTCATCGTGTAGGGCTTGATCTGCGTCTTGGTCTCGGGACCCGACGCGCTGATCGGACCAGTCGTGACGACGCCGGTCGCCGATTCGGTCGAAACGGTCATGCTCACGGCTTCTTGCTCCCGTCCTGGAGGGCCGCCTTCTCATCGCCGGGCAGCATGACGTTGGTCATGCCTTCCCACGGGCTGAGGAAGTCGAAGGCGCGGAAATCCTGGGTCAGACGGACCGGCTCGTAGATCACGCGCTTCTGGTCCTCGTCGTACCGGGCCTCGACATAGCCGGTCAGCGGGAAGTCCTTGCGGAAGGGGTGCCCCTCGAACCCGTAGTCGGTGAGGATGCGGCGCAGGTCCGGATGATTCTCGAAGAAGATGCCGAACAGGTCCCACACCTCGCGCTCAAACCAGTTGGCCGCGCTGAAGACGGACACGGCCGACGGAACGGGCGTGTCCTCGTCGGTGGCCAGCTTCACGCGCATGCGCCGGTTGTGGGTGTAGCTAAGCAGCTGATAGACGACCTCGAACCGCTCGACGCGATCCGGGTAATCGACCGCGGTGATGTCGGTCAGCTGCTCGAACCGGGTGGCCGGATCGTCGCGCAGCGCGGTCAGCACCGTCAGGATGGCCGGACGTTTGACCGTCACCATCAGCTCGCCGAGCCTCACCTCGACCTTCAGGACGTCGCCGCCGAGTTTGGCCGCGATGACGTCCCCGAGTTCCTTCAACGCCTGTTCGGACATGGGTGGGACCCTGCCTTCCTACTTGTCTTCAGCGCGCTTGTCGTTCGTCCCGCCCGGCAGCGGCATGGCTGCGGGCGGGAACGGTACGCCGTGGTCAGCGGGCGATGCGGTTGCCGCGCTTGATCTTCTTCTGGAGCTGGAGGATGCCGTAGATCAGCGCCTCCGCCGTCGGCGGGCAGCCGGGCACATAGATGTCGACCGGAACGATCCGGTCGCAGCCACGAACCACGGCGTAGGAGTAGTGATAGTAACCGCCGCCGTTGGCGCAGGACCCCATGGAGATCACCCAGCGCGGCTCCGGCATCTGGTCGTAGACCTTGCGGAGCGCGGGGGCCATCTTGTTGGTCAGGGTGCCGGCGACGATCATGCAGTCGGACTGGCGCGGGCTGGGACGCGGGATCACGCCGAAACGGTCCAGGTCATACCGGCTCATATAGGCGTGGATCATCTCCACCGCGCAGCAGGCCAGACCGAAGGTCATCGGCCACAGCGAGCCGGTCCGGGCCCAGGCCAGCACGTCCTCGTACTTCGCCAGCACGAAGCCCTTGTCCTGGATCTCGTCGGAGACCGCGCGGATGTAGGCGTCCTGTTCCGGTCCGGGCGGAATCGGCGCCAGCGGCTTGGCGACCTCTACTCCCATTCCAGAGCTCCTTTCTTCCACTCATAAATGAAGCCGATGGTCAGGATGCCCAGGAACAGCATCATCGACCAGAAGCCGAACAGCCCGATATCGCCGAGGGCGATCGCCCACGGGAACAGGAAGGCGACTTCCAGGTCGAAGATGATGAACAGGATCGAGACCAGATAGAACCGCACGTCGAACTTGGTGCGCGCGTCCTCGAACGGCTCGAAGCCGCATTCGTAGGGGGAGACCTTCTCGGCGTCCGGGTTCTTCGGGCTGATGACGTAGGATGCCCCAACCATCACCGCGGCCAGCGCGATGCCGATCAGCAGAAACACCAGGATCGGAAGATACTCAATGATCAGCGGAGTCGACACCGCGTTCCTCCCATAAGCCCACGACCACGGGCGCCGTTCCAGCCGGAAATCGGCGGAAGCGCAAAGCCGTGGCAGCCATGCCTTGGATTAGCCCATCAGACGGGCCGGAATATATGCCGAGACCGTGGGCAAGGAAAGCGCTTTGAATCGCTTTTCACTACGCGGAAGGACAAGCCGGTCCCTGCGGTAGATCCTGGTAATACCACGTTTTTAAAAACGGGCAAAGGAAAGACTATTCGCATGCGAAAAAGGACCCGCGATCTGCGAGTCCTTGGGCCATACTGGCGAACGTCAGAGATTTTTCAAAAGGAAAGTGGCGCGAGTGACGGGACTTGAACCCGCGGCCTCCGGCGTGACAGGCCGGCGCTCTAACCAACTGAGCTACACCCGCGCTGAGCGACTTGGTTCGAACACCATCCAATCGCAAAGCCAAAGCTTTGAACTGACTGCTGTTTTCACCGGGACCGTTGAGGCCCCCCGTCGTTCGGTGGGCGGTTTGTAGTCGCCCGGGAGGCCGCCTGTCAATCACCAAATTGCAAAAAATTAATGTCGAGCCGGTCGCTCGGGTCCTGGCCGTCGCCCCACCCTGTTCAAGGCAGTTGATGCGCTTCCCGGCGCAGAGCCTCCAGGAGGTCGAAGGCCTGGATCATGCCGGCCGACAGTTCCCGGTGGTCGACGGCATCGGGTCCGCCGAAACGGGTCAGTGTTTCTTCCAGTGCCCGGGCCAGATGTTCGGCAACGTCCAGATGCTTTTGTTCCAGCGCCAGTTCGAGAGCGGCGAGGATGCGGTCGCCGAGCCGCCGGTCGTTCGAAGTCATGCGTTTCCCCAGCCCGTGGATTTCTGCGGCCGGCCATCGGCCGCCGGTGTTTCGGTTGCGTCTGCAGGATAGCAGTTTCGCCGCGGCGGAGCGGCGGGAATCGCACGCTGCGACATTTCGGAGGCACCTCTTCCGAAGAGGGGCCGTCCCATGCGATAGTCCAGCCATGCCGTTCCATGCTTCATTCTGCCGCAGCCTCGTCGCCCTTCTGCTGACCGCCGGCCTCGTCATGGCGGCGGAACCGGCGCCGGCCGCCTCCAACGTCTCCGCCGCGCAGGCTGAGGCCAAGGAGATCGCCAAGTCCATGGGCAACTGCACCCCGGCCAAGGTCGAGGTCCTGCGCTATACGGTCGGGCGCGAGGGATCGACGACCTTCAAGATCGGCTGCAGCGAGGACAAGGACGCCTTCGTCGTCGTGCAGTGCCGGTCGCGCATCTGTGCGCTGGCGCGCTGAGAGCCGCAAGGACGAGCCGTATGAGTGAATTCACCGCTTGTTAACCGCGGTCGCGCGCAATTGCGGAATGCGGCGGACCAGGAGCGGTGCGCGCATGGCAACAGGGGCCGGATGACGATGGGCATGGGACGGACGGCGTCGATGCGGGGTTGGCTGGCCATTGCCGTGGCAGGGCCGGTTGTGGCGTTGGCCGGCTGCACCTCCCCGCTCGGGCTGGCGGTGGCCGGCGCGGATGTGGTGACGCTGAACGCCACCAAGAAGACCATCGGCGATCATCTGGTGTCGGCCGCGACCGGCCGCGACTGTTCGATCATCAGCTTCGAGCAGAGCGGCGACTATTGCCCGGACAAGGTGGAAGTCGACCGCTCGCGGGTCTATTGCTACCGCACGCTGGCCGATGTCGAGTGCCACCACATTCCCGATCCCTACCGCAACGGCAACACGGCGCTCGCCAGCCCGCCGCCGGACATCCGGACCGTGCCGCGCAGGAAGAGCTGGTTCGACGACGCCACGCCCTATACGGCAAACAACGGGACCTGAACGTTCGGCTTTTCCGTGCCGTTCAGCGCACCTTCTTGGCGACGAAGGCCTTGGCGATCGCCATCATCGCCTTCTCGTGCGTCGGTCCGCCGGCCGGTGCATCGTGAACGGTGGCTCCCTTTGCAGCCGCCACAGCCTTGCCGGCGGGGGCGCCGCGTTGCGGCACAGATTCTCCGGAGTCGCGGCCAAGCTGGTTCAGCAGGTTTTCAAGTGCATCGCGGCTGAGGCCGGAAGCGGACGTCCGCCCTCCCCCTGCCCCGCCGCCGGCGGCCGGACGCGCGGCCGCGCTCCGGCTGGGCGGACGGCCGGCACGCTCGATGGCGGCGGCGGCGATGGCCTTCAGGAAGGGCTGGGCGATCCCGCGCAGCAGGTCGGGGTCCTCGACGGCCCAGGCCATCAGGATCTTCTGCGCGTTCATCCGGCTGCCCTTGGCCGCCAGGATCGCTTCGCGGACCTTGCCGTCGACGTAGGAATTGCTCATCGGGAATCGTCCACCGGGATATGTCCGCCAGCCGCTTTGGGACCGCGAGAACCACGGAGGACTGTCGGTCCAACTCGGTTAACAAACGGTTGCAGAGCCCTTTGCACATTCCGGAAGGAATGGAAGAAGCGGTTGCCGCGGAACCGGGAGGCGCGGATAGTGGCGGGATGCTGATCGAAACCTTCGCCGACCTGATCTGCCCCTGGTGCTACATCGGAAAGCGCCGGCTCGACCGCGCGCTGATGCAACGGCCCGGCCTGCGCCCGGAGCTCCGCTGGCAGCCGTTCCAGCTGAACCCGGACATGCCGCGCGGGGGAATGTCGCGCGACGATTATCTGGCCGCGAAGTTCGGCGGCGGGGAGCGCGCCCGGCAGATTCACCGGGTGGTCGAGGACACGGCGGCACGCGACGGGCTGCCGCTGGCGCTCGACCGCATCCAGCGCACGCCCAACAGCTTCGACGCGCACCGGCTGGTCCGAATCGCCGGGCGCCACGGGCTGGGCAACGCGATGGCCGATGCGCTGTTCGCCGCCTATTTCGTCGAGGGCGTGGACATCGGCGACCGGGACGCGCTGGCCAGCGTCGCCGCCGGGCTGGGCATGGATTTTGCCGAGACGCGGCGCCAGTTGTCCACCGAAGCCGAATCGGCTTCCGTGCATGCCGCCGACGCGCTGGCCCGCCAGATGGGGCTGCAGGCGGTGCCCTGCTACATCTTCAACCGCCGCTACGCGCTGTCCGGCGCGCAGGAGCCGGCGAGCTTCCTGCCGCTGCTCGACCTCGGCAGCGAGGAGCCGGAGAATTTGTCGGTCGTATCCGTCTGACACAGCCTGATGAGAAAGGGCGGCCCGAGAGCCGCCCTTTTCCCTGTCCGCCCGATCAGGCCGGCGTGCTGCTGGTCTTGGCGTAGCCCAGCGTCTTCAGCGCGTCGGCGATCTCCGGCAGGATGCCCGGATCGTCGATGGTCGCCGGCATCTTGTAGTCCTGGCTGTCGGCGATCTTCTGCATGGTGCCGCGCAGGATCTTGCCCGACCGCGTCTTCGGCAGGCGGTCGACCACCAGGGCGCGCTTGAAGTCGGCGACCGGGCCGATCTGCTCGCGCACCAGCTGGACGACCTCCTTGACGATCTCCTCATGCGGACGGGTAACGCCGGCCTTCAGGCAGACGAAGCCCAGCGGCACCTGACCCTTCAGGTCGTCGGCCACGCCGATCACCGCGCATTCGGCGACGTCCTTGTGGCTCGACAGCACCTCTTCCATGGCGCCGGTGGACAGGCGGTGGCCGGCGACGTTGATGATGTCGTCGGTGCGCGCCATGACGTAGACATAGCCGTCATCGTCGATGAAGCCCGCGTCGCCGGTCTGGTAATAGCCGGGGTAATCGGCGAGGTAGGACTTCTTGAAGCGCTCGTCGGCGTTCCACAGCGTCGGCAGCGTGCCCGGAGGCAGCGGCAGCTTGACGCAGATGGCGCCGATGTCGCCGCGCGGAACCTCCTTCAGCTCGGCATTCAGCACCCGCACGTCCCAGCCCGGCATCGGGCGGGTGGCGGAGCCGTATTTGATCGGGAACAGGTGCACGCCCAGCGGATTGCCGGAAATCGCCCAGCCGGTCTCGGTCTGCCACCAGTGGTCGATGACCGGAACGTTCAGATTGTCCTCGGCCCAGTGCAGCGTGTCGGGGTCCGACCGCTCGCCGGCCAGGAACAGGGCGCGGAAGTGCGACAGGTCGTA
Source organism: Azospirillum sp. INR13 (assembly GCF_015390205.1). NCBI lineage: Bacteria > Pseudomonadati > Pseudomonadota > Alphaproteobacteria > Rhodospirillales > Azospirillaceae > Azospirillum > Azospirillum sp. INR13. The sequence goes on from NZ_VUOI01000008.1 coordinate 55,997, forward strand.
CTTCTTCAGGTAATTGGCGTCCGGATCCTCGCGCTTGATGGCGCGGAAGGCGGTGGGGGCGGTGAACAGCGTGCCGACCTTGTGCTGCTCGATCACGCGCCAGAAGGTGCCCGGATCGGGGGTGCCGACCGGCTTGCCTTCGAACACAACGGTGGTGCAGCCGGTCAGCAGCGGCGCATAGACGATGTAGGAATGGCCGACGACCCAGCCCACATCCGACGCCGCCCAATACACCTCGCCGGGCTTGACGTTGTAGATGTTGGTCATGGTCCAGCGCAGCGCCACCGCATGGCCGCCGTTGTCGCGCACCACGCCCTTGGGCTGGCCGGTCGTGCCGGAGGTGTAGAGGATATAGAGCGGGTCTGTCGCCTTGACGGGCACGCATTCCGCCGGCTCTGCCTTCGCCACGGCCTCCATCCAGTCGACGTCGCGGCCGGCGACCAGGGTCGCGGTCTCCTGCGGGCGCTGCCAGACGATGACGCTGCTGGGCTTGTGGGCCGACTGTTCGATGGCGGAGTCCAGCATCGGCTTGTACTTGACGATGCGGTTCGGCTCGATGCCGCAGGAGGCCGAGACGATGGCCTTCGGCTTGGCGTCGTCGATGCGGGTCGCCAGCTCGTGCGGGCGAAGCCGCCGAACACCACCGAATGGACGGCGCCCAGGCGGGCGCAGGCCAGCATGGCGACGACCGACTGCGGGATCATCGGCATGTAGAGAAGGACGCGGTCGCCCTTCTCCACGCCCTGGGCGCGCAGCGCGCCGGCGAAGCGGGCGACCTGATCCTGCAGCTCGGCATAGGTGATGGTCTGGACGGTCTGGGTGACCGGGCTGTCATAGATGATCGCCGCCTGCGCGCCGCGACCGTCTTCCACATGGCGGTCGACCGCGTTGTAGCAGGTGTTCAGCTCCCCGCCGGTGAACCAGCGGTAGAAGGGCGCGTTGCTGTCGTCCAGCACCTTGTCCCACGGCTTGAACCAGGAAATGTCCTTCGCCGCCTCGCCCCAGAACCCGGCGGGGTCCGACAGGGAACGGGCATGCATCCGGTCGAAAAGCTCTGCAGTCGTGGTGCTGGCGGTCGGGCTCATGGCGGGGCGTCCCTCGTTCTATTTTGGTACTATTCGGTGCGCATTTCCTCTCGGCCGCGAAACGATCAGTTCCGCAGCCTCCACAATCTGCGACAAAAGCATAAGTGCAGGCAAATGTCAGAAGGTCGGGGGTGCGGCGAGCTGTCGCATTTCCCGTTCGCGAAATGCCGCTCCGAACGCTGAAATTCAAAAGGATACGCAAACCGGCCTTATGGCGAGTCCGACCGACTGCTGGTGGAACCGCTCCTTGTACGATTCGACGATTTCGCGGATGAGCGACAGCGTCGCCGGTCCGCCTTCGGCCAGCAGGGTCAGCACCTTGCTCGGCTCCCGGATCAGCCGGCCGGTCTCGCTGTCCCGCCAATGGCCGGAGGCGTCGATGACGGTCAGGCCGTTGGGGAAGCGCGGCGTCACCTCGCCATCCAGGAAATCGGCCCAGTCGCGCTCGCTGACGCCGACGTCCGCACCGATGTTGCGGCCGAAGAACAGCTGCGCCTCGATCATCGGGGCGGCGGAGTAGGCTTCGCAAGCAAGCGGAGCCGCGGCCGGAGCGAAGGCGGGCTGCATGGGGGCCAGCTGTGCCGCGGCCGGCACGCTCAGCAGCAGGAGCGGGAGAAGAACGGACGGCAGAGTCGGGACGGGGCGCATCGGCGAGTCTCCGTTCGGGCGAGGGATGGCACGTCAAGTCAGGCGGGCGGCATCTGGATCAGCGACGCTCTGGTCAGGACGCCCACGGACCGTTATGCATGGATCATGGCCATCGATCCACCCATCACCGGGATTCGCCCGATCCTGACCGTCGTCCACGGCAACGGCGAGCGCCTGATCGTGGCTCGTCTCACCAATCTCGGCGGCGGCAGCCAGTCCAACCGCTTCGTCCTGCGCCGCGCCGATTTCCGCGCACCGTGGGAGCAGCCGGAGAAGGGCTATTTCGGCTATGCGGAGGTCGCCCGCGCGCTGGACGCCAACGGCTGGCGCGGCTGCAGCATCGAAGCGATGGCGACCACCGACCTGGAGGAGCGCCGCGCCCGCCAGCTCGCCCGCAAGAAGCTGCACCTGCAATGCGTGGAGGCGGCGATCCGCCGGGCGCAGGAGGGGGAGACGACCGAAAGGGCGTAGGCTCTAGGCCCCGCAAGTCCCCCGCGCCGTCATGCGCCGGTCGAAATCGGCGGCGAGGTCGGCAAGCGTCACCTGGCCGAGATGGCGGACGAGCACCGCCTCCGCCTCGCGCAGTGCTCCGTCCAGGGCCGCATTCACGGCCTGCTCCACCAGACAGCTCGGCTCGTCCGCCGTCGGGCCGATGGCGAAAATCCCCGGCTCCCCAATGCGCGATGGATATCGAGCAGGGTGATCGCATCGAGCGGCCGTGCCAGCCGCCAGCCGCCGCCATGGCCCTTTTCCGACCGGACATGGCCGGCGTCGCGCAACCCCGCCATGGTGCGGCGGATGACCACCGGATTCGTGTTCAGCATCTCGGCAATCGCCTCCGACGTCAGGGCGCCGTCATGCCGATCCATGTGGATCAGCACATGCAGCATGCGGGAAAGGCGGCTGTCCTGTCGCATCGGTGATCGGTTCCTTCCGGTAGCGCGCCGGGCGGCCGGACAAGTCAGGCCACTTCATAAGTTACATGGCACATTGACCGCCGCCTTTCATGTAACTTATCATGTGTCGTGACTGGGCGCGGACGGCGCGCCCAGCCAATCCGAGGAAAGGCACGGTCATGTACGGAAACGACACGACGACCTACGACGCCATCATCGTTGGCGGCAGCTATGCCGGAATCGCGGCGGCGCTGCAGTTGGCCCGCGCCCGACGCCGGGTGCTGGTAATCGACGAGGGGGTGCGGCGCAACCGCTTCGCCTCCCACTCCCATGGTTTTCTCGGCCAGGACGGTCGTCCGCCGGGAGACATTGCCGCCGAGGCCCGCGACCAGCTGATGCGCTACCCGACCGTCACCTGGAAGACCGGCAGGGCCGAGAATGCCGCGCGGACAGCGGAGGGAGTTCGGATCACCGATTCGGATGGGATCGCCCACCGGGGGCGCCGGCTGCTGCTCGCCATCGGTGTGGTCGACGAGTTGCCGGCGATTCCCGGCTTGAAGGAACGATGGGGCCGCTCCGTCTTCCACTGCCCCTACTGTCACGGCTACGAGCTGGAGCAGGGCCGGATCGGCGTCGTCGCCGTATCCGGGCAATCCATGCACCATGCGTTGATGCTGCCGGATTGGGGACCGACGACACTGCTCCTGAACGGGGCGTTCGTGCCCGACGCCGACCAGTCGGCCCATCTGGCCCGGCGCGGGGTTGCCGTCGAGACCAGCCTCATCACCGGGATCGGCGGCGATCCGGCGGAGGTCGTGCTTGACGATGGGCGGATTCTACCTTTCGCCGGCCTGTTCGTGCTGCCGAGAAGCCGCATCGCAAGTCCGCTGGCCGAACAGTTGGGATGCGCGACGGAGGACGGGCCGCTCGGCACCCACATCCGGGTCGATGCGATGCAGGAGACGAGTGTCCCCGGCGTCTTCGCCTGCGGCGACGCGGCACGGGCGGCGGGATCGGTGGCGCTGGCCGTCGGCGCCGGCACGATCGCAGGAACCGCGCTTCACCGCTCGCTGCTGTTCTGCGAGGACGAAGCCCTGTTCGCCCGCCCCTAGCCGATCAGCAATCCGGCCGCGATGGCCCACATCACCAGGGCTATGACGCCGTCCATCACCCGCCAGGACGCCGGCCGGGCGAACAGCGGGCGCAGCAGGCGGGCGCCATAGCCGAGCGCGAAGAAGAACAGGAAGGACGCCGTCATCGCCCCCAGCGCGAAGGCCTCCCGCGCCTCGGCGAAGCGGGCGGAGACGGAGCCGACCAGCACCACCGTGTCCAGGTAGACATGCGGGTTCAGCCAGGTCAGCGCCAGACAGGTCAGCAGCGCAGGCAGCAGGCCCGCCGGCTCCCGGTCCGCCGGGGTCAGCCCGGTCCCGTTGCGCAGGGCGGAACGGGCGCTGCGCAGCCCATAGACCAGCAGGAACGCGGCGCCGGCATAACGCATCAGCGGTTCCAGCCACGGCCAGCGCGCGCCGGCCGTGGCAAATCCGCTGACGCCGACCAGGATCAGCACCGCGTCGGAAACGGCGCAGGTGGCGCAGATCGCCAGCACATGTTCGTTGCGCAAGCCCTGGCGCAGCACGAAGGCATTCTGTGCGCCGATGGCGACGATCAGGCTGAACCCCAGGAACAGGCCCGGCAGGAAGGCGGTCACGAGGGCGGAGGAGACCATCGAAGCGGCGAAGGGATCGGTCATGGCACGGTTCCGGAGTCGGTGGACGCCAATCCGCTACCATCTGATCTCCCTTTGCCGTACTTAATCCTCCTTGATCCGATTAAGCAGAGCTAATCCATGCTGGACTATCCGCTGCTGACCGCTCTGGCCGCGGTGATCCGCACCGGCAGCTTCGAACGCGCCGCGCAGCAATTGCACGTCACGCCATCGGCGGTGTCGCAGCGGGTCAAGCTGCTGGAGGAACGGCTGGGCAGCGTCCTGGTGGTACGCGGCCAGCCCTGCACCGGGACCGCCGCCGGCCAGCGCCTGTGCCAGCATGTGGAGCAGGTGGCCCTGCTGGAAAGCGAACTGCGCGGTGCCCTGCCCGGCCTGATCCCGGCGGAGGGGCCGGCCACCCTGCGCATCGCGGTGAACGCCGACAGCCTCGCCACCTGGTTCGTCGCGGCGATGGCAGACTTGCCCGATTGCCTGTTCGATCTGGTTCTGGACGACCAGGACCACAGCGCCGAATGGCTGCGCAAGGGCGAGGTGCTGGCCGCCGTCACCGCCAGCCCGGCGCCGGTTCCCGGCTGCGACAGCCATCCGCTGGGCGCGCTGCGCTACCGCGCCACCGCAAGCCCCGACTACATGCGCCGCCATTTTCCGGACGGCGTGACAGCCGACGCCCTGGCCCGCGCGCCCTGCCTGACCTTCAACCGCAAGGACCGGCTGCAAACGCAATGGCTGCGTCTGGTGCTGGGCGACCACGATTCGCAAACGCCGACTCCGCCCACCCACTGGCTGCCCTCCACCCACGCCTTCGTCGACGGGGCGCTGGCCGGGCTGGGATGGGGGATGAACCCGGACCCGCTGGTCGCCGACCATCTCGCTGCCGGCCGGTTGGTGGAGCTGGTACCCGGCCGGCCGCTGGACGTGCCGCTCCATTGGCAGCAGAGCCGCATCGCCGGAACGGCGCTGGCCGGGCTGTCGCGTGCCGTCCTGCGCGCCGGCCGGCGGGCGCTGCAGGACCCCGCATGAGGACTTTGCCCGCGGCGCGTGCGCGCTTATATGGATCCAACCAATCTCTGGAGGGATTCGATGACCAGCAGCGCCGCCATGGCCGCAAACGACACCCCCGAACTGGGTGCGCTTCCCACCTGGGACCTGAGCGACCTCTATCCCGGCATGGAGTCGCCGGAGCTGAAGGCCGACCTCGACCGGATGGAGCGGGAGTGCAAGGCCTTCCGCGAACGCTACGCCGGCAAGCTGGTCACGCTGAAGGGCGACGAACTGGCCGCGGCGATCCGCAGCTACGAGGACATCGACGAGACGCTGTCGCGCGTCATGTCCTATGCCGGACTGGTCTACAACGGCAACATGGTCGACCCGACCATCGCCAAGTTCTACCAGTCGGCGCAGGAGCGGGTGAACGACATCTCCGCCCACCTGATCTTCTTCACGCTGGAGATCAACCGGCTGGACGAGGCCGATCTGGCGGCCATACAGACGGCGTCCCCGGCGCTGCGCCATTACGAGCCGTGGCTACGCGACGTCCGCCTCTACCGCGACCACCAGCTGTCCGACGAGATCGAGCGGCTGCTGCACGAAAAGCATGTCGTCGGCCGCGCCGCCTGGAACCGCCTGTTCGACGAGACCATCGCCAGCCTGCGTTTCCCCATGGGCGGGAAGGAGCTCACCTGTGCGGAGGCGCTGAACCGCCTGTCCGACCGCAACCCCGCGATCCGCCGCGAGGCCGGCGAGGTTGTGGGCAAGGTGCTGGGCGAGAATGCGCGGCTGTTCGCGCTGGTCACCAACACGCTGGCCAAGGACAAGGAAATCGAGGACGACTGGCGCAACTACCCGACGCCGACCTCCGCCCGCAACCTGTCCAACCGGGTCGAGGACGAGGTCGTCGATGCGCTGGTCTCCGCCGTCAAGGGCGCCTATCCGGACCTGTCCCACCGCTATTACGCGATGAAGGCCAAGTGGTTCGGCCAGGACCGTCTGGACTATTGGGACCGCAATGCCCCCCTGCCCGAGGATGCCGACCGCAGCATCCCGTGGGAGGAGGCGCGCGACATCGTGCTCGGCGCCTATGGCCGCTTCTCCCCCGACCTCGCCGGCCTGGGAAAACGCTTCTTCGACAATCCCTGGATCGACGCCCCGGTTCGTCCCGGCAAGGCGCCGGGCGCCTTCGCCCATCCGACCGTGCCCAGCGTCCACCCCTATCTGCTGGTCAACTACCAGGGCAAGACCCGCGACGTGATGACGCTGGCCCATGAGCTGGGCCATGGCGTCCACCAGATCCTGGCCGGCAAGCAGGGGCACTTCCTGTCCGACACCCCGCTGACGCTGGCGGAAACGGCATCGGTGTTCGGCGAGATGCTGACCTTCCGCGCCCTGCTGGCGGCGGAGACCGACCCGAAGCGCCGCCGCATCATGCTGGCCGGCAAGGTCGAGGACATGCTGAACACGGTGGTCCGCCAGATCGCCTTCTTCGATTTCGAACGCCGCGTCCACACCGAACGGCGCGAGGGCGAGCTCACCTCGGACCGCATCGGCGAGATCTGGATGGCGGTGCAGACCGAAAGCCTCGGCCCGGCGCTTCGTTTCGACGAGGGATACCGGCACTACTGGTCCTACATCCCCCACTTCATCCATTCGCCCTTCTACGTCTACGCCTATGCCTTCGGCGACTGCCTGGTGAACTCGCTCTACGCGGTCTACCAGGACGCGGAGAAGGGCTTCGCCGAGAAGTATCTGGCGATGCTGTCGGCCGGTGGCACGCTGCGCCACAAGGAACTGCTGGCTCCCTTCGGGCTGGATGCCTCCGACCCGGCCTTCTGGCAGAAGGGCCTCGGCGTCATCCGCGGCTTCATCGACGAGTTGGAGGCCGGCGAGGCGAAAGGCTGACGATCCGGGTGTCTTGACCGCCGTCAAGAGACCATGACGACAGTGCGGGTATGGTGGCCTTCGGAGCGTCGTCTCCGAAGGCCATCTTCGTTTCAGGAAGCCCCACCATGCTTGCGACCACCACCCCCGCCGCCGACCCCACCAGCGATGTCCCCATGCTCGGCTATGCGGTCATGGACCGCGACCATGTCGATTCCGTCGCCCTGCTGCAGGCCGCCTGCGATGCGCCGGCCGGCGAACTGCAGGCTCCCTTCGCCGCCTTCGCCAAGCATCTGCGCGAGCATTTTGCCCGCGAGAACGCGCTGATGACGCAGCACGGCTTCTTCGCCCTGCATTGCCACAAGGACGAACATGCCCGCGTCCTGAAGGTGGTCGCGACCATCGAAGCGGAGTTGGCCGAGGGCAAGGAGGACCGCGCCCGCCTGTACGTCACCGAGCATTTCCCGGACTGGTTCCACACCCATCTGGCGACGATGGACCGGGTGACCGCGGATTTCCTGGCGCAGGTGCAAGGGTGAGGGTTCGGCAGCCGGCTGCCCCCTCCCCATCCCTCCCCCGCCCTCGGCCGGCCAAAGGCCGGTCCGATCGCGGGAGAGGGGGCAGGACGCTTGTCGGCGTAAAGTAACCGCGAAAGCGGCGGAGTTCCCTCTCCCACCGAAGGTGGGGGAAGGTTAGGGAGGGGGCATCACACGAGACGCCACGACCGCTCCCAAACAGAAGCCCAAAACTGGAAAGGGGCCGGAACCTGCTCGGTTCCAGCCCCTTATGGATGGTGGGCGCACAAGGACTCGAACCTTGGACCCGCTGATTAAGAGTCAGCTGCTCTACCAACTGAGCTATGCGCCCATCCGTAGGAAATGCTCAAGAGATGGTGGGCGCACAAGGACTCGAACCTTGGACCCGCTGATTAAGAGTCAGCTGCTCTACCAACTGAGCTATGCGCCCATCTCTTGCTGCGGCGAACTTGGCTGAAACAGCCGACTGTTCATCGCCCCGGCCAAGCCGTTGTCCCGGCCGGTGTGGCGCGGTTTATAGCGAAGGGCTTTTGGCCTGTCGATAGCAAAATCGCACCCCATGTGAATTTTTTGGCGCGCGCTTTTCGGTGGCCGGACTCCACCCACGGCGGCTACACCGGCGCTGTCGACAATGGGCATCGAAACGGGAGATCGGGAATGGGCGGCTGGACGGAAGGCTATGTCGGCGGCATCGACTATATCCGCGCCGTCTATCGCGACTGGTCGCCGGCCCTGCTCAGCTTGGCCCTGACGCTGCGCGGTTGGCGTCCGCCCGAGGCGCTGCGCCGCGGCTGCTTCACCATGGCGGAACCGGGATGCGGCCACGGGCTGACCAGTGCGCTGCTGGCCGGCGCCCATCCGGCCGCACGTTTCGAGGCGATGGACTTCAACCCCTCCCACATCGCCGGCGTCCGTCGGCTGGCCGACGATGCCGGGCTCGACAATGCCGACTTCCTGGAGGAGAGCTTCGCCGACTATGCCCGGCGCGAGGGGCCGATGCTGGACGTGGTCGCCCTGCACGGCGTCTGGTCCTGGGTAAGCGCCGAGAACCGGGCGATCCTGCTCGACACGCTGCGCCGCCGACTGGCACCGGGTGGCGTTGTGTTCGTCAGCTACAACGCCCTCCCCGGCACGTTGGCCCATATGCCGTTGCGCCGCCTGCTGGTGGAGCGCTGCGCCGACGGCGATGGCCCCCTGCCCGACCGCATCGCGCGGGCGGTCGAGTTCGCCTCGCGGATGGCCGCCCGGGGCGGCGGCTGGTTCGGCGCCACCGACGGCGTGGTGGAGCGGATCGAGCAGCTGCGCCACAAGTCGCCGAACTACATCGCCCACGAATATCTGAACGGCGACTGGACGGCCTTCTACCATGCCGACGTGGCGCGCGAGCTGGCGGCCGCCAAGCTGGAGTTCGCCGGCGCTGCCGTGCCGATGGAGCAGTTGCACGATCTCAGCCTGTCCCCCGCGAAGCAGGCGCTGGCGGATGAGGCGCGCGATCCGGCCCAGGCCGAGACCCTGCGCGACGTGATGACCAACCGCAGCTTCCGCCGCGACCTGTTCGTGAAGGGCGGCGAGCGGCTGGGACCGGCGGAGCGGCGCGCGCTGTTGGGTGAGACCCGGTTCGCGCTGTTGGTGGCCGCCGACGATTTGCCGGAAGTCGCCTCCACCCCCATCGGCCGCCTGCCCTTCCCGCAGGCGCTCTACCAGCCGCTGGGCGAGGCGCTGGCCGAGGAGCCGCAGAGCCTCGACGCGCTGCTCGCCCGGCCGGCCCTGGCGGCGCAAGGGGAGGATGCCGTGCTGCGCGCGCTGGTCCTGCTGACGAGCCTGACTCTGGCGGCGCCGATCATGCCCGAAGACGGATTTGCGGAACGTAAAGCTTCGAGCGAGCGCTTCAACGCCGCCGTTCTGCAACGCCACCGCTTTGGCGATACGCCGGGGCAGCTCGCCTCCCCGCTGCTGGGCGCCGGGGTGCCGGTATCGCGGATCGAGGCGCTGTTCCTGCTGGCCGCCCGGCTGGGTGAGGACCCCGCAGCCTTCGCCTGGCGCCATCTGTCCGCCGACGGTATCACGCTTGGCCGCGACGGCGAGCGGTGCGAGGGGGATGAGGCCAGCCGGACTGAACTGACGCGCCGGCATGCGGCTTTCGTGCAGCGGAGGCTGCCGTTGCTGGAGGGTTTGGGAGCGGCTTGAGGACAGGAGGTGTCGACGTCGATGTCCCCGACAGCCCCGCTCAACGCTCGGCGACCACCTTCGGCAGTTTCTCGGCGATGCCGTAAAGCGCTTCGCGCCGGCGGATTTCGGCGAACACGTCGTCCGGGTGGATGTTCAGCGTCGCCCAGAGGACCGACAGGTTGTACAGCAGGTCGGCACTTTCGTTGATGACCCCCTGGCGATCCTCGTTCATCGCATCCAGCGCCACCTCGACCGCTTCCTCGCCCACCTTCTTGGCGATCTTCTTCGGACCGGCGGCGATCAGACGGGCGGTCTTGGACTGCGCCGGGTCCATTTGCTGGCGGTCGAGGATGGCGGCATAGAGGCGGATCAGGTCGTCGGTCATCAGGGAGGGTTTGTCTCGTCTGCGGGTGGGAACGGCATCCCGTTAACGTGATCGCTCCGCAACGGAAATGCTATCCCCCATCGGCCCGGTTCCAGGCCGAACGATCGCCTTATGCCTTGCGGTGACGCCCCCTTGTCTCGGATCAGGGCCTCAGCTCACCGGATCATAGGAATGGTCGGCCTTTGGACGCTCGTCCAGCAGGGTCTGGCCGGTGCTGACGAAATGCACGACCTCGGCGATGTTGGTGGCGTGGTCGCCGATGCGCTCCAGGTTCTTCGCGATCATCATCAGATGCATATGCGCCATGAACTGGTCCGGTGCCGCCAGGGCGGACCGTTCCACCTCCGCAACGAGGCTGGTGTAGAGCGCGTCCACCTCATCGTCGGTGCGCCAGATGCGCAGTGCCGCCTCGCTGTCGCTGTCGACATAGGCGTCGACCACGGCGCTGAGCCGCTCGCGCACCAGCCGCCCGAGCTGCGGCAGGCCCGACAGAGAGGCCGATTCCGCAAGGCTGAAGATGGCGACCGCGCGCTTGGCGGTGTTGGCGGCATGGTCGCCGATGCGTTCCAGGTTGCCGGCGATCTTCAGCGCCGCCACGACCTCGCGCAGGTCGTCGGCCACCGGCTGGCGCAGTGCCAGCAGGCGCATGCAGTGCGCTTCGATGTCATGCTCGAACGAGTCGAGTCGCGCGTCCGACTCGACGATTTCCCGCGCCAGATCGGGGTTGCGCTGGGCCAGGCAGGTCAGTGCCTGGTCGATCTGCGTCTCCGCAGCGCCGGCCATCTGCACGATGGCGGATTTCATCCGCTTCAGCGCGTCCTCGAACGCGGACACGATGTGTGGAGCGGAGGTCTTCATGGTCGGCAAACCCTTCCCGGCGGTCTCATCCAAAGCCGCGACCATAGCGCCTCGACGTTACGATACGATGACAATGCCTATGACGAATGGAGGTTCCCCGCCCTCGGCACGACGAATGAAATGTCCGATTGATTTTGCGGCGCAGCATTGCGACACATCCGCCGTCTCCGCGACTTCCCTAATCAACGACGTGCCGAACCCGCCATGATCGAACGCCGCTTCGAACAGATCATCTTCGCCAGCCGCTGGCTGCTCGCCCCCTTCTATCTCGGGCTCGTGGTCTCGCTGGTGCTCCTGCTGGTGAAGTTCACCCAGGAAATCCTGCACATCGTTCCGCATGTGCTGGACATGAGCGAGAAGGACGTGCTGCTGGCCGTGCTGACGCTGATCGACCTGTCCTTCGCCGGAAATCTTCTGCTGATGGTGATCTTCGCCGGCTACGAGAACTTCGTCTCGAAGATCGACGTGGCCAATCACGAAGATCGTCCGGATTGGATGGGCAAGGTCGATTTCGGTGGGCTGAAGCTGAAGCTGATCGCCTCCATCGTCGCCATTTCCGGCATTCATCTGCTGAAGGCCTTCATGAATCTGTCCCAGACCTCGCAGGAGGAGCTGATGTGGCTGGTGATCATCCACATGACCTTCGTGGTGTCGGGCGTTCTGCTGGCCTGCATGGACCGGCTGGAGGGACACCACGCCCATGCGGCAAAGCCGACGGGCAATCCCGAGGCCGGGCATCACTGACCACCCTGCCGGACAGGCGGGCAATTGCCCATTGCGGCACACCATGGTTCGGACTAGACACTGAACCGCCACACCGGCCGAATGGCTATCGGCGGATCGGGACGGCATTTACCGCAAGGGCCGATCTCAAGAGTTCGGCCGTTGACGGAAAATTAACCCTGATCCGCCAGTTTTGCCTTCACCAGACACCGCAAGAGCGGCGGGCACCGGCCAACCGGAACCTGCTTTCGCGACACGGGTCAGGCCTGCCGGGCGCACTCTCCGCTTGAGCGTGCGGACGCATTCGACTATGGAACCGTCGGCGGGCATGCTATGCCAGTCGCCGCCGGCTCGGCCGTCTCAACCGCTTTGATAGAGTTCGTCAGCTCCATGCTCTCCAAACTGCTGGGCGTTCTGTCCGCCGACATGGCGATCGATCTGGGCACGGCCAACACCCTGGTCTATGTCAAGGGCCGCGGCATCGTCCTGAACGAACCGTCCGTCGTCGCCATCGCCAACGTGCGCGGCAAGAAGCAGGTCCTCGCCGTCGGTGACGAGGCGAAGATGATGCTCGGCCGAACCCCCGGCAACATCCAGGCCATCCGGCCGCTTCGCGACGGCGTCATCGCCGATTTCGAAGTCGCGGAGGAAATGATCAAGCATTTCATCCGCAAGGTTCACAACCGCCGCAGCTTCGCCAGCCCGCAGGTCATCATCTGCGTGCCGTCGGGCTCGACCGCGGTGGAACGCCGGGCGATCCAGGAATCGGCGGAGGCCGCAGGCGCCCGCCGCGTCTTCCTGATCGAGGAGCCGATGGCCGCCGCGATCGGCGCCGGGCTTCCGGTGACGGAACCGACGGGCTCGATGGTCGTCGACATCGGCGGCGGCACCACCGAGGTGGCCGTGCTGTCGCTGGGCGGCATCGTCTATTCGCGGTCGGTCCGCGTCGGCGGCGACAAGATGGACGAGGCCATCATCGGCTACATCCGTCGCAGCCACAATCTGCTGGTCGGCGAAGGCTCGGCCGAGCGGATCAAGAAGGAAATCGGCTCCGCCTGCCCGCCCGAGGACGGCGAGGGCCGCATCCTCGAAATCAAGGGCCGCGACCTGATGAACGGCGTGCCCAAGGAACTGATCATCTCCGAACGGCAGATCGCCGAGTCGCTGGCCGAGCCCGTGTCGGCCATCGTCGAGGCGGTGAAGGTGGCGCTGGAACACACCGCTCCGGAACTGGCTGCCGACATCGTCGACAAGGGCATCGTGCTGACCGGCGGCGGCGCCCTGCTGGGCAACCTGGACTTCGTCCTGCGCCACGCCACCGGCCTGCCGGTGTCGATCGCCGACGATCCCCTCTCCTGCGTGGCGCTCGGCACCGGCCGCGCGCTGGAGGAGATGAAGACGCTGCGAAACGTCTTGGTCAGCGCTTACTGATTGGTGTATCCCTGATTGGAAGGCCTCCGGCCCGTCGCCCAACCCCGGGCGGTGAGGGCCGGAGACGGACCGCGTATCTGGACGGGAATTTCCTGTGAAGTCACGCTCATCCGGCTCCGTCATCCGCCTTGCCGCGCCTTTGCGGGCTCTCGCGCAGCGTTTCTCCTTCCTCCTGCTTGTCCTTGCCTCCATCGCGTTGATGATGGTCGGCAAGATCGAGTCCGTATCGGTGGACAGCGCCCGCGCCCGCATGACCGACGCCTTCGCCCCGATCCTCGACGCGATCTCCCGCCCCGCCGCGACCGCGGCGCGCGTGGTCGAGTCGGTGGTCGAGCTTGAGAACGCCTTCGACGAGAACCAGCGCCTGAAGGCCGAGAACGCCCGGCTTCTGCAGTGGAAGCAGGCGGCTTTGCGGCTGGAGGCGGAAAACAGCAGCCTGCGCAGCCTGCTGCGCGTCCGTCCGGACCCCTCTCTCACCTACATCGCCGCCCGCGTCATCGCGACCCCCCGGCAGTTCCTTCGTCCGCACGCTTGTGGTGACCGCCGGCAAGCGCGACGGGGTGCGCAAGGGACAGGCTGCGCTGGCCGGCGCCGGTCTGGTCGGCCGGGTGATCGAAGTCGGCGAATGGTCGTCCCGCATCCTGCTGCTGACCGACATCAACGCCCGTGTCCCGGTAATCCTGGCCAACACGCGTCAGCGCGCCATCCTGGCCGGGGACAATTCCGACCAGGCCAAGCTTCTTTATCTGCCGCCGGAGTCGCCGATCCAGGTGGGCGAGCAGGTGGTGACCTCGGGCGACGGCGGCCTGTTCCCGTCCGGCCTGCCGGTCGGCGTGGTGACCGCGGTCAGCGAGCGTGGCGTGCGCGTGCTGCCCAGCGCCGACCTGTCGCGGATCGAACATCTGCGCCTGGTGGATTTCGGATTGCCCGGCACCGACCTGGACCCGTCGCCGGAGTGGAAGTGAGCCGGTCCGACAGCGCCCCGGCGGGAAGGCCGCCGGTATGACGGCAACGTTCTGGCAACGGGTCGATAAGGCCGGGCGCAATCTGGCACCCTTCGCCGTTACCGTCATGATGGTTCTGGTCGGCATGATTCCGGTGCCGGTGCCGGGCTACGCCCCGGTGGCGCCGAACCTGACGCTGGTTTCCGTCTATTACTGGACGATCCACAGGCCTGACCTGATGCGTCCGGGGGTGGCCTTTCTGATCGGGCTGCTGCAGGATTTCCTGATCGGCGGGCCGCTGGGCGTCAATGCCTTGCTGCTGATCGTGGCGCAGTGGGCGGTCCTGAACCAGCGCCGGGTGTTCCTGGCCAGCACCTTCGCGTTGCTGTGGTTCGGCTTCACCCTGGTGATGGCCGGTGCCGTGGTTCTGCAATGGCTGGCTTTCACGGCACTGGATGCGGCCGCGCTGTCGATCCTGCCGGCGCTGTTCCAGGGCCTGCTGACGGTGGCGGTGTTTCCTGCGGTGGGCTGGCTGCTGATCCGCGTCCACCGCGCGTTCTTGAACGGGTAAAGGGTCCCGGCGGTTTCATGAGTTCGATCGATCGCGACACCGACCGTTCCCGCCTGCTGGCGCGCCGCGCCCTGGTGCTGGGCGGCATCAAGCTGGCCGGTCTGTCCGCGCTGGTCGGTCGGCTCTATTACCTGCAGGTGGTCGAATCCGCGCGCTACACCATGCTGGCGGAGGAGAACCGCATCAGCCTGCGGCTGATCGCCCCGTCGCGCGGCAACATCGTCGACCGGTTCGGCGTGCCGCTGGCGGTGAACGAGCAGAACTACCGGGTCGTCGTCGTGTCGGAGCGCACCCACAACATCCAGGAGACGCTCGACAAGATCTCCCGCATCGTCCCGCTGACCGATGGCGACCGCCGCCGTGTGATGCGCGAAACTGCACCGCAAGCGCCGCTTCGTCCCCGTCACCGTGCGCGAGAACCTGACCTGGGAGCAGGTGGCGACGCTGGAGACCAACACCCCCGACCTGCCGGGCGTGTCGATCGAGGTGGGCGAGCTGCGCCATTACCCGCAGGCGGAGGCCACCGCCCATATCCTGGGCTATGTCGGCGCGGTTTCGGAAGCGGAGTTGAGCGGCAACAGCGATCCGGTGCTGTCCCTGCCCGGCTTCCGCATCGGCAAGGCCGGCATCGAGAAGTTCCACGAGAAGGTTCTGCGCGGCACCGCCGGCACCAGCCAGCTGGAGGTCAACGCTGTCGGCCGCGTCATCCGCGAGCTGTCGCGCGACGAGGGGCAGTCGGGCCGCGAGATCCAGCTGACCATCGACATGGCGCTGCAGCGCTTCGTGCAGGAACGCCTGTCGAAGGAGGTCAGCGCGTCGGCGGTGGTGATGGACGTTCACACCGGCGGCATCTATGCGCTGAGTTCCCACCCCAGCTACGATCCCAACCAGTTCACCATGGGCATCAGCGCCGAGCTGTGGGAGGAGCTGCTGTCCAACCAGGCGACGCCGCTGAACAACAAGGCGGTGGTCGGCCAGTATCCGCCGGGCTCCACCTTCAAGATGATGGCGGCGCTGGCGGCACTCGAATCGGGGATCGTCAGCAGCCGGCACACCGTCTTCTGCCCCGGCCACATGGAACTGGGCGACCATCGCTTCCACTGCTGGAAGCGCGGCGGCCACGGTACGGTCGATTTCGTCGGGGCGCTGCGCCATTCCTGCGACGTGTTCTTCTACGACGTGTCGCGGCGCATCGGCATCGACCGCATTTCCGAGATGTCCAACCGCTTCGGCCTGGGCGCCCGCACCGGCATCGACCTGCCGCACGAGCGCGCCGGGCTGATGCCGTCCATCGCCTGGAAGAAGGCGACCCTGGGCAAGGGCTGGGACATGGGCGAGACGCTGGTCGCCTCCATCGGCCAGGGCTATGTGCTGACGACGCCGCTGCAACTGGCGGTGATGACCTGCCGGCTGGCCAACGGCGGCTATGCGGTCAAGCCGCATTTGACCAAGCAGATCAAGACCGTCAGCGGCGAACAGACCGCCTGGCCCAGCATCGGCGTGAAGAAGGAGAATCTCGACATCGTGCTGCGCGGCATGAACGAGGTGACCAACGCGCCGAACGGCACCGCCTTCAAGTCGCGCATCACCGAGGTCGGGTACGAGATGGCCGGCAAGACCGGTTCCGCCCAGGTCCGCCGCATCACCATGGCGGAGCGCACCACCGGCGTGAAGAAGAACGAGGATCTGCCCTGGCGCGAACGCGACCACGCCCTGTTCGTCGCCTTCGCGCCCGTCCAGGCGCCGCGCTATGCCTGCGCCGTCTTCGTCGAGCATGGCGGCGGCGGCTCCACCGCGGCGGCGCCGATCGCCCGCGACATCCTGCTGGAAACCCAGAAGCGCGACCCCGGCCGCGCCGCGGTGGCCGAAACCCCGCCGTCGAGTTTCAAGGATCCGCGGGGGTAGGCTTTCGCCGTGGTTACTCCCTCCCCCACCCTCGGCCGGCCAAAGGCCGGTCCGATCACGGGGGAGGGTTAGGGAGGGGGCATCACGTGAAGCACCTCCCAAATGAAAAGCGCGCCCCCGAAGGGACGCGCTTTCCGGAAAACCGACTTGGCTTTCGCCCGATCAGTTCTTCGACTTGTCGACCAGACGGCGCTCGGCGATCCACGGCATCATGGCGCGCAGCTTCTCGCCGACCTTCTCGATCTCGTGCTCGGCGTTGCGGCGACGGATCGCCTTGAAGGACGGCTGGCCGGCCTTGCATTCCAGCATCCAGTCGCGGACGAAGCGGCCTTCCTGGATGTCGGTCAGGACGCGCTTCATCTCGGCCTTGGTCTCGGGCGTGATGATGCGCGGGCCGGTGCGGTAGTCACCGTATTCGGCCGTGTTGGAGATCGAGTAGCGCATGTTGGCCATGCCGCCCTCGTACATCAGGTCGACGATCAGCTTCACTTCGTGCAGGCACTCGAAATAGGCCATCTCGGGGGCATAGCCCGCCTCGACCAGAGTCTCGTAACCGGCGCGGATCAGCTCGGTCAGGCCGCCGCAGAGCACGGCCTGCTCGCCGAACAGGTCGGTCTCGCACTCTTCCTTGAAGGTGGTCTCGATGATGCCGGCGCGACCGCCGCCATTGGCCGAGGCGTAGGACAGGGCGATGTCCAGCGCGTTGCCCGAAGCGTTCTGGTGAACGGCGACCAGCGACGGCACGCCGCCGCCACGCTGGTACTCGCTGCGCACGGTGTGGCCGGGGCCCTTCGGCGCGATCATGAACACGTCGAGGTCGGCGCGCGGCTCGATCAGGTTGAAGTGGACGTTCAGGCCGTGCGCGAAGGCCAGGGCGGCGCCCTGCTTCATGTTCGGGGCCAGATCGTCACGGTACAGGTCGGCCTGCAGCTCGTCCGGGGTCAGAACCATCACGACGTCGGCCCAGGCAGCGGCTTCGGCCGGGGTCATCACGGTGAAGCCGGCAGTCTCGGCCTTCTTGATGGTGGCCGAACCCGGGCGGAGCGCGATCCGCACGTCCTTCACGCCGCTGTCACGCAGGTTGTGGGCGTGGGCGTGGCCCTGGCTGCCGTAGCCGACGATGACGACCTTCTTGCCCTTGATCAGGTTGACGTCGGCATCACGATCGTAATAGACGCGCATGGAGATGGTTCCTTGAATTCGCAACGAACGAAGACTGAGTGCGTTTCCTGCGGCGGATTACTCCATTGAGCAAAGCCGCCCGTCAAGGGAAACAATCGCTCGACGGAACGGCAAAATGCAAAGCTTCCTTGCGTTTTTGCCGCTCCGATCTTTCGCAGAATGTTCTTCTGCGGGTGACGGCGCCTCAGAACGCCGCCGGTCCCTTCGACATGGCGACAACGCCGGTGCGGCTGGCTTCCACGAGGCCGAGTTGGCCCATCAGGCCGACGAAATCGTCGACCTGCTCGGTGGTGCCGGTCAGCTCGAAGACGAAGCTGCTCAGCGTCGCGTCGACCACCTTGGCCTGGAAGATGTCGGCGAGACGGAGCGCCTCGATCCGGCGGTCGCCGGTGCCGGCCACCTTGACCAGCGCCAGTTCGCGTTCCACCGACGGCCCTTCGTCGGTCAGGTCGTGGACGCGGTGGACCGGAACCAGCCGGCCGAGCTGCGCCTTGATCTGCTCGATGATCATCCGGGTGCCGGAGGTGACCAGCGTGATGCGCGACAGGTGGTCGGCGTTGTTCACCTCCGCCACGGTCAGGCTTTCGATGTTGTAGCCGCGGCCCGAGAACAGCCCGATGACGCGGGCGAGAACGCCCGGCTCGTTGTCCACCAGCACGGCGATGGTGTGCTTTTCGATCGCGTTTTCCATGAGACCCATTCCCCCCGTTCGTTCGTCGTCAGCCGATCAGACCAGCACCATGCCGTCTTCCGGCGTGGCGTCGGACGGGCTGTCGTCCGGACCGAACAGGATTTCGTTGTGGGCCTTGCCGCCCGGAATCATGGGGAAGCAGTTTTCCTTCGGATCGACGGCGATGTCGATGATGCAGGGGCGGTCGGTGACGGCCAGCATCTTCTCGATCACCTGATCGACCTCGGCCACCGTGGTGGCGCGCAGGCCGACGCAGCCCCAGGATTCCGCCAGCTTCACGAAGTCCGGCAGGGCTTCCGAATAGCTCTGGGAATAGCGCGATCCGTGCAGCAGTTCCTGCCACTGGCGCACCATGCCCATATACTGGTTGTTCAGGATGAAGATCTTGACCGGCGCGCGGTACTGCACGGCGGTACCGATCTCCTGCATGTTCATCAGGAAGCTGGCCTCGCCCGACACGTCCACCACGATGGCGTCGGGGTGGGCGAGCTGCGCGCCGATGGCAGCCGGCAGGCCGTAGCCCATGGTGCCGAGCCCGCCCGAGGTCAGCCAGCGGTTGGGCTGGTCGAAGGGCAGGAACTGGGCGGCCCACATCTGGTGCTGGCCGACTTCCGTCGTGATGTAGTGGTCCTTGCCGCGCAGGGCCTCGCGCAGGCGCTCCAGGGCGTATTGCGGCTTGATGACCGATTCGGTGCGGTTGTAGTTCAGGCAGTTGCGGGCGCGCCAGCCCTCGATCTTGCCCCACCACTCCTTCAGCGCCGGCTTGTCGGCGCTCTTGGCGCGCGCCTTCCAGATGCGCAGCATGTCTTCCAGCACGGCGCCGCAATCGCCGACGATCGGGATGTCGACCGCAACGTTCTTGTTGATCGAGCTGGGATCGATGTCGACATGGATCTTCTTGGAGCCCGGCGAGAAGGCCGACAGCTTGCCGGTCACGCGGTCGTCGAAACGGGCGCCGATGTTGATCATCACGTCGCATTCGTACATGGCGAGGTTCGCCTCGTACGTGCCGTGCATGCCGAGCATGCCCAGCCACTGATTGTCCGACGCCGGGAAGGCACCGAGGCCCATCAGGGTGGAGGTGATCGGGAAGCCGGTGGTCTTGACGAACTGGGTCAGCAGCTTGGCCGCGAAGGGGCCGGCGTTGATCACGCCGCCGCCGGTGTAGAAGACCGGCCGCTTGGCGTTGGCGATCAACTCGATCGCCTCTTCGATGCGGGCGATCTCCGCCTTCACCTGCGGACGGTAGGTCTTGTGCTTGACCTCCGCCGGCGGGACATAGGTGCCGTCGGCGAACTGCACGTCCTTCGGAATGTCGACCAGCACCGGGCCGGGACGGCCGCTGCGCGCGACATAGAAGGCCTCGTGCAGGGTGCGGGCCAGATTGTCGACGTCCTTCACCAGGTAATTATGCTTGGTGCAGGGACGGGTGATGCCGGTGGTGTCGGCTTCCTGGAAGGCGTCGTTGCCGATCAGGTGGGTCGGCACCTGCCCCGACAGGCAGACGAGCGGAATGCTGTCGCACAGGGCGTCCAGCAGGCCGGTCACCGCGTTGGTGGCGCCGGGGCCGGAGGTCACCAGCACGCAGCCGACCTTGCCGGTCGAGCGCGCATAGCCCTCCGCCGCGTGAACCGCGGCCTGTTCATGGCGTACGAGGACATGTTTCAGGTCGTTCTGCTGGAACAGCGCGTCGTAGATGGGAAGTACGGCGCCGCCGGGATAGCCGAAGATGATGTCAACGCCCTGATCCTTCAGGGCCTTGATGACGATCTGGGCGCCGGTCAGCTTCTGTTCGGACATCGCTCACGACCTTCTCATGTGGGCGCCTCCTCTAGGGCACCCGGTTCCTTGGGAACACCAACCCCGCCGGATGGGCATAGCCGTTCAGAACAACGACTTAGCCCCGATGGCGTGTGCTGGGACCGGCAAATTAGTCAAATCATCCGTCATAGGTCAACCCTATTCGCGAATGTTTGCAAAGTTTTTTTGCCGCAGTTTTTCCAATTGTTGCGCGCCCATAGGAGGTGGCGGTCCTGCCCGGTCCCAGCTTGCCCGAAACGGAAACGGCGGCCGCACCGAAGCGCGGCCGCCGTTTCGAACAGGCGACGACTGGGACGGACGAACCGTCAGGCGGCGGTCTTCAGCAGCTCGCACAGCCGGCGGATGCCCTCGCGGATCTGGGCCGGCTTGGTGACGGAGAAGGCCAGGCGCAGCGTGTTCTTGCCCGACCGGTCGGCGTGGAAGGCCGATCCGGGGACGAAGGCGACGTTGGCCTCCTTGATGGCGCGGGCCAGAAGTTCGGTGCCGTCGACGCCCTCCGGCGCCTCGATCCAGACGAACAGGCCGCCTTCCGGCCTGGTCCAGGTGACGCCCGGCGGGGCGTATTCGTCCAGGGCCGCCAGCATGGCGTCGCGACGCTCCTTGTATTGGGCGCGCAGCAGCTTGATGTGGCTGTCGAAGATCTGCGAGACGACGTCGTGCATGACGATCTGGTTGATCGTGCTGGCGTGCAGGTCGGCCGCCTGCTTCATCAGCACCAGCCGGTTCACCACCTCCGGCGCGGCATTGACCCAGCCGACGCGCATCGCCGGGACCATGGTCTTGGAGAAGGTGCCGCCGAAGATCACGTTGGTCAGCTTGCCGCCGTTGCGCTCGCAATCCAGCGCCGCCATCAGCGGCAGATGTTCGCCGTCATAGCGCAGTTCGCAATAGGCGGTGTCCTCGATCACCGGCACGCCGGCCGCATCGCAGGCGTCCAGGATGGCGTGGCGGCGGGCCAGCGTCACCGTGGTGCCGTTGGGGTTCTGGAAATCGGGGACGAGGTAGAAGAACTTCGGTTTCTGGGCCAGCGCCTCGGTCAGCGCAGTCATCTCCGGCCCTTCCTCGTCCATCGGGATGGAGAGGTAGGTCGGCTCGTAGGGCGAGAAGGCCTGCAACGCGCCGAGATAGGTCGGGCGGGTGACAACGATCTTGTCGCCGGGGCCGATCAGCAGCTTGCCGACGAACTCCAGTACCTGCTGCGAGCCGTTGGTGACCAGCACGCCATCCAGCCCGATGTTGACGCCCTTGCCGCCCATGTAATCGCAGATCCACTCCCGCAGCGGCGTATAGCCTTCGGTGATGGAATACTGCAGCGCAGCCCCGGCACCGGCGTTGGACTGGAAGATCTTCTCGTAGGACCGCGCGATGGCAGAGCTGGGGAACAGGTCCGGGTCGGGAATGCCGCCGGCGAAGGAGATGATCTCCGGGCGATCGATCAGCTTCAGCAGTTCCCGGATTTCGGACGCCGTCATGCCGCCCACGCGGCCCGCGAACACATGACCCCAATCAACCGACACGGTGCTTCTCCTTCGGATCAGTAATTTAGTATCGTTCTCAGGCGGCCGAGCATTGCATTTCGTTCCGCCTCTGAACAGGGTGAATCGATGGTATGGCAGCTATGCTGTCCTGTATGACTTACCAGCATTTCCGGTGCTTTGCCAACAATCTGATGCCGGAACCACGTCACCTGCCGTTTGGCATAGCGGCGGGTGGATTGCCGGGCCAGCGCGACCGCCTCGTCCAACGGGATTTCGCCATGCAGGTGGCGGCGCAGTTCCGGCACGCCCAGCGCCTTCAGCACCGGCAAGTCCGGGGCGAGGCCCTGCTCCCGCGCCAGAGCATCCAGCCGCCGCACCTCCTCCAGTGCGCCCTGCTCCATCATCAGGTCGAAACGCCTGTCGCACCGGGCGTAGAGGTCGGCGCGCGGTGGATCGAGCACGATGACGGTGAAGCGCAGGTTCTCCGGCGCGCCCTGGGCGGTTTGGCTCTGCCAGTGGGACAGCGGATGGCCGGTGGCCTCCAGCACCTCCCAGGCGCGGGTCAAGCGGGTGGTGTCGCCGGGGTTCAGCTTGGCCGATGCCGGATCGCGGGCGACCAGCTCGGAGCGGAAGGCCTCGCCGCCGATGGACGCCAGCCGGGCGTGAGCAGCGGCGCGCACCTCGTCGGGGATGGGGGGGACCTCGCTTAAACCCTGCATCAGCGCACGCAGATAGAGACCGGTGCCGCCGACCACCACGGGCAGCCGCCCCTCGGACTTGGCGGCGTCGATTTCCGCCAGCGCCATGTCGCGCCAGCGCGCCGCAGACCCGCGCTCCGCCGCCGGCAGCACGCCATAGAGGCGGTGCGGCGCCCGCGCCAGATCCTCGGCCGGCGGGCGGGCGGTCAGCACGTCGAGGTCGGCGTAGAGCTGCATGCTGTCGGCATTGATGACGGTGCCGCCGAACGCCTCGGCGACGGCAAGCGCCAGCCCCGACTTGCCCGACGCAGTCGGCCCGCCGATGACGATGACGTCGGTGAGGTCGGTCATCGCAGGCCCCCCGCCTCATATCCTCCTCTCCCCCCCGGGGAGAGGGTCGGGTGAGGGGGAGGCACAGTGTGGATTGATGGGAGAAGCCAAAGCGTCGCGCGTCGAGCAAAGCCACGAGGCGCTCCCCCTCACCCTAACCCTCTCCCCGGGGGGGAGAGGGGATATGGTCCGTCGAACCTGTTCCATCGTCCTTCCATGGCGTTCCGGCGCTCTCTTTGCAACACCCAACCGCATGCCGCCGCCGAAGCTTCGTTGGACCCGGCTCTCCGCCTGTGGTAGGCAGCGCGCAAAGGCCCTCTTTTCCTCGGGATACCCGCCGATGAACGCCGTCGCCACGCTGATCGCCCCGCGCACCGCCACGCTCGACGAGTCCGTCGTCCAGACCGCCAAGGCGGCACTGGTCGGGTTGGGCGCCGATGCCGGGGCGCCGGATTGGCTGGCCCCCGGCACCGCCTGCGACCTGCCTTTCGGCAATCTGGCGCCGGAACAGGCGGAGGCGGCAATCCGCCATGCGCTGAATGGCGCGAGACTGGACATCGTTGCCCAGCCGGCGGCGACCCGGCGCAAGCGGCTGCTGGTCGCCGACATGGAATCGACGATCATCGAGCAGGAGATGTTGGACGAGCTCGGCGACTATGTCGGGCTGAAGGACCACATCGCCGCCATCACCGCCCGCGCCATGAACGGCGAGATCGACTTCAAGGACGCGGTGCGCGAACGCGTCGCTCTGTTGAAGGGTCTGAAGGAGACGGTGATCGACGAGGTGTGGCAGCGCGCCACCCTGATGCCGGGGGCGGCCCAGCTGGTCGGCACCATGCGCGCCAACGGCGCCGTCTGCGTGCTGGTGTCGGGCGGCTTCCGCTGTTTCACCGGCCGGGTGCGCAGCTGGATCGGCTTCGACGACGACCGCGGCAACGATCTGGAAGTGGTCGACGGCGTGATGACCGGCATGGTGACCGAGCCGATCCTGGACAAGGACAGCAAGCTGCAGGCGCTGATGGCCTATGCCGGCGAGAACCGCGTGCCGATGGCGGAGACCATGGCCGTCGGCGACGGCGCCAACGACCTTCCGATGCTGCTGGCTGCCGGGCTCGGCGTCGCTTTCCACGCCAAGGCGGTGGTCGCCGCCGAGGCCCGCGCCCGCATCGACCATGGCGACCTGACCGCCCTGCTCTACGCCCAGGGTTATCGCGCCACCGAGTTCGTGGGGTAGGCGCCTGCCCCTATCCGATCACGCCCAGACGCCGCGCACATAGGGCGTGAGCTGCGTGTCCATCAGGATGATGTGGCGGACCAGCCAGTCGGCGGTGAATTTGTACAGCTTCTCGGCGTTCTCGTGGGTGGGTTCGATGGAGAAGCGGTTGGACAGTTCGCTGACCATCTTGACCGCGGCGCGGTGCATGGCGACGTGCTCCTCGAATTGCGGATAGCGCACGATCTGCATGATCCGCTCCTCGCGGGCGAAATGCTCCTTGGTGTATTCCAGCAGCTTGACCAGAATCTTGGCAACGCGAACCGGCTGGAACCGCGGGGCGGCCAGCGCTGCGTCGAGTTCGTTCAGATACTCGATCAGATGCTTGTGATCGTCGTCGATGGCCGGCTGGCCGACGCTCAACTGCCGTCGCCATGTGATGGCGCCCATGACCTTGCCGCCTCCCCCCTTGCCGGCACCCCGTTCGGGCGGATTATGGCTGGTGCTACCACCGCACCCAAACAGTCGGGACGTCACACGGCAATTTGACGCACCTTGGAGAGGCGTTCCAAACGGAATGGGGCGGATGCGTCGCCGCACCCGCCCCATTCTTCAACCGGAAATCCGCCGACCTCAGCCGATGATGGAATAGCCGCAATCGACGTAGGTGGTGTCGCCGGTGATGCCCTTGGCGCCGTCGGTGGCGAGGAAGGCGGTGGTGTAGCCGACCTCCTCGATGGTCACCAAGCGGCCTTCGGGGGTCCGCTCGGTGGCCTTGTTCATCAGCTCGTCGAAATGGGCGATGCCCGAAGCGGCGCGGGTCTTGATCGGGCCGGGGGAGATGGCATGGACGCGGATGCCCTTCGGGCCGAGTTCGGACGCCAGATAGCGCACGCTGGCCTCCAGCGCGGCCTTGACCGGACCCATCACGCCGTAATTGTCGATGACGCGGTTGGCGCCGAAATAGGACATGGTGAACAGCGACCCGCCGTCCTTCATCAGCGGCTCCGCATACTTGGCCATGCGGATGAAGGAGTGGCAGGAGACGTCCATCGCCTGCTGGAAGCCCTCGCGCGAGCAGTCGACGACGCGGCCGTGCAGGTCCTCCTTCGGCGCGAAGGCGATGCTGTGCAGCGCGAAGTCCAGCTTGCCCCACTTCTCGCCGATCTTGTCGAACATGGCCTTCAGCTCGCCTTCGCCGGTGACGTCCACCGGTTCGAAGATCTCGGCCTCAAGCTGCTGGGCCAGCGGCTCGACAAAGCGCTTCGCCTTGTCGTTCAGGTAGCTGACCGCAAGGTCGGCACCCAGCGCGGCGGAAGGCGCGGGCGCAGCCCCAGGCGATGGACTGGTCGTTGGCGATGCCAAGGACGAGCCCCTTCTTGCCTTCGAGCGTGGCGGCGGCGGGAATGATCGTGGTCATGGCGGACGGTCCTGCGGTCGGTGTGACGGGAGGAGCGGCCGCAACCCTGGCGGCCTTTTCGCCGGGCAAGGGCACGCGGCGTTCCTTGTGCGGTGCACCATAAACCAATAACGAGAGGTCCGCAACGTGCAATGGATGCAATCCGCACCCGCCCCCCAATCATCGCGCAGCATTGACGCCGGTATGTTCAGTAAAGGCAGAAGCCCTGCCCGCAATCCCTTTCATTGATCCATGTCAAGACGGCCCTCCGGCACCGGGCCGGAAGGCCGTTTCTTGATGACATTTCTGTTATCCAGCCACACCGCTTGGCCGATCACCCCTTACCGGGCAACACCGGGCATGAAGGAGGGCGGATCGCTGGCCGGGAAGGATTCCTGAGACGCCTCGTCGACGATCTCCTCCTCGCAGGCTTCCTGATAGATGTCGCCGGGATGGCGGGAATAGGGATCGATCCCGCGTTCCACATCCTGCGACGGAATGGCCGCGCGGTCGCCGCGCGCCCAATCGGCCAGCATCGACTTGCCGGGGCAGTAGCCGGTCAGGCCGCGCGCCACCAGGACGCCGCCGGCCAGCGCCATCGCGGCACCGCTCCAGTTCGGCCGGCGCAGGCCCAGCACCGCCAGGGCCACGCCACCGGCCAGAGAGGCCAGCCGTTCGCTGTGGCCGACATTGATGGTATAGCCGCCGCCGGGACCATGGATGCGGTCGTTGAGATTGCGCAGGTTGCGCTGGGCCGTATCGGTGATGGAAGAGAGTTCCATGTCGGTCCTCCTGGATGCGGGACCCGAAGCCGGGTGCGCCCGCGATCGGATCGTTATCGTGTCACTGTTGGGAAACCGGCGGCTGGGGGGTGTCGTTCCCCGACGGTGCCTGCGGAGACGCCTGAGGAGATGTCTGGGAGGCGCCACCCTGCCCGCTTCCGCCGGCCGTCGCGGCGCTGGAGCCGGATGCCCGCGCCTGTTGCAGTTCCTGGTTCAGCCGCGACACCTCCTGGGACAGGCGCTGGACCTCCTGGCGCAGGGGCGCCGCCGCGGCGTCGCCGCCGCCGCCGGTCGAGCCGGCGATGGCGGCCAGCGTCGCCGACTGCTGCATCCAGTAGGGAGCGACGCCGTAATAGGTGTGCACCGCCATCGCCCATTGGCGGTCGTTCATGTTCGGGCGGTTCCTGTCGTCGAAGCGCGGGGCGTTGGTCAACTTGTCCTTCGGGACGTTCAGGACATATCCATCGCCGGACGGGGCGAACAGGGCCCACGGAACGGGAAAGTCGCTGTCGCCGATGCCGAGGAAGCCGCCCAGTTCGACCACCGCATAGGCGATGCGGCCGGTCGCCGGATCGATCACCAGTTCGGAGATCTCGCCCATATCCTTGCCGTCCGGGCTGCGCAGCTTGGCGTCCTCGAGGTCGTCGGCGGCGATTGCGCGGGGATGGGCGATGGACTCCTGCAGCGCCGTGGCCTCGCCAGGATCGCCTGACAGGCCGGCGCGTTGCCCTTCTGCGCCGCGCCTTGGGCGGCCTGCTGCAGGGCACGCAGCTGGGCGATCTCCTGCTGGGTCACCGGGGCCGGATTGTTGGGTGCCGCGGCCTCGAGGGCCGCCGCCTGCTGTCCCAGCCGGTCGAGCCCGGCCGCACACTCGTCGGCGGCAAGCGCGGGCGCGGCGATGGGTCCCAGCGCGGCCAGCAGCAGCGCAGTGCCCAAGGCCGTTGCAGGGGTCGGGCGCGTCATCAGGGCATCCTCCGGCTTGAATCGTCTCATGCTGCATGAACAGCATGGCCAAGCCGGAGGTTCCCGTGCGCCGGTCTTCCTGCGGTTGTGTCTTCGGGTGTAAGACTCTCAACCCGGCAGGGGCAGCCCGCCGCGCTGGACGATGAAGGACTGGATGGCGTCCACCCCTTCGCCGGCCTTGACGTTGGCGAAGACGAAGGGACGGTCGCCGCGCATCTTGCGGGCGTCGCGGTCCATCACCTCCAGGCTGGCGCCGACCATCGGGGCGAGGTCGGTCTTGTTGATCACCAGCAGGTCCGACCGGGTGATGCCCGGCCCGCCCTTGCGCGGGATCTTGTCGCCGGCCGACACGTCGATGACGTAGATGGTGATGTCCGCCAGTTCCGGCGAGAAGGTGGCCGCGAGGTTGTCGCCGCCCGATTCGATGAAGATCAGGTCGAGATCGGGGAACTTCGCGTTCATCTGGTCGACGGCGGCGAGGTTGATCGACGCATCCTCACGGATCGCGGTGTGCGGGCAGCCGCCGGTCTCCACCCCCATGATCCGTTCCGGCTTCAGCGCGCCGGAGCGGGTGAGGAACTCCGCGTCCTCCTTGGTGTAGATGTCGTTGGTGATCGCCGCGACCTCCCAATCCTCGCGCATGCGCTTGCACAGCGCGTCGGTCAGTGCGGTCTTGCCGGAGCCGACAGGACCGCCGATGCCGACGCGAAGCGGACCGGCGTGGCTCTTTTCGATAGCGGGGAGAGCGCTCATGAGCGGAACAGCCTCGTATATTGGGTTTCGTGGATCATCGAGGTCCAGTCGACGGCCATCGCCCGGCCGCCGAGATCGTCGAGCGGGGGCGCCAGCGCCGCCTCCGCCGCGCTATGCGTGATGGGGTCGAGGGCGGCCAGCGCCCGCTGTCCGTCGGTCTGGCCCAGCGGCACCAAACGAACGCCGGCCGACACCAGATTGGCGGCGAAGGCGTGCAGGTAGGCGGTCAGCGCCGGCCCCTCCGCCACGCCGATCAGCGCCGATACCAGCGCCACCGCCACCGCATAAGCGACCGGCCGTCCGGTGGATGCTATGACGGCATCCCAGCGCGACAGGTCATCGAGCGGCCATGCGGCGCGGATCGCCAACAGGAAAGCCTGCCCCTGCGCCCGCGATTCGAGAGCCGTTTCGGAGGAGGCGCGCAGGATGTCGGCCCGCTCCAAAGCCCAGGCGAAACCGGCCTCGTCCCCCCGACCGCACGGCGCGATGGGCGGCGGCGAACAGCATGCCATCGGTCCGCCCGGCGCCATGGCGCAGGATACCGTCGAGCCAGACGATCATCGTCGCCCTGTCCCGCACCAGTCCCTGCTCCACCGCCGCCTCGATCCCATGGCTGTAGGAGAAGCCGCCGACCGGGAAGCTGGGCGACAGCCACGCCAGCAGGCGCGTCAGGGCGTGGGTGGAGACGCTATCTCCCACGTCAGTGCGAATGCCCATGCCCGCCGCCATGCGAATGCCCGCCATAGGCGCCGCCTTCCGGCATGAATGGCGCGGTCACGTCATGCACCTCGGCCCCCAGCCCGCGCAGCATGTCCTCGATCACATGGTCACGGCGCAGGCGAATGGTGTCGCCGACGATCTGCACCGGCAGGTGGCGGTTGCCGAGATGCCAGGCCACCCGCGCGAAGGCCTCGACCGGGCCGGGCGCGCGGACTTCCATCAGCTCCTCAGCGGCGGCGACCACGCGCAGGAAGCTGCCGTCGATCAACTCCAGCCCGTCGCCGTCGTCCAGCGCCACCGCCCGCGGCAGGTCGAGCAGGAAGGCGCCGCCGGCATCGTCGGTCATCGCCATGCGGCGGCGGAAGCGGTCGTCGAAGGCGAGCGTCACGGTGCCGGCCGCCTGCTCGGCGGACCAATGGCCGCGGGCATGGACACGGGTGGCGCGGCGGGAGGGATCGGTCATCAGCTAAAGCCGTTCGAAGGGGGTCGGGTGGCCGAAGAAGCGGCCGGCCAGTTCGCTGACCAGCGCCGCGTCCCCGGTGGTGAAGAAGCGCAGGCCCTGCTCGGCTGGGTCAGGGCGGTATTCGGGGTGGCGGTCGAGATACTGCTCCAGCGAGCGGGCAGTCAGCGTCGGCTGGCACAGCACCTCCACACCCGGCGGCAGCGCTCGGGCGAACAGGTGGCGTACCAGCGGATAATGGGTGCAGCCCAGCACCACCGTGTCCAGCGGCTGATTGCCCATCTTGTCCAGCAGGACGCGGACATAGCCGGCGACCGCCGGTTCGATCTCGTCATCCGACGCGCCGCGCTCGATCAACGGCACGAGATCGGGGCAGGCCTGTTGCACCACGCGGACGGAGGGGGCGCGCTTGCCGATCTCCCGCGGGAAGGAGCCGGAGTTGACCGTCGCCGCGGTGGCGAAGATGCCGACGCTGCGCGGTTCTGCCAGATGGTCCGGCGGCACGGTGTCGATCATCCAGGGCACGCGGGTGATCGCCTCCACCATCGGCACCAGCACGCCCAGCACGTTGCGGCCGGGATGGGCCGACGGCAGCCATTCCTGCTGCAGCCGGCGCAGCGCAACGGCCGCGGCGGTGTTGCAGGCGATGACGACCAGCCGGCAGCCCTGGGCGAACAGCCGGTCCATCCCGGCCACGGTCAGCCGGTAGATGTCGTCCTCGCTGCGCGGGCCGTAGGGAGCGGCGGCATGGTCGCCGAGATAGACGAAGGGCCGGTCGGGGGCGGCGTCCACCAGGGCGCGCAGCACCGTCAATCCGCCATGTCCTGAGTCGAATACACCGATCAACTGTTTGAGCCTTCGCAACCATTACCCTCTCCCGCCCCGGGAGAGGGAGGGACCCGCCGAAGGCGGGAGGGTGAGGGGTGATCCGGACATGGATTTCCTATCCTTGCCCAACCCCTCACCCTTCCCATGCTCCGCATGGGCCCCTTCCCTCTCCCGGGGCGGGAGAGGGAGCGTACCATCAGAACAGGAAATACCGCTGCGCCATCGGCAGGACGTCCGCCGGTTCGCAGGTCAGCAGCTGCCCGTCCGCCCGCACCTCGTAGGTCTCCGGGTCCACCTCGATGTGCGGGGTGGCGTCGTTGTGGATCATGTCCTTCTTGCCGACGGTGCGGGTGCCCTGGACGGCGATCAGTTTCGCGGTGCAGGCCAAGCTGGCGGCCGACCTCCAGTTCCATCGCCTTGGCGCTGACGAAGGTGACGCTGCTGGCCTGCATCGCCCGGCCGAAGGCGCCGAACATCGGGCGGTAATGCACCGGCTGCGGCGTCGGGATCGACGCGTTCGGATCGCCCATCAGCGCCGCGGCGATGGTGCCGCACTTGATCACCATGTCCGGCTTCACCCCGAAGAAGGCCGGCGACCACACCACCAGATCGGCCAGCTTGCCGACCTCGACCGAGCCGACGACATGGCCGATGCCGTGCGACAGCGCCGGGTTGATGGTGTATTTGGCGATGTAGCGCTTGACCCGGAAATTGTCGTTGTCGCCGGTCTCCTGCGGCAGCCGGCCGCGCTGCAGCTTCATCTTGTGGGCGGTCTGCCAGGTGCGGATGATCACCTCGCCCAGCCGGCCCATCGCCTGGCTGTCCGACGAGATCATGGAGAAGACGCCCAGGTCGTGCAAGATGTCCTCCGCCGCGATGGTCTCGCGCCGGATTCGGCTTTCGGCGAAGGCGACGTCTTCGGGAATGCGGGCGCTGAGGTGGTGGCACACCATCAGCATGTCCAGATGCTCGTCCACCGTGTTGATGGTGAAGGGCCGCGTCGGGTTGGTGGAACTGGGCAACACGTTGTTGAGCCCCGCCACCCGGATGATGTCCGGCGCATGGCCGCCGCCCGCCCCTTCGGT
The DNA here is from genome assembly GCF_015390205.1 of Azospirillum sp. INR13. NCBI lineage: Bacteria > Pseudomonadati > Pseudomonadota > Alphaproteobacteria > Rhodospirillales > Azospirillaceae > Azospirillum > Azospirillum sp. INR13. The sequence goes on from NZ_VUOI01000008.1 coordinate 87,151, forward strand.
GTGGAAGGTGTGGATGGTGCGGCCCTTGAACGCCGCGATGGTGTCCTCGACGAAGCCGGATTCGTTCAGCGTGTCGGTGTGGATCGCCACCTGGACGTCCAACTGGTCGGCGACCGTCAGGCAGGTGTCGATGGCGTCGGGCGTGGTGCCCCAATCCTCGTGCAGCTTCAGGCCGCAGGCGCCGGCGGCGATCTGTTCCAGCAGCGCGTCGGGGCGGCTGGTGTTGCCCTTGCCGAAGAAGCCCAGGTTGATCGGCAGACCTTCGGCGGCCTGGAGCATCCGCTCCATGTGCCACGGTCCCGGCGTGCAGGTGGTGGCCGCGGTGCCGGCGGCCGGACCGGTACCGCCGCCCAGCATGGTGGTCACGCCGCTGTTCAACGCCTCGTCCACCTGCTGCGGGCAGATGAAGTGGATGTGGGCGTCGATGCCGCCGGCGGTGACGATCTTGCCCTCGCCGGCAATCACCTCGGTTCCCGGACCGACGACGATGTCGACGCCGGGCTGGATGTCGGGGTTGCCGGCCTTGCCGATGGCGGCGATGCGCCCGCCGGTGATGCCGATGTCGGCCTTGACGATGCCCCAATGGTCGATGATCAGGGCATTGGTGATGACGGTGTCGACCGCCCCCTGGTGACGCGAGCGTTGGGACTGCCCCATGCCGTCGCGGATCACCTTGCCGCCGCCGAACTTCACCTCTTCGCCATAGACGGTGTGGTCGCGTTCGACCTCCACGATCAGGTCGGTGTCGGCCAGCCGGACGCGGTCGCCGGTGGTCGGGCCGTAGAGGGCCGCATATTCGGCCCGGTCGATGCGGTGCGCCATTTCCTTCGCCCTTCCCTGTCGGCCCGTCAGAGGGCGCCGTTGACCTTGCGGTTGAAGCCGATCACCACCCGGTCGCCGCCATAGGCGACCAGCGTCACACGGCGGGTCTGGCCGGGCTCGAAGCGCACCGCCGTCCCGGCCGGAATGTCCAGCCGGAAGCCACGCGCCTTCTCGCGGTCGAAGGTCAGCGCGCTGTTGGTCTCGTAGAAGTGGAAGTGCGAGCCGACCTGGATCGGCCGGTCGCCGGCATTGGCGACGTCGAGTTCGACGGTGGCGCGGCCGTCGTTCAGCACGATCTCGCCGGCCGCCGGGAAGATTTCACCGGGTTTCATCGGGCATCCCTCAACGGATCGGCTGGTGGACGGTGACGAGCTTGGTGCCATCGGGGAAGGTCGCCTCGACCTGGATGTCGTGGATCATCTCGGGGATGCCCTCCATCACCTGATCGCGGGTCAGCACGGTGGCGCCGTCGCGCATCAGCTCGGCCACCGTGCGGCCGTCGCGCGCGCCCTCCACCACGTAATCGGTGATGAGGGCGACCGCCTCCGGATGGTTCAGCTTGACGCCGCGCTCCAGCCGCCGCCGCGCCACCATCGCCGCCATCGCGACGAGCAGCTTGTCCTTCTCGCGCCCTGTCAGGTTCATCGGGGGATTGCCCTTTCGCCGCCCTGTTCGTCACCGGATCATTGCCGGCCGGTTGGGAGCGATTATGCCACGATGATGCGGTGCGCCAAGTGCGTCGTATGACGTAGGGGGTTGAAAGTGCTTGGCATCAGTAGCGGGCGATGTTGGTCCGCGCACCGTTCAGCAGACAATGGGCGTGCAACGTGCAGCACAGTCACTCCAGATTCGCCGGAGCTTCCTTCAGCAAGCAGTACTCGATGTCGTCCTGCAAAAGACCGTCAACACGTGACGGATCAATGCCAAGCAGAGCCACGATCACCGCATTCATCATGGTCGCCATGACCAGCCGCCGGGAGTCGACGGGCGCATCGGATGGAAAGCGGAACAGCAACTCCGCCGGCACCTTGGACAGAAGCCAGACATAAAGGGCCGCAACCTTGTGGTTTGCCAGCAGGTTTTCGCCCATGCCGTGGCGGGCCACGAACTGGTCGCGCAAGGCGCCGTAATCTTCAACCAGTTGATCGAGGTGCAGGCTTTCCGCCAGGAAAATGGGGCGGAGACCGTCCGGCAAGGCGATAACGGCGGCACGACCGCACTCAACGAGAAAATGCCGCCGCTTGAGAAACAGGGTCGATAACCGGTCGCTCATTCCGTCGCGGAACCCTGCGCAATACGCGCAGCCATCCGCTTCGACCGTTCTGCCAAAAACGCGCTGGACGCCGCCAGATGCCGGACCGCAGCGTCATAATCGAGCACCTCACTGCCGTTGCCCATGCGAACGCCGTCCAGCCCATCCGTATCCGGCAGCGGTTCGTAGTTCTTGCGGTAGGAGTCCATTGCCCATGTCCCTGACATTCCGTGCTCTGTGTACGCTCCGCACACATGCTCGAAAAGGGTATCACACTCGCGGAAAAACGCGAGATCTTCGCAGCAATCGCAACGCGGTGCAGATTGCCTCGATCACACCTCCCACAGCCGTGGCAGGCGGGTGGGCAGTCCGGCGGCCTCATTGCGCAAGCCGGACCACAGCGCGGCGTAGGCCAGCCGCACGGCACGGGCCTCGCCGCCGAGGATGCGGACGACCAGCAGGCCGTCCAGCGCCGTGGCGCCGATGCGCGCGCCCTCCAGCGGCTCCGCCAGGGCACGGACGGCATCGAGGTGGCGGGCGGCATCGGGGGCGGCGTGCAGCAGGGTGGCGCAGGCGGCGGCTCCGCCGAAGCCGGCGGGGTGGGCCAGCGTCTCGGCGATGTCGCCGTCCAGATGCAGGGCGTCGGCCCAGATCAGGCGGCCGTCGCGGGCGACCTCCCAGGCGTCGCGGATCAAGCCGCGGGTGACCGTCTCGCCGAAGGCGGCGCGGCCGAAGACCAGCATCTCGCCGGCGATTGCGCGGCCGTCGCCCGACAGGTCGATCCGTGTCAGGCGGCGCAGGCGGGAGCCTTCGAAAACGATGGCCTCCTGCGGCATCCACTCCAGCCACGCGCCGCCTTCGACCGACAGCGTGGTGTCGATGCGGCAGTCGGCGCCGGTGGAGCGGTAAACCTTCTCGGCCGCCTGGGTGGTGATCAGGGCCTTCGCTCCCGTCCCAACCGACAGCGCGATGTCCATGCGGTCGCCGCCAACCATGCCGCCGGACGTGGTGGCGAGCACGGCGATGGGAAGATCGCCGCGGCGCGGCGTCGGCATCAGCACCCGCAGCGGGTCGTGGTGGTAGAGCGTCGCCAGACGGGTCTCGCCGTGGCGATGTTCGAACCGGACGGTCGCTGCGCCATGGACCGCGACCTTCTTTTCCTCGCCCCCTGAAATGCGCGCCGAATTATCCGGCCTGTCGGCCACCGCCACCTGAACCAAGCGCCCGCTCCCCAACTGGATGATGCGGGCGCCAGTCTGCCGGAAGCGGAGCCGTTCAGGCAATGCGGACAAACACCCCGCCCCGCTCAGCCCTCGCCGTTGAAACAGCCGTTGCGGGCGGCGACCACCGCAACCTGGGTGCGGTTGCGCACGCCCAGCTTCTGCATGATGGCGCGCACATGCACCTTCACCGTGCCTTCCAGCACGCCGAGGCCGCGGGCGATCTCCTTGTTGGAATGGCCGGCCAGCAGCAGTTCGAACACGTCGCGCTGGCGGTCGGTCAGCCGGTCGAGGATGTCGTCGTTGCCGCGCGGTCCCTCGCTCAGCGCTCCGTTCAGCACGGCGCGCGGCAGCGGCAGGAAGACGTCGCCGCTGAGGGCCAGCGAGATGGCATGCTCCAGCACCTCCGGCGGGCTGGTCTTCAGCACATAGCCGCGCGCGCCCATGCGGACGCTGTCGACGATGTCCGCCACCTCGTCGGAGTTGGTCAGGATCAGGACGGGCACCCCGCCCAGTGCTTCCTTCAGGCGGCGCAGCCCGTCGATGGCGCCGCCGCCGCCGGCATCCGCATCGTCCAGGCGCGGCGGGCCGGGATCGTACAGGACCAGGGCCAACTCGGGGGTCTTGCGGCCGATGTCCAGTGCTTCATCCAACGACCCGGCCTCCAGCACGCGCGTTCCGGGGCAGATTTCGCCGATGGACAGGGCAAAGCCGTGGCGGACCATCGGCTGCTCGTCGACCACCAGAAAAATCCGCGTCGGATTGCCCGCGCTGCGCGAACTGCCGCGCGCTTGAAGCTCGAACTCCATCGTGTCCCCTTATGCTCAGCGGACCGCTTTACCAGAAGGGCCAAGAACACCAAAAAACCCCATCGGGAAAGCGGTTCATTCGCGCCGCTCTATGGCGCTCCTACCTCTCAATATCGAATGAACGAATCTGTGTTCAATTTCTGACCAAATCCGATCTATTGGCTGTGACTTTCCTGTTCTCATCTTGCGCGGTTGGTTAATGAACCGTATAAATCATCCCGGCACGAAGCGTAAAGCCCGCTGTTCCGAACAATATTGTTCTAATTTTTCATGTTCGGAGTCTGCCTGGACCGGATCAGTCGGCCCGGTCCTTGGCCCTTGTCTTCGGACCAAGGTCCAGGGGATGCAGATCAAAGGGGGGATCGCCGCCGCCCGGCAATGGGCGGTCCAGCGGAGGATGATCGATGAAGACATGGACTGTGATGCTGGTCGACCACGACCGGCTTTTTTCGGCGGCTTTGGCGACGCTGATCGGCGGCGGCCCCTTCCGGGTCAGCGCCCATGCGGCCAGTGCCGACGACGCGCTCGACCTCATCGCCGATGGCGACCAGCCCGACCTGATCGTGCTGGCGCTGCAGGACGGCATGCCCGAGGAGATCGCCGGCATCCGCCGCCTGCGCGAAGGCACGTCGGCGCGGATCGTCGTGCTGGCCGACACCATCGCCGACCGCAGCCTGTCGCAGTCGCTGAAGGCGGGCGCCGACGCCTATCTGAACAAGAGCATGTCGAGCGAGAGCCTGCTGCGCTCCCTGCGGCTGGTGATGTTGGGCGAGGTGGTCTACCCCACCCATGTCGCCGGCCTGCTGATGGCCGCCGCCAACGAACGTCCGCAGCACACCCCGACTCCCATCGCCATGCCGCCCAGCGGCGACCTGTCGAAGCGCGAGGTGCAGATCCTGCGCTGCCTTCTGGCCGGGCAGTCGAACAAGGCCATTGCGCGCAACCTGCACATCACGGAATCCACCGTGAAGATGCATTTCAAGAACGTGATGCGGAAGATCAACGCGCAGAACCGCACGCAGGCCGCGGTGTGGGCGATCCAGAACGGGTTGTCGCCGCTGGTGACGGCGTAGGGAGAAGTGCTGGAGAGGCGTCGGCTGACGATGCCCCCACCTTGATCCTCCCCCGCTCTCAGCGGACCAACGGTCCGCCTGTCGCGTCAGCACAAAGCGGAGCTTTGTGCGAGAGCTGGGCGGGGGAGGAAACTGAGTACATATTCGCGGGAGTAGCGGCAGTCCCTCCCCCACCCAGTGGGGGAGGTTAGGTGGGGGTCTAACGCCGCAAGAATCCTGCTCCCCTACTCCGCAGCGTTGCGATGGCCGGCGTGGCGGCCTTCGCAGAATTCCTCGATCATCTTGCGGCAGAAGGCCGGAATGTCGTCGGGCTTGCGCGAGGTGACCAGCCCATGGTCGGTCACCACCTGCTCGTCGACCCAGGTCGCCCCCGCATTGCGCAGGTCCGTCTGCAGCGACGGCCAGCTGGTCATGCGCTTGCCGCGCACACCGCCCGCATCGATCAGCGTCCACGGGCCGTGGCAGATCGCCGCGATGGGACGGTTGGAGTCGACGAAGCTCTTCACGAACTCGATCGCCTTGGGCTCAAGCCGTAGGGCATCCGGGTTGATAACTCCGCCCGGCAGCAGCAGCGCGTCGTAACGGCCGGCATCGGCCTGATCGAGCGTCACGTCCACATCGACCATGTCGCCGCGGTCATGGTGATTCCAGCCCTGGATCTGCCCGGCTTTGGGCGCGACCACATGCACGGTGGCGCCGGCGTCGCGCAGCGCTTTCACCGGTTCGGTCAGTTCCACCTGTTCGAAGCCATCGGTGGCGAGGACGGCGACGGTCTTGCCGTCGAGTTTCTGGGCCATGGAGGGGTCTCCTTCGCTGAAGGTTATTCCGCAGCAACCGGATTACCCCTGGATGGTTCCCTGGGAACTGTCCCGCAATTCCCATGTTGATTGTGACATACGAGACACACATCAGCGATGGGAGCCCGACTCATGCGGTTCCAGACCATGTTGGCCGGCCTTGCGCTGGCGACCACCCTATCCTTTGCCCACGCCGAGTCGGCGCTGGCCGCCGATCCGCGCGGCGGTGACGACCTCGTCGGCGTCGAGGTGACCGGCCTGCTCGGCGAAGAGCTGGGCCAGATCGTTTCCGTTTCCCCGTCCGCCAACGGCAAGGATGACAGCATCCTGGTCGAGGCCAGCGGCATGCTGGACGTCGGCCACCGCTTCTTCACCGTCCACCGCTCGCACCTTACGCCGGGCGAGGATGTGGACACCGTCACCTACAAGAAGACCGCGGAGGACGTGATCCGCCGCCTGCACAGCGACACCCAGGTCGCGGAGCGCTGAACCGGGTCGCGGAGCGCTGAACCGGGTCGCGGAGCGCTGAACCGGCGTTCCGCCGAGCCGCCCGACCGCTCAGCCGATCCGGTCGGGACCGGTTTCGTCGGGATGGCAGGGTTTGCAGCCGGTGGGCCAGGGCTCCCCCAGATCCTCCACCACCATGCGCCAGGACGGCCCGTCGAGCCGGACACAGCCGCCGCCGGCAAAATGCAGGGCGACCCCGCCCTCCATCGTCTCCATCGAGAGCAATTCCAGCATCTGGCCGCGGTCCTTCAGGTCGAAACCGCGCAGCTTGGCGCCGGTCACTCCCTCCACCCGCACGCCGCAATGGACCCGCTCGTAGGGAGCCAGATCGTCGTCGTCGGCGGTGGGGCCGGGCCGGGGCAGGTCCGCCGACTCCCAGCGAAAGCGGTTGACGACCATGACGAACCGGTTCTCGTCGGGCTGGAAGCACATGTCGCCGACCGGCAGGATGGCATCCTGCAGGCAGGCGGAAACGACCTTCAGGTCCTCCTCATCCTCGGCACGCAGGCGGATCGGGGTGATGGCCGTCATAATCAGGGGCACCTCTCGGGAAAGGCCAACCTCAATGGGATGGCGGGAGGGGTGCCCCCGCCGCTTACTCGTCGCCGCCGTGGATGCGCTCGATCTCCGCACCGCAGGCGGCCAGCTTCTCTTCCACCCGCTCATAGCCGCGGTCGAGGTGGTAGACGCGGTTGACCGTCGTCTCCCCCTCCGCCGCCAGCCCGGCGAGCACCAGCGACACCGAGGCGCGCAGGTCCGTCGCCATCACGGGCGCACCGGTCAGCCGCTCCACGCCGCGCACCAGGGCCGACGAGCCGTGGACCGTGATCCGCGCGCCCATGCGCGTCAGTTCCGGTGCGTGCATGAAGCGGTTCTCGAAGATCGTTTCCGTGATCATCGCCGCGCCCTTGGCCGTGCACATCAGGGCCATCATCTGGGCCTGAAGGTCGGTGGGGAAGCCGGGGAACGGCTCGGTCATCACATCGACGCCGTGCAGTTCGCCGTTGGCGCGCGAAACGCGGATCCCGTTCTCGATCTCCTCGAAGGCGACGCCGGCCGGAGCCAGCGCCTTGACCGCCGCTTTGATCAGATCGAGACGGGTGTTCATGATGTCAAGACGGCCACCGGTGATCGCCGCGGCCATGGCGTAGGTGCCGGTCTCGATGCGGTCGGCCACCACCATGTGGCGGGCGGCATGCAGCCGGTCCACACCCTCGATCACCAGCCGGTCGCTGCCGATGCCGGTGATCTTCGCCCCATCTTCACCAGGCATTCGGCGAGGTCGGTCACTTCCGGCTCGCGCGCGGCGTTGACCAGGATGGTGGTGCCCTTGGCCAGCGTGGCGGCCATCAGCAGGTTCTCGGTCGCACCGACCGACACCTTGGGGAAGACGTATTCCGCGCCGCGCAGGCCGCCGGCCGGCGCCCTGGCGACGATGTAGCCCGCCTCGATCCGGATGTCGGCGCCCATCGCCTCCAAGCCCTTGATGTGCAGGTCCACCGGGCGCGCGCCGATGGCGCAGCCGCCGGGCAGCGACACCTTGGCCTCGCCGCAGCGGGCCAGCAGCGGCCCCAGCACCAGCACGCTGGCGCGCATCTTGCGGACCAGATCGTAGGGAGCGGTGGTGTTGGTGATGTCGCGGGCGGTGAAGTCCACGGCGCGGCCGGCGCAGTCGCCGCCCGCCCCGGCCATGTGGATCGCCACGCCGTGCTGCAGCAGCAGATTGCACAGCGTGTTGATGTCGGCCAGGATCGGCAGGTTGGTCAGCGTCAGCGTCTCGTCGGTGAGAAGCGACGCCGTCATCAGCGGCAGGGCGGCATTCTTGGCCCCACCAACGGTGATGGAGCCGTTCAGCGGGCGGCCGCCGCGGATGCGGATCTTGTCCATGGACCTGTTTTCTTTCGCGGATACGCCTTCGGAAAAGGCGTCGGATTAGGAGCGCTCAGAGCCGGGGCAGCGTGACGCCCTTCTGCCCCATGTATTTGCCGGACTTGTCGGCGTAGGACACCTCGCACACGCTGTCGCCCTTCAGGAACAGGAACTGGCACAGCCCCTCGTTCGCATAGACCTTGGCGGGCAGGCGGGGGTGGTGTTGGAGATTTCCAGCGTGACGTGGCCTTCCCACTCCGGCTCCAGCGGGGTGACGTTCACGATCAGGCCGCAGCGGGCATAGGTGCTCTTGCCCAGGCAGATGACCAGGACGTCGCGCGGGATGCGGAAATACTCAACCGTGCGGGCCAGCGCGAAGCTGTTCGGCGGGATGATGCACACGTCGGTCTTGCGGTCGACGAAGCTCGAATCGTCGAAGCGCTTCGGGTCGACGATGGCGTTGTCGACGTTGGTGAAGATCTTGAATTCGTCGGCGACCCGGGCGTCGTAGCCGTAGGACGACACGCCGTAGGAGATCACGCCTTCGCGCTTCTGGGTCTCGACGAAGGGCTCGATCATGCCCTTGGTCTCGGCCATCTCGCGGATCCAGCTGTCCGGCATGATGCCCATCGCGGGGGTACTCCTTGGCGTATCGATTGGATGGAGGGGTCGTGAAGGCTGGTTTGTAGCCGAGCACGCGGCGGGGCTCAAGGAAAGCTAGGCCGCTCGGCGTGCATGGACGGTTCTTTATCACGGCGCTGGTCTTGCCCGCCGCCGCGGCTAAGCTGTCCATCATGATCCAGAGCTTCACCCTGTCCGTGACGGACACCCCCGCCCCGGCCGATCTGGCCGGAGTCTTCGACGGCCTGCGTGCCTATAACGAGGCGGCGCTCGGCCGTCCCTATGACCGCCGCGACCTGGTGGCCGTAGCCCGCGATGCGGACGGCACGCTGAAGGGCGGGCTGGTCGGCTACACCCTGTGGGAGTGGCTGTATGTCGACTTTCTGTGGGTGGACGAATCGAGCCGCGGCAGCGGTCTCGGCAGCCAATTGCTGGCCGCGGCGGAGGCGGAGGCGAAGACGCGCGGTTGCCGCTGGTCTCGGCTCTACACCTACGATTTCCAGGCGCCGGGCTTCTATCCGAAGCACGGCTATCAGGTGTGGGCGGAGATGGAGGGCTATCCGCCGGGGCACAGGCAGATCTGGTTCAGGAAGGATTTGGTTTAGGGGGCTGCAGATTGTGGACGAGGTTAACCCCCCACCCAAACCCTCCCCCGCCCAGCGGGGGAGGGGACAGGTACTTATGCGGGAGAGTGGCGGCAGTCCCTCCCCCGCCCAGCTCTCGCACAAAGCTATGCTTTGTGCTGACGCGGCAGGCGGACCGTAGGTCCGCTGAGAGCGGGGGAGGATAGGTGGGGTCTAACTTCGCAACTCACTCCCCCCGCTGCCGCGCCTGCTCCTTGCGTTTGCGCAGGTTCTCGCGCAGGCGGGCGGCGAGGCGGTCGTCGCGGCCCGATGCCGCCGGCTTCGGCTTCACCGGAACCGGCGGCTCCTTCTTCGACTCGGCGGTGTCGTCCATCGGAGCGGCTCCGCAGCCGGCCTCGGTGGCCGGCCTCAGTGGTTGGACTGGTGGAGGATCTGGTCGCGCAGGCCGGTGTCGTACTCGACGCCGGTCGCGGTCAGGATCGCCGCGCCGGGGGTGCGCTTCACGATGCCCTTGCGCTCCAGAATGGTCCAGACGGCGTCGTTCTGCAGTCCGGTGGCGTCCTTGGCGGCAACGACGGAATGGCCGAGATGGAAGTGGTTGCCGTGCGCATGCGGCAGGGCGGTGATCTGGAAGCCACCCTCCTCGTCCTCGGCCGGCTTGTTCTCCAGACGGGCGAGTTCCTGCAGCAGGGTCAGGGTGCGCAGCTGCAGCGGGTTCAGGTTCAGCGGATTCTTCTTCGGGGGCATCGATGGTCCCATCGGTCCTGATGTGTCGCGGTCGCGCAGTAGACCGGCAGCGCGGAGCGGCTGTCAAGCGTGCGGACCGGCCACGGAAGGGCCTGGATGGAAGCTGGCGCCTTGGCCGCCGCTGGGGCATAAGACCGGTGGACCATCGTCATAAGGGCCTTGAGACCATGACCATCCTCGTCACCGGTGCCGCCGGCTTCATCGGATCGCATGTCGCCGCCGCTCTGCTGGACCGCGGGGAGAGCGTGCTCGGCCTCGATAACCTGAACGACTATTATGAGGTTGCCTTGAAGGAGGCGCGGCTGGCCCGGCTGAGTGGGCGGCCCGGCTTCCGCTTCCTCAAAACCGATATCTCCGACCGCGCGGCGGTGGAGGGGCTGTGGCCGCAGTTCGCCGACGCGACCGGCGTGGTCCATCTGGCGGCGCAGCCGGGCGTCCGCTACTCCATCGAGAATCCCTATGCCTATGTCGACGCCAACGTCACCGGTCAGGTGACCCTGCTGGAGGCGGCTCGGCGCATGCCCGGTCTGAAGCATTTCGTCTATGCCTCGACCTCGTCCGTCTACGGTGCCAACCGCAAGATGCCGTTCTCGGTGGAGGATCGGGTCGACAGCCCGGTGTCGGTCTATGCCGCCACCAAGAAGGCGGCGGAAATGCTGGCCTTCACCTACAGCCACCTCTATCAGCTGCCGATGACCGGCTTGCGCTTCTTCACGGTCTATGGCCCGTGGAGCCGTCCGGACATGGCGACATGGCTGTTCGCCGACGCCATCACCGCCGGCCGGCCGATCCGCGTCTTCAACGGCGGCCGGATGAAGCGCGACTTCACCTATATCGACGACATCGTCGCCGGCGTCCTGGCCGCCCTCGACCGCCCCGCCCCCGTCGATGCGGAGACCGGCGCCCCGCACCGCGCCTTCAACCTCGGCAACAACCGGTGCGAGGAGCTGATGCGCTTCATCGGCGTGCTGGAGCAGGCCTTCGGCCGCGAGGCGGTGAAGGTGATGGAACCGATGCAGGCCGGCGACGTGCAGGAAACCGCTGCCGACATCGAGTTGAGCCGCCAAGTGCTGGGTTTCGAGCCGAAGACCCCGATCGAGATCGGCCTGCCCCGCTTCGTGGAGTGGTACAAGGGCTATCACAAGCTCTGAGCCTTCCCCCCGTCTCCACCTGCCCTCCACCACCCGAGCCATCATGACCTCCACCGCCTATTCGTCCGCGCTGATCGGTGTCTTCCTGCTGTGTCTGGCCGTCGGCTGGTACCTGTCGACGCGGGTTCTGCGCTATCTGCTGGCCAGCAGCATCATGGACATCCCGAACGAACGGTCGAGCCATCAGGCCCCGACTCCGCGCGGCGGCGGCTGGGCGGTGATGCTGACGGTGGTGCCGGTCTTCGCCATCGCCGGGATCGCCTTCGGCCGGCCGCTGGAGACCGGGGCGGTGCTGCTGGGGACGCTGGCGCTGATGGGGGTGTCGTGGATGGACGACCGGCGCGAGCTGTCGCCGCTGCTGCGGCTGGCGGTGCAGGCGCTGGCGGTGGCCTTCGGGTTGCTGGCGCTGCCGTCCGACCAGTTGGTGTGGCAGGGCTGGCTGCCCTGGTGGCTCGACCGGGCGGCGACCGCTTTCCTGTGGCTATGGTTCGTCAACCTCTACAATTTCATGGACGGGATCGACGGGCTGGCCGGCAGCGAGACCATCCTGATCGGCGGCGGCGTCGCGCTGGTGTCGCTGGTGATGGGAGCGTTCGGTCTGACCGGAGTCGCCGGGGCGGCGCTGGCCGGGGCGGCGGCGGGGTTCCTGACCCACAACTGGCGGCCGGCACGCATGTTCATGGGCGATGTCGGCAGCATTCCGCTCGGCCATATCCTGGCCTTCCTGCTGGCCTCGTTGGCGGCACAGGGCGACTGGGCGGCGGCGCTGATCCTGCCTGCCTATTACCTGACCGACGCCACCATCACGCTGCTGCGCCGGCTGCTGCGCGGCGAGAAGATCTGGCAGGCTCACCGCGAGCATTTTTATCAGAAGGCCGCCAAGGGCGTCGGCCGGCATGACCGCGTGGTGTTGACCATCATCGGCTACAGCCTCGTGCTCGTCGCCGCCGCGCTGGCAGCGGGGAGCTTCGGCGCCTGGACGCTCCTGCCCGGTGCGGTGACCGTCGCGCTGCTGCTGGCGACGCTGACGCGCATGTCGAAGGCCTGATCCTGATGACCGCCGCCTTCCTCGACCTGTCGGTCGTCCTCTACCATCCCGATCCGGACCTGCTGGCCCGCTCCCTCGACACCATCGGTGCCGCCGCCGACCGGCTGGCCGACGGGACCGGGGTGCAGACCCGGCTGTGGATCATCGACAATGGCGCACCGGAGGGCAGCGACCAGGCTCCAACCCGTTCCGGGCGCTGCTGGACCGCTATGCGGAAGCCGGCCGGCCGCCGGTGACGCTGATCGCCGGGCACGGCAATGTCGGCTACGGCGCCGGCCACAATCTGGCGATCCGTCAGGGCGATGCGCCCTATCACCTGATCCTGAACTACGACATCCTGCTGGAACCCGACGCTCTGCTGGCCGGCTGGCGCTATATGGAGGCGCACCCGCGCACGGTCCTGCTGACGCCCAAGGTGTTCGGCCCGTCGGGGGAGCAGGAGTTCCTGTGCAAGCGCCGACCGACCGTGCTGGATCTGGGCCTGCGCGCCTTCGCCCCCGCATCGGTCAAGCGGATGTTCGCCCGGCGGCTCGACCGCTACGAGATGCGCGACGTCACTCGCGACGCCGTCGTCACCGGGTTGGAGCAGGTCAGCGGCGCCTTCATGCTGTTCCGGCGCGACGCGCTGAGCCGGCTGGGCGGCTTCGACGACGGCTATTTCCTGTATTTCGAGGATTTCGACCTGTCGCGCCGGGCGATGGCGCTGGGTGAGATCGCCTATGTGCCGGACGTGCGCATGGTGCATTTCGGCGGCAAGGCCGCAGGCAAGGGCGGCACGCATATCCGGATGTTCGCCCGCTCCGCCCTACGCTTTTTCAACACCCACGGATGGCGGCTGGTCTGAGCTGTGCGATTTCCGCAGCCCCGGCCGGCCGCGGGTCTTCAGCAGCAGCGGGTTCCAGGCGATCATGCGGGCGACCTGCCCCAGAGTGGCCTTGCGGTCGCGCTGGATGGTGCGGCGCTTGGCGATCATGCGCGGCAGCCCGCGCAACGCATCGCGGATGCCGCGGCCGATGGCGCCGGTGCGGTCGCTGCCCAGGCTGCGCAACACCAGATAGACCACCAGCAGCGCATGGCCGGCGAAGGCCAGCGGCAGCAGCGGCAGCGGCATGTTCTTCACCATCGTCCACACCAGATTGCGGACGCCGTGATACTGGGCGAAGGTGCCGTACTGCTTGGACACGCCGCTGCTGACATGCTCCACCACCGCGTCGCCGACCTGGACCGCCGGTCCGCCGCTGAGCCGGATGCGGAAGCCGAGATCGACATCCTCGCAATAGCAGAAGAAATCCTCGTCGAAACCGCCGACGGCCTCGAAATAGTCGCGCCGGTACATGGCCGCGGCGGCGCAGGGCGAAAAGACCGTACCGCTGTAATAGGGCGGCTTCAGCATGCGGCGGTAATTGACCCGCCAGGCGAAGCCGAAGATGGAATACTGGTCGCCCTCGCCGTCGATCATGCGGGGATCGTGGGAGAAGAGCTGGGTCGAACCGAACATCGCCACGTCGGGCTGCGCCTGGGCGGCGGCCTGCAACCGCTCCATCCAGTCGCGCCGCGGAAAGGCGTCGGGGTTCAGCGTGACGATCCAGGGAACGGTGGCACCGGCCGCGCCGATGTTGTTGGCCTTGGCGAAGCCGACATTCGTGTCCGACCGGATCATGCGGAATCGCGGATCGGCAGGCAGAGCGATGCCGTCGACGTCCTTCGAGGCATTGTCGACGATCACCACCTCGAAAGCGGGATCGGTCTGGTCGAGCAGACAACCAATGACGCGATTGACGAAGTCGGCGCAATTAAAGCTGACGATGATGATTCGGCTGTGCCGATCATTCGCATCGTCCACGATATGTGACATGTCTTGGTAGCGTCCTTATTCACGCGTCCCTGTCCAGCTTATAACCATTCCCTTCATCAACCGAAAGCCGGAAAAGGGGCGTGGGACTTTGCGCCGTGGCGCACCCTGGCCAAACCGGATAATAAATCGTCGCTCAGTCCACCATACGAACCAAGCCCGGACGATCCTGCACATGCGCGTTCTCCTGACCGGCGCCACCGGCTTCGTCGGCCGCCACACCGTCCCGCTGCTCGCCGCCCGCGGACACCGGGTGCGCGCGGCGCTGCGCACCGCCTCGGAAGGGCCGTGGGAGCCGGCCGTCGTCGGCGACATCGGCCCCGACACCGACTGGACCGCCGCGCTCGCCGGCATGGATGCCGTAATCCACATGGCGGCCCGCGTCCATGTGATGCGCGACACCGCCGCCGATCCGCTGGCGGAGTTCCGCCGCGTCAACACCGCCGGCACCATCCGGCTGGCGGAGCAGGCCGCGGCGGCCGGGGTGAAGCGCTTCGTCTTTCTCAGCAGCATCAAGGCGATGGTGGACGAAAGCCGCCCCACCCCGCTGGACTCGGCGACCCCGCCCGCCCCGACCAGCCCCTACGGCATCTCGAAGCTGGAGGCGGAACGGGCGCTGGCGGCGATCTCCGCCAGCACCGGCATGGAGGTGGCGGTGATCCGCCCGCCGCTGGTCTATGGCCCGGGTGCCGCCGGCAACATGCGGGCGCTGGTGAAGCTGGTGGCGACCGGCCTGCCGCTGCCGCTGGGCGGCATCCGCAACCGGCGCAGCCTGATCTATGTCGGCAACCTCGCCGACGCGGTGGTGACGGTGCTGGAGCATCCGGACGCCGCCGGCCGGACCTTCCTGGTCCAGGACGGCGAGCCGCTGTCGACCGCCGATCTGGTGCGCGCCATTGCCGCAGCGCTCGACCGGCCGGCCCGGCTGATCCCGGTGCCGCAGGGGCTGATGGCGCTGGGCGCGGCGCTGACCGGGACGCGGGCGGTGTTCGACCGACTGGCCGGCACACTGACGGTGGATGACGGTCCCATCCGCGACAGGCTCGGCTGGCGCCCGCCGCATGACCTTGCGACCGGGTTGCGCGCCACGGCGGAATGGTTCAAAGCTTCCCGCGGCTGATTTCCGGGCTGGATCCGCCGTCACAGGCTCCAGTCGCCGAACGAATGAACAAGGTTTAGCGGCATGCGCATCCCGTCCGCACGGGCATCCCTGGTGTTCCTGCATGATCTGGTGATGACCGGGGTGGCCCTGGTCGTCGCCCTCTATCTGCGGGTGGGCGGTTCCGCCTTCGGCCTCTATTCCGACGCGCTGTCCATCGCGCTGCCGGTGCTGGTCGGCGTTTCGGCCGCGGTGTTCGTGCTGTTCGGGCTGTACCGCGGCATCTGGCGCTACGCCTCCATCCCCGACCTGATGCAGGTGGTGCGCGCCGTCACCGTGGCGGTGTTGTGCTTCGTGCTGGCGATGTTCCTGCTGACGCGCGCCGAACTGCTGCCCCGCTCGCTGCCGCCGATCCTCTGGCTGGTGCAGATGCTGCTGCTGGGCGGGCCGCGCTTCGCCTACCGATTCCTGAAAGACCGCCGCTTCAGCTGGGCGGAGGCGGTTGAGGGCGTGCCGCGCATCCCCGTCCTGCTGCTGGGCGTCGGCGACGCGGCGGAGCTGTTCATCCGCTCGCTCGACCAGCCGGGACAGTCGGCCTACCGCGTGGTCGGCATCCTCGACGACAAGGGCCGGCGCATCGGCCATGCCGTGCGCGGCGTGCCGGTGCTGGGCGGCCCCGACGACCTCGAACAGGTGGTCCAGGCGCTTGAGCGCAAGGGCGAGCGGCCGCAGCGGCTGATCGTCACCAAGGGCAACGCCGAGCTGAAGGGATCGACCCTGCGCAGCCTGCTCGACCGGGCGGAGGCGCTTGGGCTGGTCATGTCCCGCCTGCCCAGCCTGACCGAGTTCAAGTCGGCGCTGGGCGAAGGCAAGGGCGTGGAGGTGCGTCCCATCGCGCTGGAGGACCTGCTGGGCCGGCCGCAGGCGGTGCTAGACCGCGGTGCCATATCCGGGTTGATCGGCGGGCGGCGGGTGATCGTCACCGGCGCCGGCGGCACCATCGGCAGCGAGCTGGTCCGCCAGATCGCGGCGCTGGGGCCGGAACGGCTGATCCTGCTCGATGCCGGGGAGTTCAACCTCTACAGCATCGAGATGGAGGTGCGGGAGAAGTTCCCCGGCCTCGACACCCGCGCGGTGATCGCCGACGTGCGCGACCGCGACCGCATCATGCGCCTGTTCCAGGACGAACGCCCCGCCCTGGTCTTCCACGCCGCAGCACTCAAGCATGTGCCGCTGGTGGAGGCAAACCCGTGCGAGGGCGCGCTGACCAATGTGGTCGGCACCCGCAACGTGGCCGACGCGGCGCGCGCCGCCGGCTGCCTCGCCATGGTGCTGATCTCCACCGACAAGGCGATCCGCCCGACCAGCGTCATGGGCGCAGCCAAGCGCTTCGCCGAGACCTATTGCCAGGCGCTGGACGTGCTGCCGCCACGCGACGGGACGGAGCACGCCACCCGCTACATGACCGTGCGTTTCGGCAACGTGCTGGGCTCGTCCGGTTCGGTGGTGCCGCTGTTCACCCGGCAGCTGGCGCAGGGCGGGCCGCTGACCGTCACCCATCCCGACATGCGCCGCTATTTCATGACGGTGCGCGAAGCGGTGGAACTGGTGCTGCAGGCGTCGGCCCATGGCGCCACCCGGGCGGAGGACCGCGGCAAGATTCTGGTGCTGGACATGGGCGAGCCGGTGAAGATCGCCGACCTCGCCCGCCAGATGATCCGGCTGGCCGGCTACCGGCCAGGCGTGGACATCGAGATCGCCTTCACCGGCCTGCGTCCCGGCGAGAAGCTGTTCGAGGAGATCCTGACCGCCGCGGAGGCGCCGAGCCGCACCGAGGCCGACGGCGTCTTCCTCGCCTCCCCCCGTCTGATCGACTATGCGCTGGTCAACCGCGCGGTGGGCGAGCTGGAAGCGGCGGCGCGGGCCGGAGACGGCGAGCGGGTCCTGTCGATCCTCGGCACCGTCGTGCCCGATTTCCGCGCCGAAGCGGTGCTTCCGCCCGCTGCGACGCAGGCGTGATCCGCGCGTCTGTTTCGAGTGCGGAAAAAAGTCAGCGGCGAGGTGATTTTAAGCGCTTGCATCCCCAAAAGGCCTGTGGCATAACCCGCGCCACTTCGGGGGGCGGTCAAGCCTGAACGCCTCGCCCGAACGCATCGCCCCGGCGATGATCGGTTATCGGGGCTGCCGTAGCTCAGTGGTAGAGCACTCCCTTGGTAAGGGAGAGGTCGAGAGTTCAATCCTCTCTGGCAGCACCATTCCTCCGATCCTGTCATCAGGCGTTCGTATCCGGCGCTGCCGTAGCTCAGTGGTAGAGCACTCCCTTGGTAAGGGAGAGGTCGAGAGTTCAATCCTCTCTGGCAGCACCATTTCCCTCTTTAAAAACTCCCCTTGAAAATCGGTTCATCGCTTCCTTGACCTTGCCGCCGAAAGGCCGCAAGAAACCTCCCGCTTCTTCACATTTTGTGAAGTCACAGGCGCGGGTTCGTCTCGGGAGGATGTCACCATGGCCGGCAACAGCTTCGGCACGCTTTTCCGCTTCACCACCTGGGGCGAAAGCCACGGTCCGGCCATCGGCGTCGTCGTCGACGGCTGCCCGTCGCTGATCGACCTCGTTGCGGAAACCGACATCCAGCCCTGGATGGACAAGCGCCGGCCCGGCCAGTCTCGCTACACCACCCAGCGCCAGGAACCCGATCAGGTGAAGATCCTGTCCGGCGTCTTCGAGGGCAAGACGACCGGAACCCCGATTTCGCTGCTGATCGAGAACACCGACCAGCGCTCCAAGGACTACAGCGACATCGCCGGGAAATTCCGCCCCGGCCATGCCGACTACACCTATTGGCAGAAATACGGCATCCGCGATTACCGCGGCGGCGGACGCTCCTCGGCGCGTGAAACCGCCTGCCGGGTCGCCGCCGGTGCGGTGGCGCGCAAGGTGCTGGGCTCCGCCATCCAGGTGCGCGGCGCCCTGGTGCAGATCGGCCCGCACAGGATCGACCGCAGCCGCTGGGACTGGGCGGAGATCGACAACAACCCCTTCTTCTGCCCCGACCCGGTCGCCGCCACCCAGTGGGCCGAGTATCTCGACGGCATCCGCAAGAGCGGCTCGTCGGTCGGCGCGGTGGTGGAACTGGTGGCGTCCGGCGTGCCGGTCGGCCTGGGCGACCCGCTCTACGACAAGCTGGACAGCGACCTCGCCTGCGCGATGATGACGATCAACGCGGTGAAGGGCGTGGAGATCGGCAACGGCTTCGCCGCCGCCGAATTGACCGGCGAGCTGAACGCCGACGAGATGCGCATGGGCATCGACGGCCAGCCGCAGTTCCTGTCCAACAATGCCGGCGGCATCCTGGGCGGCATCTCCACCGGGCAGGACATCGTCGTGCGCTTCGCGGTGAAGCCGACCAGCTCGATCCTGACGCCGCGCCAGACGGTGGACACCGCCGGCAACGACACCGACATCCTGACCAAGGGCCGCCACGATCCCTGCGTCGGCATCCGTGCCGTGCCCGTCGGCGAAGCGATGATGGCCTGCGTGCTGGCCGACCACCTGCTGCGGCGCCGGGCCGAGCGGCGGGAGTGAGGGTGTGGGTTTCTTGCGGACTTAGTCCCCCACCTAGCCTCCCCCACTGGATGGGGGAGGGACTGCCGCTGCTTTGCCGCTTAAGCACTTGTCCCCTCCCCCGCCCAGCGGGGGAGGGTTAGGGTGGGGGTCCGCCCCCGCCCACCTCGAACAGCCCTACAGGACCACCCCATGCCCGCCCTCCGCCACGGACAGCGCCTGATCCTCGCCCTGGCGATGCTGGCCGCTCTCTCTGCCGGCGCTTCCCCCGTGGCCAAGGCGAACGACAGGCCCTTCCAGGAGTTCGACGAGACCTTCAAGGCCTGGAAGCTCTACTGTCAGCTCTGGACCGCCACCCGGCAGGTGGAATGCGAACTGACCGCCCGCGGCACCAACGATCGCACCGCGCGGCTGGTCTGGCTGCGCTCGACCGAGAAATGGCGCGAGGGGCTGCGCTTCCGCGTCTCCGCCGAATCGCTGGATCTCGACAAGCTGGTGCGGGTCTGGTCCGACCGGGCGGTGTTCAAGCCGGACTCCCCCTGCAAGCCCTACCGGTTCGAAACCAACACCTGTGCCGTGACCGATCCCGACATCAACCGCCGCATGGTGGAGCGGATCGCCCCGGCGCCGGAGGTCTCCATCGTCGGCCAGTCGCCGGCCGGCGAGAAGACGGAGGTGCGTTTCCCGCTCGCCGGCTTCCGCGAGGCGCTGGAACGCAGCGACACCATCCGCGCGATGGCAGGCAGGCCATGGGCAATCCGCCCCGATGCCGATTGATCCCTATATAGCCATCCCAGCGACAAGAACCGACGGACTCCCCGCCCCGTGACCGACAGCCATTTCCCCGGCAAGGACGCCATTCTCGCCTTCATCCGGTCCAGCACCACCCCCGTCGGCAAGCGCGAGATCGCCCGCGCTTTCAAGCTGTCCGGATCGGCCGACCGCGAAATGCTGAAGGACCTCCTGCGCGAACTGGAAGCGGACGGAGCGGTGGAGCGCGGGCGCAACAAGCGCATGGCCCCGCCGCAGTCCCTGCCCGCCGTCGCCGTGCTGCTGATCACCGGCGTCGATGCGGACGGCGAACTGTCGGCCCGCCCGCTGACCTGGACCGGCGAGGGCAACCCGCCGCGCATCTTCCTGCTGCCGGAAAAGAAATCGCGGGGCGAGGGAAAGCCGCTGGCGGTCGGCGACACGCTGCTGGCCAAGCTCGCCCGCATCAACGACCGCCTCTATGAGGCCCGCGTCATCCGCCGCATTGACGGCGAGCGCGAGGGCCGCATCCTCGGCGTCTACCGGCCGAGCGCCGATGGCGGACGCATCCTGCCGACCGACCGCCGCCACAAGAGCGAGTTCCTGGTGCTGCCGCCCAACCGCGGCGACGCCGAGGCGGGTGACCTCGTCTTCGCCGACCTCCTGCCGGCCGGGCGCGCCGGCCAGCCGCAGGCCCGCGTGGTGGAACGGCTTGGCTCCACCGACGAACCGCGCGCCTTCAGCCTGATCGCCATCCATGCCCACGGCATACCCACCGTCTTTCCGCATACGGCCCTGCGCGAGGCGGAGTTGGCGGCGGTGCCGGCGCTGATGCAGCGGGAGGATCTGCGCGACATCCCGCTGGTGACCATCGACGGCGCCGACGCCCGCGACTTCGATGATGCGGTGTGGGCGGAACCCGACAGCGCCCCGGAGAACACGGAAGGCTGGCACCTGATCGTCGCCATCGCCGACGTGTCCTATTACGTGCGTCCCGGATCGGCGCTCGACCGGGCTGCGTACGAGCGCGGCAACTCGGTGTACTTCCCCGACCGCGTCGTGCCGATGCTGCCGGAGGCGCTGTCGAACGGGCTGTGCTCGCTACGGCCGGGGGAGGACCGCGCCTGTCTGGCCTTCCACCTGTGGATCGACCGCAACGGTGTGCTGATCCGGCATCGGCTGGTCCGCGGGCTCATGCGGTCGGCGGCACGGCTGACCTATGAACAGGTGCAGAGCTGCCACGATGGCCGGCCGGACGAGGTGACGGCGCCGCTGGCCGAAAGCGTGATCGCCCCGCTGTTCGGCGCCTACGCCCGGCTCGCCGCCGCCCGTGCCAAGCGCGGCACGCTGGAACTCGACCTTCCGGAACGCCGCGTCCGCATCGACGAGCGCGGGCGGGTCGCGGAGATCGCGGTGCGCGAACGCCACGACAGCCACCGGCTGATCGAGGAATTCATGATCGCCGCCAACGTCGCGGCGGCGGAGGTGCTGGAACGGCGCACCATGCCCGGCCTCTACCGCATCCACGACCGTCCCTCCATGGACAAGATGGAGGCGCTGCGCGGCTTCCTCGCCGACATCGGCCATCCGCTGGGCAAGAGCGCCGACCTGACCCCCAGCCACTTCACCCGCATCCTGCGCAAGGTGGCGGGCACGTCGCACGCGCCGCTGGTCAGCGAGGTGATCCTGCGCGCCCAGGCGCAGGCCGCCTACAGCCCCGACAACATCGGCCATTTCGGGCTGGCCCTGCACCGCTACGCCCATTTCACCTCGCCGATCCGCCGCTATGCCGACCTGATCGTCCACCGGGCGCTGATCCGCACCCTGGGGCTGGGCGTCGGCGGGCTGGACGACGAGACGCTGGGCCGGCTGGCGGAGATCGGGGAGCATCTGTCGGGAACCGAACGCCGCGCCGCCGCCGCGGAGCGCGACGCGGTCGACCGCTACACCGCGGCCTTCCTGGCCGACCGGGTGGGGGAGCGCTTCGGCGGCCGCATCGCCGGCGTCAGCCGGTTCGGACTGTTCGTGCGGCTGGACGAGAGCGGCGCCGACGGGCTCATCCCCGCCAGCACCCTGCCCGACGACAGGTACGATCATGACGAGGCGGCGCACGCCCTGGTCGGGCAGCGTACGGGCCGGACATACCGTCTCAGCAGCCCGGTCAAGGTGATCCTGACGGAGGCCGATCCGGTCAGCGGCAGCATGCTCTTCCGGCTGGCCGACTCCGACTGACTTCCGGTCTCCCTCCGATACAGTTGCTTAACGGCAACGCTTAAGCAGTGTGGCGAACCGATGGCGGACTCGTGGCAATGCCAAGGGTTCTCTCCTGCCGCACCATACAAGCGTGACCTGGGCGACACAGGCCGGGACAATCCGCAACATTGCGAATCGCTCCGCAATTTTGTCCCGCACGCCATTCTGGCCGAAGGTGTATCTATCCCCCATCCGGGACCGGCACCATCCTCGTCCGGTCCGGCTGCAGGAAAGGGAGGCCGCGGTTCGCCCCATGGCCAATTGCGATCACAGCGCGTGCGATCACACCGTACCGTCACGCGTGTTGCCGTTTCGGATCCCCGCGATGTCGAGCTTGACGCGCCGCCTGCGCCGCTCCATCCGCCATTCCACCCTTCAGCTTTCAACCGTGGCGCTCCTCGCCTCCACCGCGGTTGCCGCACCCACCCAGTCCCTTCCGGCCAGCGCACCACCGTCCGTCAGCGAGCAGGTCTTCGCCATCGGCTTCGGCAAGATCGCCGAGGTGTATCTGGACGCCGTGTCCTTCAACCGCCTGGGCCTGGACGGGCTGAAGGGCCTGAGCGCCCTCGATCCCGCCGTGACGGTGGAGCGCGCCGGCAGCACCGTACGCCTGTACGTGTCGGGCACTCTGGCCGCGGAGTACGGGGCGGCGCCGGACGCCGACGCCGGCGGCTGGGCGGCGCTGACCACCCGCGTCATCGACCGCGCGCGCAGCCACTCCCCCGTCCTGTCCAAGGCGACGCCGGAACGGCTGTACCAGGTGGTGTTCGACGGCATCACCGCCGATCTCGACGGCTATTCCCGCTATACCGGCGTCCAGCGCGCAACCAACGAGCGGGCGCAGCGCGAAGGCTATGGCGGCGTCGGCATTTCGCTGGACAGCAACGCCAACGGCCGCGTGACCGTGCATGACATCATGCCGCACAGCCCGGCCGAACGCGCCGGCATCATCGACGGCGAACAGCTTCTGGCGATCGACGGCGACCTGACGACGCGGATGACCGCATCGGAGATGCGCGACCGGCTGCGTGGCCCGACGGGCACCCTGGTCACGCTGACCGTCGCGCGCGACAACGGTGCGCCGCGCCGCCTGCCGCTGCGGCGGGAGCGGGTGGTGCCCAACACCATCACCTATTCGCTGACCGGCGACGTCGGCATCGTCAAACTCGACCGTTTCAACGCCACCACCGCCTCCAGCCTGCGGACGGCGGTCAACACCCTCCGCCAGACCGCCGGTCCGACCCTGAACGGGATGGTGCTGGACCTGCGCGGCAATCCGGGCGGGCTGCTGGACCAGGCGGTCGCGGTGGCGGACCTTTTCATGCGCCGCGGCCGGATCATCTCCACCGAAGGGCGCAATCCGGAAAGCCGCCAGCGCTTCGACGCCAACCCCGACGACCTGCTGGACGGGTTGCCGCTGGTGGTGCTGGTCGACGGGCGCTCCGCCTCCTCGGCGGAGGTGGTGGCGTCGGCACTGCAGGACTCGGGCCGCGCTGTGGTGGTGGGTGCGTCCAGCTACGGCAAGGGCAGCGTCCAGACCGTCACCCGGCTGCCCAACGACGGCGAGCTGTTCCTGACCTGGAGCCGCATCTACACGCCGGCCGGCTACACCCTGCACCGCCAGGGCGTGCAACCCACCGTCTGCACCAGCCGGGCCGGCCAGACCGATCCGGACTCCCTGCTGTCCGACCTGCGCGAGGGGCGGCTGCGCCCGGCGCAGATCGCAAGCTGGCGGTCCAAGGCGGCCGACGACGAGCATGCGCTGAGCGCCCTGCGCGAAGCCTGCCCCTGGAAGGAGCATGAACCGGACCTGGACCTGAAGGTCGCCGTGCGGCTGCTGGCCGAGCCGGCGCTGTACCAGCGGGCGGTCGCCAGCGCCGTGGTCAACACGGTGGCGGAGCGCTGAGTCCCGCCAATGAGGCGACAGGACCTGTGGCAATCGAAGTCGGACACCGATTTCACCGCCCATAAGGCTTGACATTGCGGCGTCAGACGGTATTTTCCGCCGCTACGACGCCGCCCCCGCCGGGCCGGCGGGGCACGGATTTTTTGTCGGGATCGAGATCATGGCCAAGCAGAACACCGTCCTCATCAAGCTGGTGAGCACGGCTGACACCGGTTTCTTCTACGTGAAGAAGAAGAACCCGAAGAAGACCACCGAAAAGCTGTCGTTCCGCAAGTACGACCCGGTGGCGCGCAAGCACGTCGAGTTCAAGGAAGCCAAGATCAAGTAAGTCTTGTCCGACACTGAGCTGTGCTTCGAATGAACAAGGCCGCCTTTTTTGGCGGCCTTTTCGTTTTTGGGTCAGAGCTTCGCATTTTCCACCCCAGGGCTGGTGCGGCATCCGGTCGCTGCCGCTATTTGCGGTGACCGCCACACCACGGATGCGTGCATTCCAAATGGGGCACTTCGGGCGGACACTCTTCGGACGGTAACCGACTCCGGAGGGACCGATCATGCCCGACACGCATCTCATTCCCCCCGCCGGCCCGCCCACCGGCCCGCTTGCCGACTCCGGCGCGACCGTGCCGGACGGCGACCGGCGGCAGGCTCTCGCCACCCGCTTCCAGAAGGCGCGCTCCCGCACGGCGGAACTGGTCGCCACCCTGTCGCCGGAAGACCTGATGGTCCAGACCGTCCCCGACGGCGCCCCGGCGAAATGGCACCTCGCCCACACCAGCTGGCTGTTCGAGGTTGCGGTGCTGATCCCCTTCAGCCCAGGCTACCGCCCCTTCGACCCCGTCTTCCTCGACCTGTTCGCGGCGAGCGGCGAGCGATCCGCCGCTCCGCCCCGCGTGCTCTCCCGTCCCGGCGCCGCGGAGATCATGCGCCACCGCGATCAGATCAACGCCGCGGTGCTGCACCTGATCGAGCAGGTCGACGACGGTCTGTGGGACACGGTCGAACCGGCGCTGGTCATGGCCATCGCCCACGAACGCCGCCACCAGGAGCGCATGCTCCTGCACATCAAGCACGCCCTGTGGTCCAACCCGCTGCGCCCAGCCTATGAGCCGGCACCGGACCATCCGCATCTTGGGGCACCGCCCGCCGGCTGGGTGGAACAGGCCGGTAGGCTGGTCGAGATCGGCCGCCCCGCCCCGCTGCCCGGATTCGACCATGAAGGGCCGCGCCACCGCGTCTGGCTGGATCCCTATCGCTTGGCCGCCCGCCCGGTCACCTGTGGCGAGTTCCTGGCCTTCATCGAGGCCGGCGGCTACAGCGACCGCTCGCTCTGGCTGTCCGACGGGTGGGAGACTGCGCGGGCGGAGGGCTGGAGCGCCCCTCTCTATTGGGAGCGCGGCAGCGGCGAGCAGAGCGGCGATCGGAACGGCGTTTCCGGCTGGCGGGTCTTCACGCTCTACGGCATGCAGCCGCTCGACCCGGACGAGCCGGTCTGCCATGTCAGCTGGTACGAGGCCGACGCTTATGCCCGCTGGGCCGGCAAGCGCCTTCCGCGTGAAGCCGAATGGGAGACGGTCGCCGCCGGTTGCGACAGCATGGGCAATCTGCTGGGCACCGGCCATCGCCACCCGCGCTGCGGCACCTGTCACGGCACCGGCCCCTGGCAGATGTGCGGCGACGTGTGGGAATGGACCGCCGACGCCTTCGCCACCTATCCGGGCTACCGCCGGCCCGATGGCCCGGACGAGGCGGTCAACGGCCGGCTTGCCGGCAACCGCATGGTCCTGCGCGGCGGCAGCTGCCTGACTCCCTTCGATCATGCCGGCCCCTGGACGCGGCACTACCTGCGGCCGGAGACCCGCCTGTCGATGAGCGGCTTCCGGCTGGCGGAGGATGCGGTCTAGGAGATTTGGCCGGACGCCCGCGCCGCGCCCGCCGCCACGCCTCCGGCCACCAGTGCGCGCGCCTGCCCCTGGGTCAGCACGCCGCGTTCGGTCAGGCGGGTGAACAGCGCGGCGGCCAGTTCGGCCACGGCCAGCGCCTCTCCTTGAGGGCCGTTGCGCGGGTGGCCGGAAAGGCCGAAGGCGACGGCGAGCCGGTCGGGGCGCGCGCCGGCCAGCGCCGGGTCCAGCGCCGCCGCAAGCACGCCGAGGTCCAGGCCCTGCGGCAGGGCGGGATCGGCGACGCCCGCCAGCGCGGCCGACCGCGCCAGGGCGGCGAGCGCCTGGTCGATGCCGATGCCGACGGCGATGCAGTTGTGCAGCGCATCCTGGATCGCCGGCCAGACCGCGGCGAAGGGGCGTTCACCCGCCACCATGGCGGTGCCGATGCCGTGACGGGCAGTCGCCTCCTCCGGCACCGGATCGATGGGGTCGATCAGAAGGGCGAGCGACACGGTCGGGAAGATGCGCGATCCCGCCAGCCGCACCGTACCGACCGCGATGACCGGACCGCCGTCCGGCTCCACCCCCGCCGTCGCCACCCACAGCGCGACGAACGGCAATGCGGCCAGCGGTTCGTCGTCACCCAGGGGGGCGGCTGGCTGGGCCGGTCGAAGGGTGAGCGCTCGCTTGGCCGTCAACCCGGCGCCGTTGGCCATGCCGCGGGCGGGAAAGGACAGGATCACTCCGGAATTCAGGCCGAGATCGACGAGCCTTGCGGACAGTTCGCCCTCCTCCGTCCGGCGCAGCACCGCGGAGACGGGCGCCCCGCCGCCGCGTGCCCGTTCGATGGCGCGGGTCAGATCGTCGCGCAGCAGGGCCTTGCCGATGTCGGCGCCCTCCTCCACCTCCAACAGCCGGGCGGCGGCGGGATTGAGCCGCTCCACCCGCCCCAGTTCGTCGATGATCAGCAACGGGTCGTCGGTCAGGGCGAGAGCTGCGCGAACTGCCCGGTCCATGCGACCGCCGCCCAGCGGCCCGTGCCCCAATGGGCCATCCGCCAACGGTCCATCGCCTGCCAGTTGACCGCCGCCCCGGACCAACCCCGCGGCGGCCTCAGCCAGGCGCCCGACCTCGCCGCCGCGTCCGCCCGACCAGGGCTCCAGGTCGATGCGGCTGCGCCCGCCGGACAGGCGGTCCGCCAGACGCTCCAGATCGCCGAAATGGCGGGACAGGCGGGAGAAGGCGAACCAAACCGCCAGCAGGCCGATCCCGCAGATCGTCAGGCCGCGTGTGAAGGCGGTCCGGTCCTCCGCCGCCAGCCGCGTGATCTCCACGCCCAGAAAGACCAGCGTGGCCGCCGCCACCGCCAGTCCCAGCATCGCCACGCGCCAAACGCCGCCCTTCATCGGGCCGCCTCCCCCTCGTTGTGCCCCGACTCTAGCGGGCGGAAGGGAAACGGAGAAGCGACGCGCGTGTTCAGCGCGCCAGCAGCGCAGTCCGTGCGCCGTCCACCCGCTCCATCAGGCCGGCCAGCGCCCCCCTGACCTCGCCCGATAGACCAATCATCAGCAGCGCCACCACCGCCACGGCCAACGCATGGTCGAGGAAGGATCGATTCGCTTGATTGCGGAAGAACGGACGGATCGGCGGCATCGCAGGCTGGCTCCGGCAAGGCAGGAAAATGTGGATTTGACGCACAGCGCCAGCCTACCGGCGGAAAAGCCCAACGAATGCTTAACGGCGCGGGAACCAGACGGCTTGTCCTGGTTTTGACACCAGCGAATCGCGGTTCGCAGGCGATTTTCAAAGTCGAGGTGACGCTTTCCGTTTCGCACCGGTCGAGTTACCCTTTGTTGCTGTTCGCGCAATCTCGGATTACCGCCTTTGCGTAAAATACATAGCAACTCCCAACCGATCTTTTGCTATCGCTCTGTTGCATTTCCTGGTTTGCCTGCTTGCCGGATGATGCTAAGAGTAGGTCATCCAGCGACAACACTCCTTTCCGCATAGGCAATTCCTTGGGAGGCCGGCAATGACTTTGGTCTATCGTCCCCTGCCCTATGGCGGGCACGAAGACCGGCGGACAGGTCGTCACCTGCTGTTGGTGGTGGCTCTGATCCTTGCCATTCCGACCGTGCTCGGTGCCGGCTGCACCGTCGACGCCCTGCGCAGCTATGCGGTGGAGGCGCGGCTGGCTCAGGCGGTCGACGCCGCGGCCCTGGCCGGCGGGCGGGTGATGTTCGACTCACAGCGAGACGGACACATCCGCAGCTTCTTCGACAAGGCCTTCCCCAGGGGGTTCCTGGGATCGGACCTGTCGCCCCTGACCATCGCGGAGGACGCGGCGGCCGGCACCCTCACCGTCAGCGCCCACGCCACCGTCAACGCCATCTTCCTGCGCCTGTTCGGCAAGAAGGAAGTGACGGTTGAGGCGCAATCCATCGTCCGCCGCGGCCACCACGCGCGCAGCAAGCTGCAGTAAGCACCCTCCGAACCCGCACCACCACATTGCCGATTCGCGACGCTCGCATTCGCGGAATGCAGCCCGCCGGCTTCGCCACTGCGGTAGAAGGACGGACAGCGCCCCTTCCACCGGAGTCCGCGATGCTCGGAACCCTGACGCTTCTGCTGCTCTGCCAATTGGCGGGCGAACTGGCCGCCCGCCTGCTGCACCTGCCGGTCCCCGGCCCCGTGCTGGGCATGCTCCTGCTGTTCGCCGGGCTTCTGCTGCGCGGCGGGGTTCCCGCGGCTGTGCAGGAAACGGCCGGCGGCCTGCTGCGGCACCTGTCCCTGCTGTTCGTGCCGGCCGGCGTCGGCGTGATGGTCCATGTCACCCGCCTGGAGACGGAAGCACTGCCGATCATCATTGCGCTGTTCGGCAGCACGCTGTTCGGCATCGCGGTGACGGCGAAGCTGATGGCCTTCCTGCTGAGCCGCACCGACCCGCGGCTGGAGGAAGAACCGGTGGCCGGAAACCCAACGAAGGGGGACCGGGCATGAGCGACGACCTTCACCGGATCTGGGTCTATCTGTCGGCGAACCCGCTGGCCGGGCTGACCCTGACCCTGGTCGCCTACCAGTGCGGGCTGTGGCTGTTCGAGAAGCTGGGCCGGCGCCCGGTGCTGAACCCGGTGCTGATCGCGGTCGTCCTGATCGCCGGCGTGCTGAGCCTGTCGGGCATCGATTACCGCACCTATTTCGACGGCGCGCAGTTCGTCCATTTCCTGCTGGGACCGGCCACGGTGGCGCTGGCCGTTCCGCTCTACAACCAGTTCCAGGAGGTCCGCCGCGCGGCCCTGGCGCTGGTGGTGGCGCTGCTGGTGGGGTCGGCGGCGTCGGCGCTGAGCGCGGTGGCGCTGGTCTGGGCCTTCGGCGGATCGGCAGTGACGATCCTGTCGATGGCGCCCAAATCCGTCACCTCCCCCATCGCCATGGGCGTGTCGGAGCAGATCGGCGGCCTGCCGTCGCTGACGGCTGTGTTCGTCATCATCACCGGCATCGTGGCGGCCAGCCTCGGCACCTGGGTGCTGAACCTGGTGCGGGTGAAGGACTGGCGCGCCCGCGGATTCGGCATGGGCGTGGCGGCGCACGGCATCGGCACCGCCCGCGCCCTGCAGGTCAACGAGATGGCGGGCGCCTTCGCCGGGCTGGGCATGGGGCTGAACGGGCTGGCGACGGCGCTGCTGCTGCCGACCCTGTATCACCTGATCTGGGGCTGAGCGGGGCTATGGTTTGCGTATCCCGCAGTTTGCTTTCCGCCAATCCGGGCTTGACAGCGTTGCCGCACCTGCGCAGAGTGCGGCCTATGACCTGCATCGACCGCAAGAACGCTCTTCTTCGACTTCTCGGCCCGGCGCTTTAAGCGTCCGGGTTTGTCGCGTTCGCACACCATTTCAATCGGTCGAAGTGTCAGTTCCATGAGCGATGTCTGCAAAGGCGCCGGCACCGGCGTCGCCCGGCCGGGGCCGGGACTGCGACTTACCGACGGTCGCTGAGCCACGTCCGGCGGCTCTGCGGCCGTACCCCTCGCCGGTCCCTCCGCCTTTCAAATTCCGATCCGCCGCCCCGGCCGCACGAGACTGCCGCGGGGCCGCCACTGGAGCCGAACGACGCCATGAGCACCGCGACCCAAACGAACGCTGGCATCCCGACCCTGCCGAAGTCCCCGTCCAAATACGCCCCCTTCCCCCAGGTGAAGCTGACCGACCGCCAATGGCCGTCGCGCACCCTGGAGAAGGCGCCGATGTGGTGCTCGGTCGATCTGCGCGACGGCAACCAGGCGCTGATCGAGCCGATGGGGCCGGACCGCAAGCGCGCGATGTACGATCTGCTGCTGCGCATGGGCTTCAAGGAGATCGAGGTCGGCTTCCCCGCCGCGTCGCAGACCGATTTCGACTTCTGCCGCGAGGTGATCGAGCAGGGCAAGATCCCCGACGGCGTCACCATCCAGGTGCTGACCCAGTCGCGTGAAGAACTGATCCGCCGCACCTTCGAAGGTATCAAGGGCGCCAAGCGCGCCGTCGTCCACCTGTACAACTCGACCTCGGAACTGCAGCGCCGCGTCGTATTCGGGCTGGACCGCCAGGGCATCGTCGACATCGCCGTCGCCGGCACCAAGCTGATCAAGCAGCTGGCCGCCGAGACGCCGGAGACCGAGATCGTCCTGCAATATTCGCCGGAGAGCTTCACCGGCACCGAGCTGGACTTCGCGGTCGAGATCTGCGAGGCGGTGATGGAGACCTGGGGGGCGTCGCCCACCAACAAGGTCATCCTGAACCTGCCGGCAACGGTCGAGATGTCGATGCCCAACGTGCATGCCGACCAGATCGAGTGGTTCTGCCGCACCCTGAAGAACCGCGAGTCGGCGATCATCTCCCTGCACCCGCACAACGACCGCGGCACCGGCGTCGCCGCGGCGGAGATGGGGCTGCTGGCCGGCGCCGACCGCGTCGAAGGCACCCTGTTCGGCAACGGCGAACGCACCGGCAACGTCGACGTCGTCACGCTGGCGCTGAACATGTTCACCCAGGGCGTCGATCCCGAACTGAACATCGACGACATCAACGAGATCGTCCGCATTTCCGAATACTGCACGCAGCTGCCGGTCCATCCGCGCCATCCCTATGCGGGCGAACTGGTGTTCACCGCCTTCTCGGGATCGCACCAGGACGCCATCAACAAGGGGCTGAAGGCGCTGACCAAGTCCAACACCGGCAAGTGGGAGGTCCCGTACCTGCCCATCGACCCGCAGGATCTGGGCCGCAGCTATGAGGCGGTGATCCGCATCAACAGCCAGTCCGGCAAGGGCGGCATCGCCTATGTGCTGGAGAAGGACTATGGCCTGCAGATCCCGCGCCGCCTGCAGATCGAGTTCTCCAAGGTCGTCCAGCGCGTCGCCGACGAGAGCGGCAAGGAGCTGTCGCCCGCCGATATCCACGCCGCATTCCAGGCCGAATATCTGGACGCCGACAGCCCGCTGGAGCTGGTCGAGCATTCGACCGAGCCGCGCGGCCCGAACTCCGGCGCCCGCGCCATGAGCGTGGTGATGCGCCACAACGGCGAGACCATCACCGCCAAGGGCAAGGGCAACGGCCCGATCGACGCCTTCCTGGACGCCCTGCGCCAGGGCTGCGGCACCGACCTGCACGTCGTCGACTACCGCGAGCACGCCATCGGCTCCGGCGAGGACGCCCAGGCCTGCGCCTATGTCGAGGTGAAGACCGGCGACAAGACCCTGTTCGGCGTGGGAATCGACGCCGACATCGTGACCGCAAGCTTGCGGGCGCTGGTGAGCGCGGCCAACCGGGCGGCGCGGTAAGGGGTAGGCTTCGATACCCCCACCCTGACCCTCCCCCGCTCTCAGCGGACCTATGGTCCGCTGAGAGCGGGGGAGGGTCAGGGTGGGGGCATTCACCGCCAGCCCCGTACGCCCCCAACCTTGCCCCCACGCCCCTCCCCGCCTATAAGTCCCCACGAAACGCGTCGAGCAACAGCGGACAGCGCTATGATCGTGGTCACCGGCGGGGCCGGCTTCATCGGGTCCAACCTTGTCGCGGCATTGGCCGCGCGCGGCATCACCGACGTGGCGGTCGTCGACCGCTTCCGCGACGGCGAGAAGTGGCAGAACCTCGCCAAGCGCGAGGTCACGACGCTGGTGCCGCCCGAGCAGACGCTCGCCTTCCTCGACCAGCATGCCGCCGAGATCGACACGGTCTTCCATCTCGGCGCCGTCTCCGCCACCACCGAGCGGGACGTCGACAAGATCGTCGCCAACAATGTGGCACTGACGCTGGACCTGTGGCGCTGGTGCTCCTGGCGTGGTTGCCGGCTGATCTACGCCTCCTCCGCCGCGACCTATGGCGACGGGTCGGCGGGTTTCGACGACGACGGCTCCTGCGACGGGCTGGCGCGGCTGCGCCCGCTGAACGCCTATGGCTGGTCCAAGCATCTGGTCGACCGCCGCATCGCCCGCGCCGTCGCCACCGGCGACCTCCTGCCGCCGCAATGGGCCGGGCTGAAGTTCTTCAACGTCTACGGCCCCAACGAGGCCCACAAGGGCGACATGATGAGCGTGGTCGCCAAGCTGCATCCGCAGCTGACGGCCGGCAATCCGGCGCGCCTGTTCAAGTCGCACAAGGACGGCTTCGAGGACGGCGGCCAGCTGCGCGACTTCATCCATGTCGACGATTGCGTCGCGGTGATGCAGTGGCTGTACGACCATCCCGAGGTCAGCGGTCTGTTCAACGTCGGCACCGGCAAGGCGCGCAGCTTCAAGGATCTGGCGCTGGCGACCTTCGCCGCCTTGGGGCTGCCCCCCCGGATTGAGTACTTCGACATGCCCGAGCATCTGCGCGGCAAATACCAATATTTCACGCAGGCGACGACGGATCGCCTGCGCGCCGCCGGGTTCGACCAGCCCTTCACCGAGCTGGAAGAGGGTGTCCGGCGCTATGTGCAGGATTTCCTGTCGCAGCCCGACCCGTATCGCTGACCGGAGTTCCTATGCTCGCCACCCTGCCTGTCGTCGCCTTTCCCACCATCGACCCGGTCGCCTTTTCCGTCGGCCCCGTCGTCGTCCGCTGGTACGCGCTGGCCTATCTCGCCGGTTTCGTGCTGGGCTGGCGCTACTGCCTGGGGCTGGCGCGGCTCGATCCCGACCGGCGGCCCAAGCCGGAGGAGTTCGACGACTTCCTGACCTGGGCGGTGATCGGCACCATCCTGGGCGGGCGGCTGGGCTATGTGCTGTTCTACAACCTGCCCTATTATCTGGAAAACCCGCTGGACGCGCTGCAGGTGTGGCACGGGGGCATGTCCTTCCATGGCGGCATGGTCGGCGTGCTGATGGCCATCGGGCTGTTCTGCTGGCGCCGCGGCATCTCGCCCTTCGTCTTCGGCGACATCATCGCCGCCTGTGCCCCCATCGGCCTTTTCTTCGGCCGCATCGCCAACTTCATCAATGGCGAGCTCTATGGCCGGGCGGCTCCCGATTTCGCCTATGCCATGGTGTTCCCGCGCGATCCGCTCCAGGTGCCGCGCCACCCCAGCCAGCTTTACGAGGCGGCGCTGGAGGGGCTGGTGCTGTTCGTGCTGCTGGCGATCGCCATCCGCAGCCCGGCGCTGCGCCACCGGCCCGGCACGATCGGCGGGCTGTTCCTGATCGGCTACGGCCTGTCGCGCATCATCGTCGAGTTCTTCCGCGAGCCCGACCCGCAGCTGGGCTTCCTGTTCGCCGGCGCCACGATGGGACAGCTGCTGTCGCTGCCGATGGTCGCGGTCGGCCTGTGGCTGGTCCTGCGCGGCCGGCGCCACGCCATCCCGGCCTGACGCCATGGCGGGGGACGAGTGCGCCGAAACGGAGACGCTGGCCCATCTGCTGGCCCGCCGCATCCTGATGGACGGCCCGATCAGCGTCGGCTCCTTCATGGCGGAAGCGCTGGGTCATCCGCGCCTCGGCTATTACATCCGCCAGGACCCGTTCGGCAGCGGCGGCGACTTCACCACCGCGCCGGAAATCAGCCAGATGTTCGGCGAACTGGTCGGCCTGTGGTGCGTCGACAGCTGGGCACGGCTGGGCGGCCCCGGCCCCTTCCATCTGGTGGAGCTCGGTCCCGGCCGCGGCACGCTGATGGCCGACGTGCTGCGGGCGGCGGCCGTGCTGCCGCTGTTCCGCGACAACGCCATCGTCCATCTGGTGGAGACCAGCCCGGCCCTGCGCGAACGCCAGCGCCGGACGCTGCAGCCCATCCTGGGCGACGCCATTCACTGGCACGACCGGTTGGAGGATGTGCCGGACGGCCCGACCATCCTGATCGCCAACGAATTCTTCGACGCCCTGCCGATCCGTCAGGTGCAGAAGACGAACCATGGCTGGTTCGAGCGGCTGGTGGATGTCGAGCCCGACAGCACCGAATCCGATCCGCGCTTCCGCTTCGTTTTGGAGGCCTTCGGCAGCTCCGGCAGCCGGCTGGTGCCCAACTCGCTCCGCGATGCGCCCGAAGGCAGCGTGGTGGAGGTCTCTCCCGCCTCGCAAGCGGTGGCGAGGTTGATCGGCGCCCGGCTGGCCGCCTCCCCCGGTGCCGCTCTGGCGATCGACTATGGCTATGCCCAAGGTCCGGCGGTGGGCGACACGCTGCAGGCCCTGCGCCGCCACGCCTTCGCCCCGGTGCTGGAGGCGCCGGGCGAGGCCGACCTGACCGCGCATGTCGATTTCGCCGGCATCGCCGCCGCCGCGCGGGAAGGGGGAGCCCAATCCTTCGGCCCGGTCGAGCAGGGGGAATGGCTGACCCGCCTGGGCATCCGCCAACGGGCGTCCTCCCTGATGGCCAAGGCTACCCCGGCCCAGGCCAAGGATATCCAAAGCGCGATGGACCGCTTGATCGATCCTGCGCAAATGGGCAGGCTGTTCAAGCTGGTCGCGCTGGCCACGCCCGGAGCCTTCGCCGACGCCTCCCCGCCGGCAGGCTTCTGACGGCCAAACGCAGACAACCGGTTAGAGACAAGAGCACCGGAACCGCCATCGGGACAAACCGGGCGGACCGTGCATCGCGGCCCCCTGCCCTGTTGGGCAAGCGGGAGCCACAGAACAGGGAAGGACGGCGTTCGTGATCACACTCGGCGCGCTGAACGACATTACCCATATCCGCCACGCCTTTTTCACCCGCACCGGAGGGGTGTCCACCGGGTTGTACGCCTCGCTGAATTGCGGGCTGGGGTCCAACGACTCAACCGCGGCGGTGCACGAGAACCGCGCGCGCGCCGCAGCACGGATGGAGGTGACGCCCGAAAACCTCGTCACCTGCCATCAGGTCCACAGCCCGACCTGCGTCGTGGTGGAGGAGCCGTGGACGCCGGAGACGGCGCCCAAGGCCGACGCCATGGCGACCCGGCAGCCGGGCATCGCTCTGGGCATTCTCACCGCCGACTGCGCGCCCGTGCTGTTCGCCGACAGCAAGGCCCGCGTGATCGGTGCGGCCCATGCCGGCTGGAAGGGCGCCCGGGCCGGGGTGATCGAGGCGACCGTCGCCCGCATGGTGGAGCTGGGCGCCAAGCCGAACCGGATCGTTGCCTGCATCGGCCCCTGCATCGCCCAACGCTCGTACGAGGTGGGGCCGGAATTCCCCGCCCCGTTCGAGGAGGAGGACCCGCGTAACCGCGACTATTTCGCCCCTGCCCGCAAGCCGGGCCATTTCCTGTTCGATCTGGCCGCCTACGTCACCCGGCGGCTGGGCGACTCGGGCGTCACGGTGATCCAGCGCTGCCCCAACGATACGGTGGCGGAGGAGGACCGCTTTTTCAGCTACCGCCGCTCCTGCCTTCGGGGCGAGCCGGATTACGGCCGCGGCCTTTCGGCCATCGTCCTACAGAACTGAACCGGCCCGAACGGGTGGCGATCGCGCAACGGTCATGCCGCCCGCGCAGGGCGGCATTCCCCAATGGGGAAAGACCCCACCGTCATCGAACGTTTACATGGGCACGCCCCTTTGTTATGGTCCGCCCCGTTTTCAAGGGGCGACGGCGCGCAAGCGGCGAACGTGCCTTGAGCCGTATCCCTGCAAAGAGAGCCGACCCCGATGAAGGTGCTTGCCGGCAACAGCAACCGTCCGCTGGCCGAGGCGATCTCCACCTGTCTCGGCGTGCCGCTGACGAAAGCGAGCGTGCGCCGTTTCTCCGACATGGAGGTGTTCGTCGAGATCCTGGAGAACGTGCGCGGCGAGGACGTGTTCGTCGTCCAGTCGACCTCGTTCCCGGCCAACGACAACCTGATGGAACTGCTGGTGACGATCGACGCGCTGCGGCGCGGGTCGGCCCGGCGCATCACGGCGGTCATCCCGTACTACGGCTATGCCCGGCAGGATCGCAAGACCGGCCCGCGCACGCCGATCTCGGCCAAGCTGGTCGCCAACCTGATCACCCAGGCCGGCGCCAACCGCGTGCTGACGATGGACCTGCATGCAGGCCAGATCCAGGGCTTCTTCGACATCCCCACCGACAACCTGATGGCCGCGCCGGTCTTCGAGAAGGACATCCGCCAGTCCTTCGAGAATATCGGCGAGGTCACCATCGTGTCGCCGGACGTCGGCGGCGTGGTCCGTGCCCGCGCGCTGGCCAAGCGCCTGGACGCCGATCTGGCCATCATCGACAAGCGGCGTGAGCGCGCCGGCGTGTCGGAGGTGATGAACATCATCGGTGACGCCGACGGCCGCCGCTGCATCCTGATCGACGACATCGTCGACTCGGGCGGCACGCTGTGCAACGCCGCCGTCGCGCTGATGGAAGCCGGCGCCAAGTCGGTCCATGCCTTCTGCACCCACGGCGTCCTGTCCGGCGGTGCGGTTGCCCGCGTCGCCGTCTCCCCGCTGGAACAGCTGGTCACCACCGACAGCATCCAGGCGACCGAGGCGGTCCGCGTGTCCCGCAACATCCGCCAGCTGACCATCGCCCCCCTGCTCGCCGAAGCGATCATGCGCATCAGCGAGGAGCGGTCGGTGTCGAGCCTGTTCTCGTAACGAGCGGCAGCTTCACGGAAAAGGCCCTTTCCCAGTGGGAAAGGGCCTTTTTTGTTGCGCGCATTTTGCCCTCAGCCCTCCCCCGCCAGCCCATGGAAATCGTTCGCCGTCACCTGCCCGCCGGTCGCGGCGGCGATGCGGGCCATCACCGCCGGACGGGGAACCCGGCGGCCATGGCGGTAACGGTTGACGGTGGCCTGACTCGTCCCGATCAGGGCGGCGAAGGCCTCTTCCTTGGTTGCGGTCCGGGTGAGCCAGTCATCGAGCGTCATACCGCAATGGTTTAGACCAAGCCGGGTTGTACGCGCAACTGGATTTATTCCGCAGTGTTGGACTTTCCAAAGCCGTTTTGGTATGAACAGCCCATGACCACCATGCGCGAACTGCGGCAGGCCGCCGGGCTGAGCCAGGAGAAGCTGGCCGAACTGGCCGGCACCTCCCAGCCCCAGATCAACAAGCTGGAGACCGGCCAGCGCAAGATGACCGTCGATTGGGCGGTCAAGCTCGCCCAGCCGCTGGGCGTGGAGCCCGCGGTGCTGCTCGGCCTCGACCTGCCGGCCGTCCCGGCGGCGGCACGCCCGGCGCGGCCTGCGATGCCGCCGCTGCTGCGAACGCCGCCGGTCGGGGTGCAACAAGCCCAGGCGGCGGCATCCATGCCGGTCCGGGCGGCGGCGCGCGGCGGGGTGGACCAGGAGATGTTCCTGGAGGACGGGCCGATCGACTGGATCGCCCGTCCCGACTATCTGAAGAACGCCCGCGATCCTTACGCCATGTATGTCGTCGGCGAATCGATGATGCCGCGCTTTCGGCCGGCGCAGTTGCTGCACGTCAACCCTCACAAACCGCCGGCGCCGGGGGCCGGGGTGGTGGTGGTCAAACGCAACAAGGCGGTGCTGGTGAAGGAGTTCGTGCGCCGCGGCCCCGATGCCGTCGTGCTGCGCGAGTACCGGCCGGCCGACCGCGAGTTCGCCGTTCCGCTGGAGGACCTCGACACGTTGCACACCGTCGTGGGTCTGCAGGAGCCCTGAGGCTATACCGATCCGGTATCGGTATTCAATGGCCCTTATAATCCATTATGGACTATTCCTTCGCTGCGCGGACCGCCGGACATGCCCGGTGCGCCGCCTCAGCCAAGGAGAAACGGCCATGCCCCAGCTTTATCCCCGCTTCCATCCCGGCCCGTCCGCCGGGAGGCTCGACAGCTTCAGCGAGCGCGGCGCCCACGAGCTGGCCCGCCGCATCCGGGCCGCCTGGGCGAAGATCGGCTGGGACGTGGAGGTGCGCGTGGAACGCATTGCCAGCGAAGAGCTGGGCGACGGGCGCAGCATCGCCCATTTCACCGTCCGCAGCGACCTGATCAACGGCTTGCCTGAACGTCGTCTGGAGCGGCGCCCGAAACAGCAGATCGAGCAGCAGGTTGGACAACAGGTTGGGCAGCGGCCGGACAAGGCGGCGGCCCAGCCGCAGAAGCGGGCCGCTTGACGCCGCTTCACTTCAGCCGCTCGTCCAGTTCCACCTGATAGCCGACGGCGAGGCGATTGGTCTCGTTCGCCATTCCCACCACCGCCATCAGTTCGCCGAACTGCGCGTCGGTCATGCCCAGCCGGCGCGCCGCCGCCTCGTGCGAGCGGATGCAGTACTGGCAGTTGTTGGTCACGCTGACCGCGACGAAGATCATCTCCTTCATCAGCGGATCCAGCGCGCCGGGGGCCATCACCTCCTTCAGGCTGTCCCAGGTCCGCGCCAGCGTCGGCGGATGATGGGCGATCACCTTCCAGAAATTGTTCACGTCCGGGACATTGCGCGTCGCCTTGATGTCGTCGTAGACGGCGCGTACCTCCGGTTCGGCGTCGGCCTGTTCGATGAGGGGAAGCGGCATGGCGGGCAGGCTCCTGCACGGGGATTGGAATCCGTCGATATGGCCGGACATCGCGCCGCAAGGCAACCGCCGGTCTATTCCCGCCGCCGTCCGGTTCATGCCCATCCGCCGCGTTGACCATGGATCGTCCCGCTGGTAGTAAAGACTACGAACAAGATCGCGCAAACGTTCGGGCCGCCGATCGGCCGCCGACGGTACCAAGCCAAGAAGCCGACAAGACACGAAGCCCATTCGTGCAACGTTCCCATGCGGCCCGGTTCCGGCACACGCCCGGTCAGGCCCGACAGCCGGGAGGAACAGCGTGGAGAGCATGGTTCTCGAAACGGCCGAGCGTCTTGGAGCGGCCAACTCCCCAGCCGCCGCCCGGGAAGACGCGGGCCTCCGCATCTCGGCCGAGGCCCTGCGACGCCTCGCTCATTTCCATGCGGAGGAGCCGACGCCGGCTCTGTTGACGGCACTGCGCCAGAGCCCGGTAGGCCGCGGTCCGCTTACGCTCGACCGCGACGACGCCCTTCAGGCCGCCGCCCTGGTGGACGAGGTGGTGAGCGATCTGCCCGAACGGATCACCCGCCGCTGTCTCGCCCCTCTGGCCGCCGATTTCACCGCCATCCACCACGGCGAGGACCTGCGCGCCTGCCCGATGGAAGGGCCGTGGATGGACGAGCGGGTCCGGGCCGAGGCCGCCGCCTCGCTCCAGCGCTGGCGGACCGGGCTGGAGACGGAACTTCGCCGCCCGCCGTTCGACCGGCTGCCCGACGACCATGTCGCGGTGGAACTGGCGTTGCTGGCCACCCTGCTCGACCGCGGCCAGGCCGCCGACGCGGTCCGGTTCCTCGACCGCCATCCGTTGCGTTGGGTGCCGAATTTCTGCAGCCGGGTCGCCACCCGCTGCCGGGAGCCCTTCTTCGCCGGCATCGCCATCCTGACCAACGCCCATCTCGACCATCTGCGCGACCGGCTGGGCGCCGTCTGCAACATGCCGCGTTCCGGCGAGGACGAGGCCGACATCCGCCGTCGCCGCTGGACCGAGGGGCGGTTCCCGCGCGCCTGCACCTGCGAATCGTAAGGCCGGACCAGCCGGAAGTCGGAATTGCCCCGGCTTCAATGCATCGTCCAAGGTGATAGGGGCGGCGTCCCCGTGGCCGTCCCGCTCCTTTTTCCCAACAGTGGATGGCAATGCCCTTTCGCAGCCCCGAAAGCCGGACCGATCGCAGAGGGTCCCTGCGGCTGCTTCGCCTCCTGCTGGCGGTGTCGGTGGCCTTGCCGCTTGTGCTGTTCGCCGGCATCGGATGGCGCGAGCGGGGAGAGGCCCAGGAAGAGGCCGAACGGAGCAGCCGCAAGAACGCGCTGATTCTGCACGAACATGTGCTGAAGGTGTTCGACACCATGGCGCAGGTTCTGGACCGGGTGGACGAGCGCGTCCACGGCCGAAGCTGGCGCGAGATCGGCGAATCGGAGTCGCTGCACCGCTATCTGCGGACCCTGGTGGGAGAGCTGGACCAGGTCGGCGCCATCGGTCTGACCGATTCCACCGGTACCGTGCGCAATTCCAGCCGCGTCTTCCCGTCGCGCAACAGCTACATCGGAGATCGCGCCGATTTCCGGGAACAGCGGGAGAGCGACGCCGGCCTGCTCATCGCCGGACCGATCGCGGATGCAGCCACTGGAAAGGCCACCTTCGGCATCAGCCGGCGCCGCAGCGGCCCCGGCGGTCCCGACGGCAACTTCGACGGGATCATCGCCGCCATCGTCAATCCCGATTATTTCTTCAGCTTCTATCAGCAGGTCATCGGCGCCGAAGGAGAATCCATCTCGCTGATCCGCGACGACGGCGTGATCCTGATGCGCTACCCGCCGTTGGAAGGGCGGCAAGGGCCGGCGGCGCTCCCCACCCTGCCGCCCGACCGCGGGCTGCGCGGCGAAATCCGCAAGCAGCCGGTCGAAGGGCTGTTCCGCACCGACGTCAGCCATGTGCAAGGTCTGGAGCGCGTGTTCGCCTACAAACGGGTCGGCGATTTCCCGGTCTATGTCGTCTACGGGCTGGATCAGTCCCAGATCACCCGGTCCTGGTGGCGCAACATGGCGCTGGACGGCGCCTTCGTCGCCCCGGCCACACTGGCGCTCGCCCTGATCGCCTGGCTGGCCTACAGCCGTGCCGCCTCCGAGAATGCGGCGGTGCGCCGCTGGGCGGAAGAGGTGCGCAACCGCGAAAGGCTGGAGGAGGCCCTGCGCCAGAGCCAGAAGATGGAGGCGCTGGGCCAGCTGACCGGCGGAGTCGCCCACGACTTCAACAACCTGCTGACCGCGGCGATGGCCAACATGCATCTGCTGGGCCGCCATCTGCCACCGGAAGGGCAGCGCTTCCTGACGGGCGCCAACACCGCGCTGGAACGGGCGGAAAAGCTGACCCGCCAGCTGCTGTCCTTCTCGCGCCAGGACGCGGTGAATCCGACCGTGGTCGATCTGGGCGACAGCCTGCGCCGGATGGGCGACCTGCTGGAACGGTCGGTCCGGGCCGACGTCGCGCTGGAATGGGACATCGCGCCGGTGCCGATGGCGGTCGCCGTCGATTCCGTGCAGTTGGAAATGGCGGTGCTGAACCTGGTTCTGAACGCCCGCGACGCCATGCCCGGCGGCGGACGGATCCGCTTAGCCGCGTCGCCCGGACCGGAGCCGCGCAGCGTGCGCATCGAGGTGGCGGACACCGGGGCCGGCATGCCACCGGAGGTGATCGCCCGCGCCTTCGATCCCTTCTTCACCACCAAGGGCGTCGGCAAGGGCACCGGGCTCGGCCTGTCGATGGTCTATGGCTTCGCCCGCCAGTCCGGCGGCAATGCCACCATCGACAGCCGGCCGGGCGAAGGCACGCGTGTCCGCATCGACCTGCCGCTGACCGAAATGAGGCCGCCGGAACCGGCCCCCGCCCCCACTGCGCCGGTGGCCGGTCACCGCCCGCTGCGCATCCTGGTGGTGGAAGACAATCCCCTGGTCCTGATGGCGACGGTGGAAGGGCTGACCCAGGAGGGCTTCACCGTGGAGACCGCCGAAGACGGCGTGGCGGCCCTGGAACTGCTGGAAACCGACCGCGACTTCGATCTGGTCGTATCGGACGTGGTCATGCCCCGCGGCGTATCCGGCATCGATCTGGCACGGCACATCCGCGAACGCTGGCCGCAGCTGCGCGTCCTGCTGGCATCCGGCTACAGCCCGGAATCGCTGGCGACCATGGGGGCGGACACGGCATCGGTGCTTGCCAAGCCCTTCACCCCCGACCAGCTCGCCGTGCGCATCAGGTCCCTGGCCGGAGTGTAGTTCGATGCTCCGATCCGGCGGCTGCCCCCTGTCGGGATCAGTGTCGGGATCAGGTCAGGGCGCTGACGAACATCGGCGTCCACATCGCCATGCACCAGACGAGGCCCAGGCACAGGCCGCGGGTGAAGTCGTCGAAGGTCGGCTGTTCCAGGCGGTGCAGCTTCCACATCGCGTTCACGTCGCCGGACGTCGGGGTGGCGTCATCCGCGGCGTTGGGGGAGTTGGTGGGTTCACGGCTTGCTGCTGCGCGCCGGTCGGGATCGCGTGACGGCATGGCTGGGCCTCGCATCGATAGCGGAATGCCCAGGAAGTTTGTGCCCGCCGCCGCCGCCGGCCACC
Organism: Azospirillum sp. INR13; assembly: GCF_015390205.1. Taxonomy (NCBI): domain Bacteria; kingdom Pseudomonadati; phylum Pseudomonadota; class Alphaproteobacteria; order Rhodospirillales; family Azospirillaceae; genus Azospirillum; species Azospirillum sp. INR13. The sequence continues at coordinate 129,489 of NZ_VUOI01000008.1, forward strand.
CTTTCTTCCGTCATCGGTGGAATTTTATCGGCATACGAAAAAAGGCCGCCACCCGCTGGACGGATGGGGCCTTTTCGCGGAGGATCCGGCCAGATCGGCCGGATGCGTTCACTTGCCCGGACGAATCACCGGGGTGAGTTGGTCGCCCCAGTTGCCGGCTTCGTTGTGATAACGGGCGGTGCGCATCAGCTCCACCGTCACGCCGGCCTCGACCGCCTTGACGACGGCGTCGTTCAGGCGGTGCAGGTTGTTGGCGACGATGCGGATGGCGCTTTCCTGCTCCGGAGTCAGCTCCGAACGGTCATCCGGCGGCGCGTCCTTGAATCCCGACATGCGTTGTTCCTTCCCCTGGATTGGGACCGCCCCGGCGGGACCGGCAGCGGTCCAGAACTTGGTCATGATCTTGCCCGGCGTCCGATGCCGGTTTTCATCATGTACCATATCATGTGCGCCGCGACAAAGTTCCCGACGCGCCAAGCGCTTGCGACCATTGGCCTCTTGCAACCGGCGACCGGCCCTGCGGCACCTCCGGCCCGATGGCGCGGCTGACACGCTGATGGTTTTTATCGCAATCAATGAATGGTTGTTAACCGTCATTACCAGAATGCAATCAAGAAGCACTGACAGTTTCTTTCCCGCAGCGGCAATAAACAGTCGTTTAGTCTCCCACTTAACTTTCGGATTAACTCAACTGTTGACGCCTCTCGATTTCAATGCCCAGAATTCGACACAAACTTGTTTCCTCCCACGGAGATCATCTTGAAGAACATCGCCGCCAAGGCCCTGCTGGTTGCGTCCTCGCTGTTCCTGATGCACGGCGCGGCACTCGCCGGCCAGCAGGACTTCACGATCGTCAACAAGACCGGCTACGCGCTGAAGCACATCTATGTGTCCGAGAAGAACAACAACAGCTGGGACGAAGACATCCTCGGTCGCGACCTCCTGGAGGACGGCGAGTACTTCGAGGTTTCCTTCGCCAAGGCCGAGAAGACCTGCAAGTGGGACATGAAGGTCGTCTATGACGACGGGGAGTCGGCGGTCTGGGACGGGCTGAACCTGTGCCAGATCTCCAAGCTGACGCTGAAGTGGAACAAGAACACCGGCGTCACCTCGGCCCAGACCGAGTAAGTTCCTCAGCGGAAGTTGTCGGTGCTGCGGTTCATCAGGTGGATGAAGACGTCTTCCAACGTCGGGTCCGTCGCGGTGATCCGCAGATCCGGCCGTCCGGCCCAGGGGGCGAGCGCCCGGTCGAGGGCGACGGCATCGGTGCCGCTGACATGGAGGCGGCTGCCGAAGACGGCCACCATCTCCACCCCCGGCTCACCGTCCAGCGTCTCAGCGATGCGATGCAGGCCTTCGCCGGCGACCAGACGGGTGTGCAGGCCCGAATCGGCGATGACCTGCTCCACCGTGCCGTGGGCCATCATCGTGCCATAGGCGATGTAGGCGATGCGGTGGCAGCGCTCCGCCTCGTCCATGTAATGGGTGCTGACCAGCACGGTCAGCCCTTCCCCGGCCAGCCGGTGGATCTCGTCCCAGAACTCCCGACGCGCCTTGGGATCGACGCCCGCGGTCGGCTCGTCGAGAAGCAGAAGCTTCGGCTCGTGCAGGATGCAGGCGGCCAGCGCGAGGCGCTGCTTCCAACCGCCCGACAATTCCCCCGCCAGCTGCGTGCGGCGGTTCGACAGCCCCAGCCGGTCCAGCGCCTCGGCCACCCGCCGCCGCCGGTCGGGCAGGCCGTACATGCGGGCGACAAAATCCAGATTCTCGGCGATGCTCAGATCCTCCCAGAAGCTGAACTTCTGGGTCATGTAGCCGACCTGCCGCTTGATCTCCGCGCTTTGCCGCCGGATGTCGAGGCCGAGGCAGGTCCCCTCCCCCGCATCCGCCGTCAGCAGCCCGCACAACAGGCGGATCGTCGTGGTCTTGCCCGACCCGTTGGGACCGAGAAAGCCATAGATCTCCCCGGTCTCCACCCGGATCGACACATCGTCGACCACGGTCTTGCTGCCGAACCGCTTCACCAGCCCGCGCACGTCGATGGCGGGAGGGGCCTCCGCCGTCATTGCGGCCTCTCCGCCGGCCGAACATCGGTGGGCCAGACATCCACGGGCAGCCCCGGATTCAGCGGCCGGCCCGGCACCGCCTCCACCCGGAAGACCAGCTTTTCGCGGCTGCCGACGCTGTAGATCACCGGCGGGGTGTATTCCGCCTGGGAGGCGATGCGCGTGACCCGCGCCGACAGGCCGGGCGGGCAGCCGTCGCAGCGCACCGACAGCACCGTACCCGGCGCCACCGCCGCCATGGCGGTTTCCGGAACGAACAGCACCAGCTTCACCCGGTCCGGCGGCAGCAGCGACACCACCGGGGAACCCGCCGGCACCCATTCGCCGGGGTTGTAGAGCGTGTCGTCCACCAGGGCCGCGACCGGAGCGGCGGGCGCGAGATCGGCCAGCCGCCGTTCCGCCTGGAACAGCGCCGCTTCCGCCTGCGACACCGCCTCGTCGGCGGCGCGCAACTGCTCCGGCCGGGCGGGCAGGGCTGCAACCGCCAATTGCGCGTCGGCCTCCGCCAACTGGCCGCGGTCGCGGTCGTAGGCGGCGCGCGCCTGATCGAGCTTGTCGGGAGAGGTGACCTTGCGGGCGACCAGTTCCTGCTGACGGGCCAGTTCGGCGGAGGAATAGCGCAGGGCCGCCTCCGCCCGCGCCTTCTGCGCGGTCAGCACCGCCACCTCCTGCGGCCGCTTGCCGGTGGCGAGGTCGGCACGCTGAGCCCGCGCCTGGGCCAGCACCGCGGCCAGCCGGTCGCGCTCCGCATTGGCCGTGGCCCGGTCGATGGCGAACAGAGGCGCCCCCGCCGCCACCTGTGCGCCGCGGACCACCGACAGGCTTTCCAGGGTTCCGGCACTGGGGGCGGCGATGCGCAGATACTCCCCCTCGACATAGCCATGGGCGAGCGGCGGCGGCCCGCCGGCACCGAAGGGAAGCCCAAGCGCCAGCGCGAGGGCTGCCAGCCCATCGACGAGGCCGCCCATGACACCGCTCATGGCACGCCCTCCCCCACATCGCGCAGCAGCACACGGCGCAGGTTGCCGATATGCGCCTCCACCAGAGCCGGCACGTCCAGCGGCGGTTCGCCGTCCAGCCCGTCGAAGGAGGTGCGCCAGACCGCGCTCATCAGCAGCGGGGCGACGATCAGGCGGACGGTGGGATCGACCTCTACCGGACGGAACTCCCCGCTCGCGATCCCCCGCTGCAGCAGCGAAGCAAGCACCCCGAAGCCGCGGCGGATCACCTCGCGATGGTAGAAGGCGGCAAGGTCCGGGAAATTGCCGGCCTCCGCGATCACCAGCCGCGGGATGGTGGCCGCACGCGTGGTCGCAACCAGATGCGCCACCATCCGTAGCAGCCGCTCCAGCACCGGAAAGCATGGCCCCGCGACGGCGGCGGCCAGGGCTTCGGCCTGCTCCAGATTGGGCAGGATGGCGGCGCGGATCACCGCCTTGAACAGCTCGTCCTTGCTGGGGAAGTAGAGATAAAGCGTGCCCTTGCTGACGCCGGCGCGTACCGCCACCTCCTCCAGCTTCGCGGCGGCGAAGCCGCGTTCGGCGAAGACATCCATCGCCGCAGCGACGATCTCCTGCGGACGGGCGTCCTTGCGGCGGCGCCAGCGCGGCGGGGCTTCCGGTTCGGGACGGGGAACGCGGTCGGGCATGGTGCAGCCCTCTTCATAACTGACCAGTCAGTTACTAACATGAAACCGCCTTGTCACCAATGGCCAAGCCCATTGTGCAGCGCAACAGAATCTATGCAAAAAGTCTTGCCTTTCGGCGAGTAGTCACGGACACTTTCCACCGGTCGGCAGCGTGCGAACGGGCCGCAGCCAAGCCCGGTCCGCCGAATGGGCACCGAGAAACGGGGCATCAGGAAACGGGGCACGAACGGCGCGGCCGGACCAACGGTCGCCGCGGTTTTCGGGAGGGACGGATCAAGGCGCTGACGCCAGGACCCGACGCGTTGCGACGGCCGGATCATTCCATCCGGCGCGTGGCCGGGTCCCAAGCAGAGCGAGGGGATCGATCATGCCGAGTGCTGCCCAGTCCGCGTCATCTTCCAGCCTTGAGCTGCTGACGATCTACGAGGTCAGCAAGATCCTCGGGTCGTCGCTGGATTTGGAACAGACCCTGCGCGAAGTGCTGCGCGCCTTGTCCTACCAGCTGCAGATGCACCGTGGCCGCGTCTACCTCCAGGGAGAGGACAATGCGCTGCGTCTGGTCGCGGCGCTTGGACTGCCGAAGGGTTCGACGGCGCAGGAGATCGACTACGGCCAGGGCGAGGGCATCAGCGGCCGCATCCTGAAGACCGGCATGCCGGCCGTCGTCCCCAATCTGGCCGAAGAGCCGCTGTTCAACAACCGCTCCGGCGGGCGCGACGACCTGGACGAGCAGGTGGCGTCGCTGGTCGGCGTGCCGATCAAGGCGGCCGGCACCGTCGTCGGCGTGCTGACCATCGACCGCATCTCCGACGACGGCCCCAGCGGCCATTTCGGCTCCGACGTCCGTTTCCTGACCATGGTCGCCAACCTGATCGGCCAGACCGTGCGCCTGCACCGGACGGTGGCGGAGGAACGGCGCTTCATGATGCGCGAGACCTTCCGCGTCCAGAAGGAGCTGCGGCCGGTGGTGGCGCCGGTCAACGACGTGGTCTGCACCAGCCCCAACATGGTCGACGTGCTGGCCCAGGTGCATCGGGTTGGCGCCCTTCAAGTCCACCGTGCTGATCCGCGGCGAGAGCGGCACCGGCAAGGAACTGATCGCGCGGGCCATTCACAACCTGTCGCCACGCAAGGACGCTCCCTTCATCCGCGTCAACTGCGCCGCCCTGCCCGAATCTCTGCTGGAGTCGGAGCTTTTCGGCCACGAGAAGGGATCCTTCACCGGCGCCCAGAAGGACCACAAGGGCCGGTTCGAGCTGGCCTCGGGGGGCACGCTGTTCCTGGACGAGATCGGCGACATCTCCTCCAACTTCCAAGCCAAGCTTTTGCGCGTGCTGCAGGAACAGGAGTTCGAGCGGGTCGGCGGGTCGAAGACGATCAAGACCGACGTCCGCCTGATCTGCGCCACCAACCTGAACCTGGAGGAGGCGGTCGGCCACGGCAAGTTCCGCGCCGATCTGTATTTCCGCATCAACGTGGTGACGATCCACCTGCCGCCGCTGCGCGAGCGGCGCGGCGACATCGCCATGCTGGCCAAGCATTTCATCGCCAAATTCGCCCGGGACAACGGCCTGACCCTGGACATCGACCGTGACGCGCTGGAGGTTCTGAACCGCTGCACCTGGCCCGGCAACGTGCGCGAACTGGAAAACTGCATCGAGCGCGCGGCGACCCAATGCCGCAACGGCACCATCCGCGTGCCCGACCTGTCCTGCAGCATGAATCTCTGCAATTCGTCGGTGCTGTTCCAGTACCGCACCATGGGAGCCGCCGTCGGCGGGCTGGCCCCGTCGATGAGCGGCACCCCGACCAACCCGTCAGGCGCCAACCCGGCTTTGGGACGTCCGCAGCAGCCGACCAACGCCGGCATGCCGCCTGCGGTGCCGCCACCGGCAAATGGGACGCCAGGCGGAACGCAGTGGCCGGCCTGCGCATCGGGCTGTTCCGCCGGTCCGGCGCCGGTCTGCGGCGCGTCCAAGCCGCTGCCGCCGACCGCCATCGCCCCCCTGCCCGCTCCCCAACCGGCCGCCGCCGCCCCCGCGGTTCCCTCCGCCCCGGCGCCGCAGCCCGCCGACAACCCCGACCTGCCGCTGGACGAACCGGAGTCGGGTCCCCTGCGCGACCGTCTGGTGTGGGCGATGGAACGCACCGGCTGGGTGCAGGCCAAGGCCGCCCGCCTGCTGGGCATGACCACCCGCCAAGTCAGCTACGCGCTCCGCAAATACAACATCGAGATCAAGAGGTTCTAAGACGGTCGGCTGACGGATGCCGCAACCGGAACCCTGCGGGGTGCGACCACTGCCGTCGCACCCCGCCGCGGTTTCATGCTACCCTGCCGCGCCTTCGGTTCGATGGCATCTTTCCGATCGAACGGATTTCCGTCTTGCCCTCGCTTGAGAAGCCCCTCGCCCTGATGTTCGTCGACATCGCGGACAGCACGATGCTGTACGAGCGCATCGGCAACGCCACCGCCGCGGCGCTGACGCAACAGGTGCTGGCCCACCTGCGCCAGCTGGTCGAGGAGCACAGCGGCGGGGTGATCAAGAGCCTGGGCGACGGGCTGCTGGCCGCCTTCCCGGCCTGCGACGACAGCGTCCGCGCCGCCTGCGCGATGATCGACGGACAGGACCGGCATGGCCTACGGCTGCGCATCGGCATCCATCACGGCCCGGTGATCGAAGGGGTGGGCGACCTCTACGGGCGACGCCTGCAACGTCGCCGCACGGGTACAGCAGATCGCGCGGCAGGGCGAAATCCTGGTGACCCAGGCGTTGGTGGACGGCCTGTCGCCCGACCTGCGCGACCGGACCAAACCGCTGAACAACGTCGCCATGAAGGGCAAGACGGCACCGATCCGCGTCCACCGGGTCCGCAGCGCCGACGACGCCGACGACGCCATCGAAAGCACCACGCTCGGCTTCTCCATGGTGACGGAGGCCGGCGATGCCATGGTGACGCTTCATCTGTCCTACCGCGACAGGAAATCGCGATGAGCCGCGCGCTGCCCCGCGTCACCATCGGGCGGGAGGACAGCAGCGGCCTGCGCATCGCCTCGCGCCAGACCTCGCGCCAGCATGCGGTGATCGACTTCACCCGCGAGAGCTTCCTGCTGACCGACCATTCCACCAACGGCACCTTCATCCGCAGCGGCGGATCGCCGCCGCTGGTGCTGCGCCGCGATTCGACCAAGCTGGTCGGCAGCGGCCTGATCGGCTTCGGGGCGGAGGCGCTGGACGAGGGCCAGGACCATGTCGTCGCCTTCCGCGGCGAACTTGCCTGACCGGTTTGTCGGCACCCCGACAAAGCCCCTGGCTGGCCCCGCCATTGTCGCAATGACGACAGCGTCCGCGATGCCGACAAATCCTGCCAAGCCTTTGTAAACGCTGCATTTCCCATTCTGGCCCCGAACTTGCTTTTCTCCACTTCGTCCAACGGTGTCGTCCGGCACGGCAGGGAAGGAGTGGATGATGAGCAACGTGGTTTCGCTCGACAGCATCTTCGGGCTTGGGGAACTGGCCCCGCCCGCGGCGATGCCGGCAGCGCCCGAGGCGGCGTCCGGCTGTTCGTCGTCGTCCTGCGGCCCCTTAGGAGAAATGGGGGACGGTCCGGCCGACATGGACCCGGCGGTGTGGGAGAAGGTGAAGAACCACCCCTGCTATTCGGAAGAGGCGCATCACTATTTCGCCCGCATGCATGTCGCGGTCGCCCCGGCCTGCAACATCCAGTGCAACTACTGCAACCGCAAATACGATTGCTCGAACGAGAGCCGGCCGGGCGTGGTCTCCGAAAAGCTGACCCCCGATCAGGCGCTCAAGAAGATCCTCGCCGTCGCCCAGGAAATCCCGCAGTTGTCGGTGATCGGCATCGCCGGCCCCGGCGACAGTCTGGCGGCGAACGGCAGGAACACCTTCGCCACCTTCGAAATGCTGCAGAAAAAGGCGCCGGACCTGAAGCTGTGCCTGTCCACCAACGGTCTGGCCCTGCCCGAGCATGTGGACACCATCGCCCAATACAACATCGACCACGTCACCATCACCATCAACATGGTCGATCCGGAGGTCGGCGCCCGGATCTACCCGTGGATCTTCCACAAGCACAAGCGCTGGACCGGGATCGACGCCGCGAAAATTCTCCATGAGCAGCAGATGCTGGGGCTGGAGATGCTGACCTCGCGCGGCATCCTGGTGAAGGTGAACTCCGTCATGATCCCGGGGATCAACGACGAGCACCTGCTGGAGGTGAACAAGGCGGTCAAGAGCCGCGGCGCCTTCCTGCACAACATCATGCCGCTGATCTCCGACCCCGCCCACGGCACCTATTTCGGCCTGAACGGCCAGCGCGGCCCCACCGCGCAGGAGTTGAAGGTGGTGCAGGACGCCTGCGAGGGCGGGGCCAAGCTGATGCGCCATTGCCGCCAGTGCCGCGCCGATGCGGTCGGCCTGTTGGGCGAGGATCGCGGTGAGGAGTTCACCGCCGACAAGATCGAGGCGATGGGCGCCATCGATTATGACGACGAGGCGCGCCGCAGCTACCGCGAGCATGTCGAGGCCGAACGCGCCGGCCGCCACGCCTCCAAGGCCGCGGCGCAGGCCGATGTCCGCGACAGCGTCGGCACCGCGGTCGATCCGATCCTGATCGCCGTCGCCACCAAGGGCGGCGAGCGCATCAACGAGCATTTCGGCCACGCCAAGGAATTCCAGATCTACGAGGTCGGCCCGGGCGGCGCCAAGTTCGTCGGCCACCGCCGCGTCGACCAGTATTGCGAAGGCGGCTCCGGCGACGTCGACACGCTGGACGGCGTGCTGGCCGCCATCAACGACTGCACCGCGGTGTTCGTCGCCAAGATCGGCGGCTGCCCGTCGAAGTCGCTGGCCGAGGCCGGGATCGAGCCGGTCGACCGCTTCGCCTTCGACTACATCGAGGAATCGGCACTGGCCTACTTCAAGGACTACGCCGAGCGGCTCGGCCAGGGCGTCGTCCAGTCCCGCGCCGGCCAGGATGCGGTGATCCGCACCGGGGCACTGACCGCGCGACGTGCCTGACGCCCCTTCCTCTTCCCCCCTTCCACAGCCATCCCATCACCGAAGGAGAGAGCCATGGCCTACAAGATCAAGTCCGCCGAATGCACCGTCTGCGGCGCCTGCGAGGCCGAGTGCCCGAACATCGCCATCAGCCTGAAGAAGGGCACCTACGTCATCGACCCGGCCAAATGCACCGAATGCCAGGGCCAGTTCGACAGCCCGCAATGCGCCGCCGTCTGCCCCGCCGACTGCTGCGTCCCGGCGTGATGTGAAATCCCCTCCCTCCTGGTGGGGAGGGGGAACCCCAGGAGCACCGCGCCATGCTGGACGAGGTGGATGAGGACTGGCTCGCCCGCCGCTACTACGGCGGGGATCTTCCGCCCGAGGCGGAACGTTGCCTGCATCTGGCCGCCGCCAGCTATGCCGATGGCGAGGCGGCGCTCGCCCATCTCGCCCGCGCGGCGGAGGTTGCTCCCGGCCATCGCCTCGTCGATCTCGGCCATTACAAGTTCCACTTCTACAAGGCCAATCTCGACCGGGCGCTGGTCTATGGCGAGCGCATGATCGGCCACGCCATGGCCGCGCTCGGCGTCAACCACACCGACTGGCGCGCCGTCACCCCGGCCACCGCCGATTTTCGGGGGCTGGAGCCGGCGCCCCGCCTGTTCCTGTTCGCCCTGGTCGCCATCGGCTATCTGCTGCTGCGCACCGGCCGGCTCGACGCCGGGCGGGAGGCGCTGGGCAAGGTCCGCGACCTAGACCCCGACGACCGCTTCGGGGCATCCCGCCTGATCGCCATCGCCGACCAGCATGAGCATGAGGAAGCCGGCGCATGAGCGACGACATCCTAGAATCCCTGGACTGGCGCGGCGAGCCGGTGGACTGCACCGGCTGCGACCACAAGGAGCGCCGGCTCGACCCGGATACCGCCGCCCTTCCTGCGGGCGGCAAGCTGACCGGCCATTGCCTGCCGCTGAAGGCCTGCGTGCAGGACCGCTACGCCAAGCGCATCCAGCGCTTCTTCGAATGGAATCCGGACCTCGCCGCCGGCCATCTCGGCCATCCCTATTTCGAAGTGCGGGCGAACGCGGCCCGCTTCGCCCCGATCTTCCAGCTTCCACGGCTGATGAACGACCCGGACGAGACGGTACGCTCCGTCCTGGCCCGCCGCCTGCCGCGCCGGCTGTTGCTGAAGCTGCGCGACGACCCCGACCGCGAGGTGCGGATCGCCGTCGCCGCCCGGCTGGAGGATGCCGACCTCGCCCCGCTGATGCGCGACCCCGACTGTTCGGTGCGGCTGCGCGTGGTGCGGCGGATCCCCGACGGCATGCTGCCGGCGATGATGCATGACGAGGACCCGGAGGTTCGGGTGGAGGTCGCCCGCCGCCTTTCCATGGACTGGCTGCCCAGCCTCGCCTGGGACGACAGCCCGCGGGTGCGGCTGGTGGTGGCGCAGCGGCTGCCGGCGTCGAAGCTGCATGTGCTGCTGCAGGATGCCGACTGGATGGTCCGCCTCGCCGTCGCCGGGCGGATCGACGCCGGGCAACTCGGCCCCCTGCTCGACGACCCGGAGGAGGAGGTCCGCGCCATCGCCCGCCAGCGCGCCGCCGGGCTCACCATCGCCAACGATCTCCCGCCCCTCTAGCAGCCATCAACGGACGGAGCGCCAGCACCATGACCGACATCGAAGCCGCCGCCCCATACCGCCGCGAGCGCGCCCGCAGCGCCGAGGATGCCAACGAGCTGGTCGGCCCGCCGGTGCTGGAACAGGGCTTCAAGGTCAAGGCGCTGCGCGACGTGCGCAACGACGGGACCTATCCCGGTCGGCCGGTCGGCGACTTCCTGATCCGCGAGGGCGATGTCGGCTACGTCATCTCCATCGGGACCTATCTGCAGATGTACTACATCTATGCCGTTGATTTTTATGAAAAGCGGGTCGTCGTCGGCATGCGCGCGCGCGAGCTGGAGGTGATCGACGCCCACTGCAACGACCCGCAATGAACACTGGTCCACACCTGATAAGGAGCCTCGCGATGTCCGACGTCGAAGCCGCCGCCAAGCCCGGTTTCATCCCGCCGCGCGAACCGCTGTACGACTGGGGCCTGCGGGTCACGGTGCAGGAGGACCTGCTCAACGACGGCAGCCACCCCCAGGTGCCGGACGGCGCGCTGCTGGCGCCGAAGGGCACGCCGGGCGTGATCGTCCGCGTCGGCCGCACCGAAGAGGGCGGCCTGCCGGTCTATCTGGTGGAGTTCCCCGGCGGCACCGTCGTCGGCTGCCTGGAGGAGGAAATCGTCCCGGCCGACGGGTCGCGGCGCGGCGTGCCCGGTGTGATGTGATGGCTGGGGGTGATGCGATGACGATCTACCTCGACAACAACGCCACCACCGCCCTGGCTGCGGAAGTGCGCGACGCGATGATGCCGCACCTGTTCGGGGGTTTCGCCAACCCGTCCAGTCCCCATTCCGCCGGCATGGCCGCCCGCCGCGTGGTGAGCGAGGCCAAGGCGCAGGTCGCGGCCCTCATCGGCGCCAAGCCGGCCGATCTGGTGATGACCGGCAGCGCCACCGAGGCGACACACGCCGCCATCCTCGGCGCGCTCCGCGTCATCGAGGAGACCGACCACCGCCGCGACCACATCGTCACCACCGCGGTGGAGCATCCGGCGACGCTGGCCCTGTTCGGCGACCTGCGCCAGCGCGGCTGGCGCGTCACCATCCTGCCGGTAAACCGCGACGGCCTGCCCTCGCTGGTCGATCTCGCCGCCGCGGTGACGGAGGCGACGGCGCTGGTCTCCATGATGTGGGCCAACAACGAGACCGGCGTGCTGTTGCCGGTGGAAGGCGCGTCCGCCATCGCCCATGCCCATGGCGCGCTGTTCCACAGCGACGCGGTGCAGGCGGCGGGCCGGGTGCCGGTCGATTGCGGCATCGCCGATTACCTGACGCTGTCCGCCCACAAGATGCACGGGCCGAAGGGGGTCGGCGCGCTCTATGTCCGCAAGGGCGCGCCCTTCCACGCGCTGATCCACGGCCATCAGGAACGCCGCCGTCGCGGCGGAACGGAAAATGTGCCGGGCATCGTCGGCTTCGGCGCCGCCGCGTCGCTGGCATCCCTCTGGCTGGACGAAGCGGACCTGATCGCCTTCCTGCGCGACCGGCTGGAGCAGGCATCCTCGCCCGCTGGCCCGGTGCCGCGGTGAACGGCGCGGGTGCCGCCCGGCTGCCCAACACCAGCAACATCCGCTTCGCCGACGGCCGTGGCCATCCGCTGGATGCGGAGGAGTTGCTGATGCGGCTCGACCGGGCCGGGATCGCCGTGTCGATGGGCGCCGCCTGCTCCTCCGGCGGCAACGAGCCGAGCCATGTGCTGACCGCCATGGGGCTGAGCGGCGCCCAGGCCGCCGCCAGCCTGCGCTTTTCGCTGAGCCGCTACACCACCGCGGCGGAGGTGGACGCCGTCCTGTCGGAACTGCCGGCCCTGCATGCCCGGCTGGTCGCCGCCTGAGACAAAAACGAATCAGAACAACAGGATGGAGTGCCGGTGATGAAGGTGATGATCCGCAAGGCGTCCGAGCAATACACGATCTACGTCGCCAAGAAGGACCTGGAGGAACCCATCGTCGAGATGGAGAAGCCGGGTCTGTGGGGCGGCTGGATCAAGATCGCCAACGGCTGGACGCTCGATCTGCCGGAGATGGCGGCGGATACCCGCCTGCCGATCACCGTAGACGCCAAGAAACGCGGAACGGAGTGACGCCCATGGCCCTGTCTCCCGAACGCATCGACAGCATCGCCACGCTTGCCGGCCGGCTGTTCGCCGGTGGCGGCAAACTCGACGCCGTGGTCCGCGGCGTGCGCGAGGCCAACCCGGACCTGAAGACCGTCACCGGCGCCATGGCCGCGGTGATGGCGGAGGATCCCTTCCGGGAGGAGGCGGGCTTCGACCTGCATCTGGTGGACGGCAACAACCACTGCTGGCTCATCACCGACAAGCCGGAGCTTGCCACCGGCGTCGTGATCGCCCAACGGGACGAGGACGAGTGAATGAGCGATGCCGCCGCAGCCCTTCCACATCCCTCCCCCGCCGCCGACGACGAGGTTGACGACTACATCCCGCTGACCGACCCCGACATCTCGGGCGCGGAGGTCGAGATGCTGGGCCGCCTGCTGTCCTCCGGGGCCTTGAGCGACGGACGGATGGTGCGGGCGTTCGAGGATGCCTTCGCCGCCTATGTCGGCCGCGACCATGCGGTGGCGGTGTCCAGCGGCACCATGGCGACGCTGCTGATGCTGAAGGGCTATGGCATCGGCGAGGGGGACGAGGTGCTGTGCAGCCCCTTCGGCTGGCATCAGGTCCAGCATGCGGTGGCGCTGTCCGGCGCCACGCCGGTGCTGGTCGACATCGACTATTGGCAGCACACCATCAACCCGGAAAAGGCGGCGGCACTTGTCACGCCCAAGACCAGGGCGATCCTGGCAGCCAACGTCAACGGCCACCCCGCCCATTGGGACGAGCTGCGCGCGCTGGCCGACACCAAGGGGCTGATCCTGCTGGAGGATTCGACCGAGGCCATCGGCTCAACCTACAAGGGCCAGATGGTCGGCACCTTCGGCGACGCTGCGGTCTTCGATTTTTCCGAACCCGGCATCCTGCTGGCCGGCGAAGGCGGCATGATCGTCACCGACGACCGCGACCTCGCCCACCGGCTGCGCTACATGCGCCGGCGCGAGACGGAGCACCGCAACACGGTGGTCATCACCCGCACCCTGCCCTGGCAGACGGGGATGAGCGATCTGAACGCCGCGCTCGCCCTGGTCCAGTTGAAACGCCTGCCGGAGATCCTGACCCGCCGCAATCTGGTCATCGCCTATTACGACGCGGCGATGGCGAGCTTCGAGGGGATCAAGCCGCCTTATCGCGGGCCGGGGGCCGAGGTGGTCAACCCGATGGTCTATTGCGTCCATCTCGGCACCCGCTTCACCGCGTCGGGGCGCCGGTCGATCATCGAGGATCTGGACACCCAGGGCATCGACGCCAGCGATTACGGCCAGCCCTTGCACACCCAGCAATATTACATCGAAGCGCTGGGTGAGGACCGGGCCGGCCGCGGCGCCTGCCCGGTCTGCACCAAGACGGCAGACCGTGTGCTCGCCCTGCCGCTGCACCGCAAGATCACCCGCGATCAGGTCGCTTTCATCGTGGAAACGCTGAAGGACGCCAGCGTCAACACCGGCGCCGGCGCCGCGATCTATCTCTAGAAAATCAGGCTCTAGAAAACCAAGCTCTAGAAAACCAGGGAGAAGCCTTCCATGACCGACACCACGCTGGCAACCGATTCCGACTCCGTCACGGTGCCGGACGCCGCGGCGGCGCTGGCCGATATCGCTGCGGCGCTGGCGGCAAGGCAGGTGGTGCCCTATCTCGGCCCCGGAGCCTTCGCACTGCTGCCGCCCGACCAGTGCCCGATCCCGCGCAATTCGGCGGAACTGGTGCAGCGCCTGAACGCCAAGGTCGCAGCCCCCGGCCGCATCCGCTCCAACCTGACCGCCGTCGCCCAGTTCATCGAGACGCGCAAGCACCGCAAGACGCTGGAGGCCATCCTCAACGAGATCTTCCGCCAGCCTGTGCCGGCGACCCCCGTCCACACGTTGCTTGCCGCGATCCCGGCCCCGCCCCTGCTGGTCGACGTCTGGTACGACAATGTCCTGGACAGCCTGCTGAGCGCCGCCGCCGACCGGAGCTGGGGCCAGATACAGGGTGTGTCGCACCCGCAATCGACCGGCGAATGGGTGCGCTACTACGCCCCCGACGGTGCGGAGACGATGGCCGATGCGGCGGCCGGCTGGGACACCGTGCTCTACAAGCCGTCGGGCGCGGTGACGCCGGCCGGCAACTATCTGATCTCCGACAGCGACTATGTCGAGATCCTGACGGAGATCGACATCCAGACTCCAATCCCCGCCGTCGTGAAGGAGCGCCGGGCGGGACGCCATTTCCTGTTCCTGGGCTGCCGCTTCGACCACGAGATTCAGCGCACCTTCGCCCGGCAGATCGCCAAGCGCTCCTCCGACAGCCATTGGGCGGTGATCCCCGGCGAGCTGTCGAAGAACGAAGCGCGCTTCCTGGCGCTGCATGGGATCAAGCGGATCGACATGACGCTGGACGAGGCGGTGGAGGGCTTGCGGGCACAGGCATGAGGGTTTGGTGTCGGCTGGCGAATGCCCCCACCTAGCCTCCCCCGCTGGGCGGGGGAGGGACTGCCGCTACCCTGCCAAACAAGCACTTATCCCCTCCCCCGCCCAGCTCTCGCACAAAGCTATGCTTTGTGCTGACGCGGCAGGCGGACCGTAGGTCCGCTGAGAGCGGGGGAGGGTTGGGGTGGGGGCAATCGAAGCCAACACCCCTACCCCCAAAGAAGCCGCACCGCATCGCAACAGACTCCCCCTCCATCCGTTACCCTGCGAAACGGATGGAGCGTGCCGGAATGGCGACGAACAGCGGCCCCACTTTGGCCGCAGCATTTGCGACCCTGCTGCTGACCGCAACGGGGACAAGCGCGCAGGAAACCACCCCGCCGCCGGGCGACGCGCCCGCGGCTTCCGGCCCCGCCATCGGTTTCTGGATCGACAACGACCTGTTCGGCGGCGGGACCGACCGCTACTACTCGAACGGCTTCCAGTTCTATTATTTCTCCGGCGCGCGGCCGACCTACGGCAGCATCGACTGGCTGGCAAACCTCGTTCCCTGGATCGAGCCCGGCGGGGTGCGGCGCTACGGCTTCGCCTTCGGCCAGAACATCTATACGCCGAGCAACCTCAAGGTCCGCAATCCGGACCCCGACGACCGGCCCTATGCCGGTTGGCTCTATGGCCGGGTGTCGGTGCTGAACGAGGCGCCGCGGGCGGTCGACCGCATCGACCTCGACCTCGGCATGGTCGGACCGTCCTCGCTGGCCGAGCAGACGCAGAAGACGGTCCACAAGATCGTCGGCGGCGCCACCTATCCGGAGGGCTGGAATTACCAACTGCGCGACGAGCCCGGCGTGGTGCTGAGCTATGAGCATGTCTGGCGCGGCGAGAAGCCGAACGCGCTGGGGCCGCTGGAATGGGATTTCAGCCCCCACGTCGCCGGCAGCCTGGGCAACGTGCTGACCTTCGCCGCGATGGGGAGCACGGTCCGGCTGGGCGGCAACATGCCGCCGCCGGTCGGCGCCCTGGTGACCCGCCCCACCTCCAGCATCCCCTACCAGGACTCCCCCTATTCGGAGCGGCCGGGGCGCTTTTCCTGGTACGTCTACGCCAGTGCCGAGGGACGGGCCGTCGCGCGCAACATCTTCCTGGACGGCAACACCTTCCGGGAAAGCCGGTCCGTCGACAAGCATCCCTTCGTCGGCAGCGTGCAGGCCGGGCTGACGCTGCGCTACGGCCGCTATGGCCTGACCTATGCCCAGACCCTGCAGACGCCTGAGTTCCGCGGGCAGAAGTCGCTGACCAATTACGGCTCGCTCCGGCTGTCGGCGCAGTTCTGAGCGGCCGCCATCATCCGTCCGAATGCCCCGCCCGCCACCATTCGCCCCTTTCACGGGCGGCCGGTTCAGGCTATGTGAGGGGTATGAACCAGTTCGCACGCCTGGCGATCGAGGCCGGTCCGCTGGCCGCCTTCTTCGTCGCCAACTCCCAGGCCGGCATCATGACCGGCACCGCGGTCTTCATGGTCGCCATCACCATCGCGGTCGCGGTGTCGTGGCGGCTGGAACGCCGCATCCCGATCATGCCGGTGGTCGGCGCAGGCTTCGTGCTGCTGTTCGGCGGCCTGACCCTGTGGCTGCAGGACGATCTGTTCATCAAGATCAAGCCGACCCTGGTCAACCTGCTGTTCGCCGCGGTGCTGTTCGTCGCCCATGCGATGCGGCGCAACGTGATGAAGCGGCTGCTGGGCACCGTGCTGAGCCTGTCGGACGACGGGTGGCGGACGCTGAGCATCCGCTGGGCCTGGTTCTTCCTGGTCCTGGCCGTGCTGAACGAGGTCGTGTGGCGGAACTTCTCCACGGACATGTGGGTGAACTTCAAGGTGTTCGGCATCATGCCGCTGACCCTGGTGTTCAGCGCGTTCCAGGCGCCGCTGATCATGCGCCACCAGTTGCCGGAAGAACCGGCGGAAAGCGGGCCGGCCGCCTGAGGGCGCCGCCTTTATCGGGTTCCTTCGGCGCTCGCCTCTTGTGCGGCGCGGAAGGGGCACTCACATTGGTGGCGACCGCGACGTCGTCCGCTCCGACCGATTTGCAGAGGTATTGATCGATGGGCAGTTTCAGCATCTGGCACTGGTTGATCGTTCTGGTCATCGTGCTTCTCCTGTTCGGCGCCGGCAAGCTGCCCAACGTGATGGGCGACATCGCCAAGGGCGTGAAGGCCTTCAAGTCCGGCCTGAAGGACGAGGAGGACGAGACGCAGGCGGCTCCCGCCCAGACCGCAGCCCAGGCCCCGCCCGCCGCGATCAACCCGGCGCCCGTCCAACCTGCCGCCCAGCAGCCGGTCACGCAGGCTCCGGTGCCCCCGGCCGCGTCCTCGACCGTCCACCCGACGCCTCCCACCGCCACCCAGCCGCACCCGGTCGATCCGGCCAAGCCGCATCAGGGCTGACCGGCACCGCGGGACGGCAGCCCCTTCTTTGCATCGCCCGTCCGCCGGGCGCGACCGCATGGCGGTTTGATGGGGCGGTAAAATACGATAAAGAGAAGGGGCTTTCCGCAGCCGGTCCGTGTTCCGCGGAACGGCCGCCGGAAGGCCCCTCTTTGTTTCCAGCCGGCCCGCCATGACGGGCAAGCGCAGGTCGACCGTGACGCTCAAGCCACCGCCCCGGCAGGCTCCCACCCTGTCGACACCGACGTTCAAGGACGAGATGAAAGCAAACGGCAAACCTTCCGAGACTCCCCCGCCGGAGAACGAGGACATCGCCAAGCTGCTTCGTGCCCTGAACGAGGATCTGCACGCCGAGCAGCAGGACGAGGTCGAGGACGACGAGGAAGAGCCGGCAAGCCGCAGCCTGCCGCTGGGCAAGATCGCGCTCGCCCTGCTGGCGGCGGGCGGCATCGCCGTCGGTGTCGTGTATCTCGGATCGGGCGACCCGGAGCCGGTGACCACGGCGGCCAACACCTCCTCGCCGATGGTGCCGGCCCCGGCCATCACCCGCGCGCCCCAAAACGCCACACAGCAAAACGCTGCGCCGTCCAACGCGGCACCGTCCGGCGCAGCGACCAACAGCGCGCCGGCCGCAGCCGTCACGCCGCCGGCACAGACACCCCCCACCCAGGCAGCCCCGGCAACACCGCCGGCCGCGTCCGCCGCCCCGCCGCCGCCGGTCGCCGCCCTGCCCGCCAGCCCGCCGCCGGTGCTGAAGGTGCCGGAACCGCCGGCCGTCCCGGCCACGGCGCCCGCCGCCGCGCCGAAGCCGCGCGCCACGGCCCCGGCCGAAAGCGCACCGCCACCGGCCGCCCAGAAGCCGGAAGCCGCCAAACCCGATACCGTCAAGCCTGATGCTGCCAAGCCGGAGCAGCCGGCCGCCGGCGGGCCTGCCGACACCGGCTCCCTCCAGGCGATGCTGGCCCCGCCGAAGGAAGCCGCCAAGCGTCCGCCCGCCGCTGCCTCCCCCGCCGCGACTCCGGCCGCCCCGCCGGCTCCCCCGGCCACGGCATCTGTGCCTCCCTCCGCCAATGGCGAGGCGAAGCCCCCGGCCAAGGCCGCCACCCCGCCGGCTTCGATGCCCGCCGGGCGTTATACCGTGCAGGTCGGGACCTTCTCGGTGACGGCGAACGCCGATTCGCTGGCGCAGCGGCTGCAGGGCGGCGGCTTCCAGGCCTATACGGTGGACTGGACCGACAACTCCAACCGGTCCTGGCGGGCGGTGCGCGTCGGCGGATTCGCCGATCAGACCGCAGCCAAGCGCGAGGCGGAACAGTTGAAAACGAAGATGGGGCTCAACCCGGTCGTGATCACAGCCCGCTGATCCCCTGACGGACCGGCGGAGGCGCGATGCCGGTCCTTTCCCTGCGACAACCTGTCATGCAAGCGATGGCCCGGCGGCGACATTTGGTCGCGGCCGGGCTTTTTCTTGTGCCACCCACCCCCGTTCTTTGGTCGGGGGAGCCGGGAGTGCCGCTTGATCCCCGCTTGTCTTTGCTCGTACCATGGACATTCCAGGGCACGAATGCATTGCCCCGGCCACAAATTTGGGAAGCCGGCAGCAGACCGGCGCACCGGAGGACGCCCCGCCATGAAGTCGACCATCCTGGTCGTCGACGACGAACCCAGCATCGTCCTGTCGCTCCAGGTCCTCATGCAGCGCGCCGGGTTCGACGTGCGCATCGCCCGCGACGGGGACGAGGCGCTTCGCTCGGTGGAGAGCTTCACCCCCGACCTGATCCTGCTCGACGCCATGATGCCGAAGCGCGACGGCTTCGACGTGTGCCAGACCCTGCGGACCAACCCGGCCTGGAAATCCCTTCCCATCATCATGCTGACGGCGCGCAGCCGCGACGTCGAACGGCAGAAGGGGCTGGCGCTGGGCGCCACCGACTACATCACCAAGCCATTCTCCACCCGCGACCTGCTGACCACCGTCCGCCGCCATCTCGGCTTGCCGGCGGCCGGAAGCGTGGAGCCGGCGCCGTGACCGGGTCCGTGACCACCCCTGCCCCACAGCCCCGGCGGATCGTCCCGCTGGCCTTCCGTGCCGCCGGGCTGGGGCTGGTGGCGCTGTCGGTCGGGCTGGCGATGGCGGTGCGCGGGTCGGATGCCGCGGATCCGCTGCTGACCTATGCCGTGGTGATGACGGCGTCCTGCGCGGCGGCGGTGTGGGGGCTGTGGCTGGCGGTCGACCGCTACCTGCTGCGCGCTGCCGAAACGCTGGGGCGGGAGGCCGGGCTGATCGCCCACGGCAATGCGGAGGGCGCGGTCGGCGGCCGGGTGCCGCTGGCGCGCTACGGCGACCTGCAGCCGATCGCCCGCGCGGTCAACGACCTGTCGGACAAGCTGGCCCAGGTCCGCCGCGACATCGCCCGCACCGTCGCCGAGTCGACCGCCAAGGCGGAGGAGCAGAAGACCCAGCTCGCCGCCGTGCTGCGCGACCTGCATGAAGGCGTCCTGGTCTGCAACACCCGGCACCAGATCCTGCTCTACAACCAGACCGCCCTCGACATCCTGCACCTGACCGGGGAGCTGGGGCTCGGCCGCTCGCTGCTTCATTTCGTGGTGGCGGAGCCGCTGACCCACACGCTGGAACGGCTCTCCTTGCGGGTGCGCGAAGGCCGGCACATCAATCACGAGCACGGCACCACCGCCCAGTTCGTCGGCGCCACCACCGACGGCCGCATCCTGCTGGAAGGCCGCATGAGCGCCATCCTGCAGGACCCCGACCCGGGATCGGACGAGCCTCCCGTCATCACCGGTTATGTGCTGACCCTGTCCGACGCCACCAGCGAACTGGCGGCGCTGGGCCAGCGCGACGCCCTGCTGCGCGAGGCGACGGAGGGGTTCCGCGCGCCGATCGCCAACCTGCGTGCCGCGGTGGAGACCCTGTACGACGCGCCGGACCTCGGCCCCGGCGACCGTGCGGCCTTCGAAAGCTCGATGCTGGACTCCTGCGACAGCCTGTCCCGCCGGCTGGAGCAGGTGACCGCCGCCTACCGCAAACGTCGTCACCGGCAGCTGGCCGATGAGCGACATCCACTCCAACAACCTGATCAACCTCGTTGCCCACCGGGTCGGGACCGAATCCCCCACCACGGTCACGCTGACCGGCCTGCCGCAATGGGTGCATGGCGACAGCCACGGGCTGGTCCTGTTGTTCGCCTATCTGATCGAGAAGGTGCACGGCCTGACCGGCGCCACCGCCTTCGACCTGGAGGCCGCCGGGCCGCAGGACGGCGACCGCTGGGTCTATCTCGATCTGGTGTGGGAGGGGCCGGCGGTGCCCAGCGCCACGCTGGACGGCTGGCTGGACCAGACGCTGCCGGGCGGGCTGGGGGGCCTGAGTGCCGGCGACGTGCTGCAGCACCACCGCAGCACCGCCTGGAGCGAGCCGCTGCCCACCGCCGACGGGACCGCAACACGGGCACGGCTGCGCGTGCCGCTGCCGCCGGCGCAGTCGCCGCGCTCCGCCCAGCCGCGGCCACGGGCCGGCGCCCGGCCGGAGTTCTTCGACTTCGGGTTGCTGCACCAGCCGCTGGCGACCAGCGAGCTTGGCCGCACGCCGCTCGACCGGCTGCATTACGTCGTGTTCGACACCGAGACCACCGGCCTGTCGCCCAGCACCGGCGACGAGATCATCCAGATCGCCGCGGTCCGCGTCGTCGGCGGGCGCATCCTGACCGGGGAGACCTTCAACACGCTCGTCGACCCGAAGCGGCCGATCCCGCCGGAGTCGGTCCCCTTCCACGGCATCACCGACGGCATGGTCGTGGGCAAGCCGACCATCGACGCCGTGCTGCCGCAGTTCCGCGGCTTCGTCTCCGGTGCGGTGATGGTGGCGCACAATGCCGCCTTCGACCTGAAATTCCTGAAGATGAAGGAACGGGCGGCGGGTGTCGCGTTCGATTGCCCGGTGCTGGACACCATGCTGCTGTCGCGCATGCTGCTGGGCAATGACGGCGACCACACGCTGGACGGCATCGCCGAGCGGCTGGGCATCGAGGTGGTCGACCGCCACACCGCGCTGGGCGACAGCCTGGTCACCGCCGCGGTCTTCCTGCGGATGATCGAGATGCTGCGCGAACGCGACGTGCGGACGCTGGACGACGCCATCCGCGGCGCCAACATCCTGGTCGAACTCGCCGCAAGGGAACGCGCCTTTTGAGCGCGCCGGCCCGCGACGAACAGCCCGCGCCCCGCCGCCGCGAGCGCATGGCCGGGCTGTTCCTGCTGGCCGCCGTGCTGTTCAGCCCGCCGCTGCTCGGCCTGTTCGGGGTGGAGGGCACGGTTCTCGGGGTGCCGGCCCTCTATGCCGGGGTCTTCGGCGTCTGGGCTGTGGTGATCCTGCTGGCGGCGCTCGCCGGCCGGACCCGATAGGGGGCGGCATGGAGGTCGGGCTCGATTGGGGCACGGTCCTGGTTGCAGCGCTGGCCTACCTGTCCGCCCTGTTCGCCATCGCCCATTGGGCCGACCGGCGGCAGGCGGCGGGACGCAGCGTCATCGCCTCGCCCACCGTCTTCGCCCTGTCGCTGGCGGTCTACTGCACGACCTGGACCTTCTACGGCTCGGTCGGGCGGGCGGCGACGCTGGGGATCGGCTTCCTGCCGGTCTATCTCGGCCCCACCCTGCTGATGCTGCTGGCCCCGCTGCTGCTGCGCAAGATCCTGCGCATCGCCAAGGCGCAGCGCATCACCTCCATCGCCGATTTCCTGTCCAGGCGCTACGGCCACAGCCCCCTGCTGGGCGGACTCGTGGCGCTGACCGCCACCATCGGCGTCACCCCCTACATCGCCCTGCAGTTGAAGGCGGTCGCCGTCAGCTTCGACGCGCTGACCGGCGGCGGGCTGGAAACCACTCATGCCCTCTTCCTCGACCAGGGGTTCCTGATCGCCGCGGTGATGGCGCTGTTCGCCATCGTCTTCGGCGCCCGCCAGATCGACGCGGCGGAGCATCACCCCGGCATGGTCGCGGCCATCGCACTCGAATCGCTGGTGAAGCTGGTCGCCTTCCTGGCCGTGGGGATTTTCGTGGTCTGGGGCCTGCACGGCGGGTTGGACAGCCTGTTCGCCGCCGCCACTGCCCGCCCCGACCTCGCCCGGCTGTTCGGCGGCGACATCGCGCTGGAAGGGGCGGCATCCGGGGTCTGGGTCACCACCACCATCCTGTCGGCGGCGGCGATGCTGTGCCTGCCGCGCCAGTTCCAGGTGATGGTCATCGAATCGGTGGATGAACGCCAGCTGGACCGTGCCGTCTGGCTGTTCCCGCTCTATCTTCTGCTGATAAACCTGTTCGTCCTGCCGGTGGCGCTGTCGGGATTGCTGACCTTCGGCGGGCGGGTGGACCCCGACCTGTTCGTGGTCGCCCTGCCCCTGCATGGCGGGGCGGAGTGGCTGGCCCTGCTGGCCTTCCTCGGCGGATTGTCGGCGGCGGCGGGGATGATCGTGGTGGAGACGGTGGCGCTGTCCACCATGCTGTGCAACGACCTCGTGGTGCCGGTGCTGCTGCGCTTCCGGCCGGCGGCGCTGGCGCGCTCGGCCGATCCGGCGCCGCTGCTGCTGATGGTCCGGCGGGTCGCCATCGTCGCGATCCTGCTGTTCGGATACGGCTATTACCGGCTGGCGGGATCGGCCTATGCGCTGGTGTCGATCGGGCTGATCTCCTTCGCGGCGGTGGCGCAGTTCGCCCCGGCCCTGATCGGCGGGCTCTATTGGCGCGGAGCGACCCGGCGCGGCGCCGTCGCCGGGGTGGCGGCCGGCGCGCTGGTCTGGGCCTACACGCTGCTGCTGCCCAGCTTCGCGCGGTCTGGATGGCTGCCCGCCAGCTTCATCGCCGATGGGCCGTGGAGCATCGCGGCGCTGCGGCCCTATGCGCTGTTCGGGCTGGAGAGCTGGGACCCGCTGGCCCATGCCCTGTTCTGGAGCGCGCTTGCCAACATCGGCGCCTATGTCGGGCTGTCGCTGTTCGACCGGCCCGACGCGGCGGAGCGGGCGCAGGCCGCCGCCTTCGTCGATGTGTTCGAACCGACCTCCGCCGCCATGCCGCCGACGTCCCCGGCGGATTGGCGCAACGCCGCCAGCGTCGGCGATCTCGCCCGCGTCGTTGCCCGCTTCCTCGGGCCGCAGCGCGCCGAGCAGGCCTTCGCCGGTGCCGACCCGGACGAGCCGGCGGGGCCGGAACGGCTGCGGCTGGCCGAACGGCTGCTGGCCGGCGCCATCGGCGGGGCTTCGGCGCGGGTGGCGCTCGCCTCCTCCGTCTCCGCAGGAGCGGTGGAGGCGGCGGAGCTTCTGCGCATGCTGGACGAGACCAGCGACGTCATCGCCCACAGCCGCCAGCTGGAGATGAAGACGGCGGAGCTGGAGCGCGCCACCGACGCGCTGCGCGCCGCCAACGACCGGCTGACCGAGCTGGACCGGCTGAAGGACGATTTCCTGTCAACGGTGACTCACGAACTGCGCACGCCGCTGACCTCGATTCGCGCCCTCAGCGAGATCCTGCACGACGATCCGGACCTGGAAGCCGAACAGCGGCAGGAGTTCCTGGCCGTCATCATCAAGGAGAGCGAGCGGCTGACCCGCCTGATCAACCAAGTGCTCGACATGGCGAAAATCGAAGCCGGCGCGCTCGACTGGCGGATCGAGGCCATCGATCCGGCCCTTCTGCTAACCCAGGCGGTCGCGGCGACCGAGGCGCTGTTCCTGGAGCGCGGCATTGCCCTGTCGGTGGACATCCCCGGCAACCTGCCGCCGGTGCGCGGCGACGAGGACCGGGTGATCCAGGTGGTGGTGAACCTGTTGTCCAACGCAGCGAAATTCACGCCCACCGGCGGCCGGACCCGGCTGGAGGCGAAGCTGGACGGGGACACGCTGCGAATCGCGGTTATCGACAGCGGCCCCGGCGTGGCGCGGAAGGACCGCAACATCGTGTTCGAGCGTTTCCGTCAGGCCGGCGACATACTGACGGGCAAGCCGGCCGGCACCGGCCTGGGACTCGCCATCGCCAAGCGCATCGTCGAGCATCTGGGCGGCCGGATCGGGGTGGAGGACGCCCCCGCCGGGCTGGACGCCGAATCGGGCAAGGGAGCCACCTTCTGGTTCACTCTGCCCCTTGCGGAAGCGCAGGCGCCGCAGGGAGCCGCCGGCTGACCGGCAATGTCTCAATCACAACCATCTCGCCGCATTGCAATCCCGTGTTATCCTGCCCGCCGACCGTGCGTGATAATCGATTGGGGGCTTCCCGTCATGCAGCCTGATCCCGGGTTGGGGCCACAGTGCCATACAACCGATGGGGCACCGTACGCCACGGTGCTTCCCGTTCGGGCGATCCGCGCTTATGGTGTGGCGCCCGGATCCGGTTGCGGCACGGGTCGGGCGGGTTGGCGGTAGGAAGGCGGGATGGGAAAGATTCTGGTTGTCGACGACGAGAGGGACGTCGAAACGCTGATCATGCAGCGTTTCCGTCGCGCCGTCCGCGCCGGTGAACTGGAGTTTCTGTTCGCCCATGACGGGCAGGAGGCGCTGGAAACCCTGCGCGCCCGGCCCGACATCGACATGGTGCTGAGCGACATCAACATGCCGGGGATGGACGGGCTGACCCTGCTCGACCATCTGCCGCAAGTGAATGCCGACATCCGCGCGGTGATGGTCTCCGCCTATGGCGACCTGGGCAACGTGCGGGCGGCGATGAACCGCGGCGCCTTCGACTTTATTATCAAGCCCATCGATTTCAGCGATCTGGAAGCCACCATCCACAAGACGCTGGAGGCCTGCCGCGCCGTGCGGCGGCTGCGTGACGCGCTGCAGGAGACGCGGACGGCCGAAGCGGCATCGCGCGCCCAGGCCGCCCGCCTGCGCCGGGTGCTGGACGGCAGCCCCATCGGCGTGTCGATCATCACCGAGACCGGCGAGCTGCTCTACTGCAACCAGCGCTGCACCGACCTCTTCGGCGTGCCGGCGGAGGCGATGCACGAGCGCTGCTCCCCCACCCTGTTCCGCCATGTGCGGGAAAGGCTGCCCGACCGGCCGCCCGGGGCTGCGCCCGCGTCGGACGAAATCCATTACGTGCGCGAGGATCGGCGGACGGTGTGGATGGCGCTGTCCGTCGACCGCACCACTTACGAGAACCAGCCGGTCTTCATCGTCTGGCTCTACGACATCACCGAACGCAAGGTGCAGGCGGAGGCGCTGCGCAGCGCCAAGGATTCGGCCGAACAGGCGCTGGCCGACCTGGAGCGCATGCAGTCCGACCTGATCCGGGCGGAGAAGATGGCGGTGATCGCCCAGCTGATCGCCGCGGTCGCGCACGAGATCAACACGCCCGTCGGCATCGCGCTGACCGCCGCCACCCACCTGCAGACGGCGTCGGAGGCGATCATCATGACCTTCAAGGGCGGCCAGCTGCGCAAGAGCGACTTCCAGGACTATGTCGGCACCGCCAGCGAGGTCTCCACCCTGCTGGTCGCCAACATCGAACGCGCCGCCGCCCTGATCCAGAGCCTGAAGCTGGTGACGGAGGGCAAGGCCAGCTCGCCGCGCAGCAGTGTCGGCCTGCGCGACTACCTGTCCGACATCGTGCTGGCGGTGCAGGTGCAGCCGGCGGCGGCGGGACACCAGCTGTCGCTGGACTGCCCGGACGGGCTGGCGCTGGACACCTATCCCGGCGCGCTGACCGAGGTGCTGCTGGCCCTGCTGACCAATGCCTTCGCCCACGCCTTCGAACAGGAGCCTGCGATCGCCGCCATCGGCGCGGATGCCGGGGACGGGATGCCGGAGGATGCAGCCGCCGACCGCCGCCCCGGCGGCAAAGTCACGGTTTCGGTGCGGATGCTGGGGGAGGACCGGGTGGAGCTGCGCGTGTCCGACAACGGCCGCGGCATCCCGGCGGACATCCGGCCGCGGCTGTTCCAGCCCTTCACCACCACCCGCCGCGGTGCCGGCAGCATGGGGCTGGGGCTCTACGCCGTGTTCAACCTGGTCACCGGCAAGCTCGGCGGCGAGATCGACATCGACAGCGAGGTCGGCCGCGGAACCAGCGTCCTCCTGCGGCTGCCGCTGGATGCTCCCTGATCCTGCCGCCCCCTGATCCTGCCCGGTAAGCGGCAGAAGCCCTGTGGACGACATCTTCGGGATCCTTGCCCATGCACGACAAGACCGATCTGCTCCGATCCCTGCCCCCGCTGTCGTCCTATTCGCCGGAGGAATCGGTGGCGCACTCGCTGGACCGGGCGCGGCTCTACCATGACCAGCTGGTCGCGGCGATGCCGGGCCTGATCGTCCATCGCGACGGCGTGATCCTCCATTGCAGCGGCACGCTGGCCCGCCTGCTGGGCTACGAGTCGGCGGAACAGGTGATGGCCCTGCCCGATGTCATGACGCTGGTCCCGGAAGATGCCCATCTGGCGGAACGCAACGCCTATGCCCGTTGCCTGCAGGGTCCGACCCAGCCGCTGGCCCGCCGCATCAAGCGCCACCGCGCCGACACCAGCATCCAATGGTTCGACCAGTTGCTGGAGCCGGTGGCCTGGGGTGGTACGCCCGCGGTGATGGAGATGCTGACCCAGATGCGCCCCGAGGCCGCCAATGCCGAGGTGCCGCATCAGGGGCAATTGCTGCAGGCGGCCATCGACGCCATGCCCAACGGCGTGCTGATGCTGGACCGCGACCTGCGGCTGGAAGGGGCCAACAGCGAGTATTTCCGGCTGTGGGACTATCCCCCCGGCATGTTCCCGCCCGGCACCCCGGTGGCCGAGACGCTCCATTACAATCACCGGCGCGGCGATTACGGCGACGTCCCCTGCGAGGAGACGGTGGCGGAGCTGTGCACCCGCTTCCTGGTCAAGGGCGTCATCAATTCCGAACGCCAGGTGCCGACGAACGGCCGCATCCTTGACATCCGCACCGCTCCGCGCGCCGACGGCGGCTACGTCATCACCCAGCACGACATCACCGACCGCAAGCGGATCGAGGATGAACTGCGGGAGGCCAAGGAGCGGGCCGAAGCGATCCTGAAAGAACTGCGCGAGACCCAGCAGCAGCTGATCGTGCAGGAGAAGATGGCATCGCTCGGCCAGCTCACCGCGGGCATCGCCCACGAGCTGAAGAACCCGCTGAACTTCGTCAACAACTTCGCCGAACTGTCGGGAGAGCTGCTGGACGAGATGCTGGCGCTGCTGGAACCGCTGAACGACCATCTGGACGACGCGACCCGCGCCGACGTGGACGATCTGGTCGACAGCCTGCAGAGCAACCTGCGCAAGATCGCCGACCATGGCCGGCGCGCCGACAACATCGTCAAGAGCATGCTGGCCCATTCGCGCGGCGGCGGCGGCGAATGGCAGACGACCGATCTGAACGCTTTGGTGGAAGAGGCTCTGTCTCTGTCCTACCACGCCGTGCGCGCCCAGGACCGCAACTTCAACGCCACGCTGGAGCGTCGATTCGCCGCGGATGTGGGTGAGGTGAAGCTGGTTCCGCAGGACATGTCGCGTGTCCTGGTCAATTTGTTCACGAACAGCTTTTACGCCGTCCGCAAGCGGCAGTTGACCTGTGGCGACCCGGTTTATGAACCGACGCTGACGGTGACAACCGAAACAAGAGGAACTGAAGTTTCCATACGGATTCACGACAATGGCGTCGGCATGCCACCCGCCGTGGTCGACAAGCTGTTCACGCCTTTTTTCACCACGAAGCCGACCGGCGAAGGAACCGGCTTAGGCCTTTCACTCAGCTATGACATCGTGGTACATCAGCATAGGGGCCGTTTCGACGTATCCAGCATCGAAAACGAGCATGCCGAGTTTACGATCACGCTGCCACGAACCGTGACGGCAATGTCGCTAGGGGAGCGCCGGAAGTCATGACCCTGGGAATCCTCGTCGTCGATGACGAACCGGATATCGAGGATCTGTTCCGTCAGCGCTTTCGCGCAGAATTGCGCCGTGGAGAACTGGCCCTTCACTTCGCCTCTTCTGCGGAGGAGGCACTTGAAAGCTTGAACACCGGCCTGCAACCGGAAGCTGTTCTTGTCCTGAGCGATATCAATATGCCCGGCATGAGCGGTCTCGACTTCCTGCAGCGCCTCCGCGCGGACGCTCCGCAGGTGCCGGTCATCATGGTCACCGCCTATGGCGACACCGAAAACCGCCGCCGCGCGCTGGACATCGGCGCGACAGAGCTCGTGACCAAGCCCGTCGATTTCGTCGCGCTGAAGAAGCTGGTCCAGAACGTCATCGTCCAGAAGACGGCGGCCTGAGCGCAGGCTTTCGCCTGCCCCGGCCGGAGAGGGGGCGGACACCCCCGCACCGTTCACCCCGCACAGACCGCCGCGATGTCGCTCAACTCCGGCCGTGCGCCCGCCGAACAGGACGGACAGTCCGGATCGACCGGAACCGCGATCTCGTTGAACTCGCCGCGCAGGCCGTCATAGAGCAGCAGCCGGCCGGCCAACGGTTCGCCGAGACCGAGCAGCAGCTTGATCGTCTCGGCCGCCATGATGGTGCCGATCACGCCCGGCAGCACACCCAGCACGCCGGCCTCGGCGCAGGACGGTGCGTATTCGGCCGGCGGCGGTTCCGGGAACAGGCAGCGATAGCAGGGCCGCAGCCCCGGCGCGGCGCCGCCGAACACCGACACCTGCCCTTCGAAGCGGAAGATCGCGCCATAGACGTTCGGCACGCCCAGCCGCAGGCAGGCGTCGTTGACCAGATAGCGCGTCGGCAGATTGTCGGACCCGTCGACCACGACATCATGGTCGGCCAGCAGGTCCAGCACATTGGCCGCCTCCAGCCGCGTGTCGTGCGACACCACCTCGATGGTCGGGTTGAGATCCAGCAGTGCGGCGCGCCCGCTCTCCACCTTGCGCTGGCCGAGCCGGCTTTCGGCATGGAGGATCTGGCGCTGCAGGTTGCTGCGCTCGACCCGGTCGTCGTCGATCAGGGTCAGGCGCCCGACCCCCGCGGCGGCGAGGTAGAGCGCGATGGGCGAGCCCAGCCCGCCGGCACCGATCAGCGCAACGCGGCTGCGCAGAAGCCTGTGCTGCCCAGCCTCTCCCACCTCCGGCATGGTCAGGTGGCGGCGGTAGCGCTCGCGCTGGGCGGCGTCGAGCTGCGGCGGCACCTCCACCGGCAGACCCGCGGCCTTCCAGGCGGAGAAGCCGCCGACGACCGACCGCACATCCCCGTAGCCCAGCCGCAGCAGATCCTCCGCCGCGAACAGCGACCGGGTGCCACCGGCGCACAGCAGCAGCAGGGGACGCGCCGGGTCGGGCGCCTTCTCCTCGATCCGCAATTCCAGGAAGCCGCGCGGCAGGCGCAGCGCCCCGGCGGGGCTGCCGGTCGCCGTCTCCTCGTCCTCGCGGACATCGACCAGCAGGGCACCCTCCCGTTGCAGGGCGAGCGCATCGGCAGCGGTCACTTCCGCGATGCGGGCGCGCAGATCGGCAAGGCGGCGGTCCTTCAAGCTCATGACGAGACGCTCCTCAACCGCCCGCCAGGGCGACCATCAGGGTCAGGGTGGCGCCGGCCGGCAACGCCGCCTCCAGCCCGCCCAGCCGCCGCACGTCATCCCGGCCGAGATAGACGTTCACGAAGCGGCGCAGCTCGCCTTCGGCGGTGAACAGCCGGTCGCGGAAGGCGTCCTGCCCGGCGGTCAGCGCCGACAGCGCCTCGCGCACCGTGGCGCCCGGCACCGTCACCTGATCGCGCCCGCCGACGAAGCCACGCAACGGGGTCGGCACGCGGATGGTCACCTCTGCGGTCGTCACGTCTGCATCTCCTCTTCCGGCACGGGCTGTTCCGGCATGGACTCCTGCGGTACCGCCTGAGCCAGCGCCGCCTCCGCCTCCACCGCCAGTTGGCGGAACAGGTCGCGCACCTGCTTGGCCCGCATCAGGTCGATGCGCAGGTCCAGCAGGTCCTTGAAGCCATAT
The DNA here is from genome assembly GCF_015390205.1 of Azospirillum sp. INR13. Classification (NCBI taxonomy): domain Bacteria; kingdom Pseudomonadati; phylum Pseudomonadota; class Alphaproteobacteria; order Rhodospirillales; family Azospirillaceae; genus Azospirillum; species Azospirillum sp. INR13. The sequence continues at coordinate 159,832 of NZ_VUOI01000008.1, forward strand.
TCATAGGACCAGACGTCGGCCGGCGCATCGACCCGGCAGGCGGTGCCGGCGACATGCTCGGCCAACAGCTGCTCCACCGTTTCCTTGGGCTGGCGGCTGGCGTCGCCGAAATGCAGCTCCATCACCCGGTCGACCAGCGCCGCCTCCTCGGCGGTGGACTCGTAGAGCCCGCGCAGCCGAAGCTCATTCAGCACCGGCTTGGTCGTGCGCGCCAGGAAACGGCGCGGGATCAGCCAGAGCCGCATCGCCCGTTCGACGGCCAGTTCGGTCATCAGTTCAGAGAACTCGGCATCGGTCAGGTCGTTGCGGCGGCACCAGTCTGCCAGCGCCTCCGCCCCATTGAGGTCGCGCATGGCACAGAAACGCTGGGTTTCCGTCCGCACCGCCGCCTCGTCCACCGTCACGCCCATGACTTCGGCGAACTGGCGGATCAGCAGGCGGCCGAGCGCGGCGTTGTTGATCTCGGCGAAGTCCGGCCGGTGCAGGGCGGCGTGCGACGCGATCTCCGACAGCGGCACGGTGTTGCCGCCATGGCAGACGCGGCGGTCGCGCTCGTACAGCACGTCGAAGTAATGGGAGGCGTTGAAGTCGAAGGGCGCCGGCCGCGGCGGCATGATCAGGCTGGCAAGATGGCCGAGCAGAATCTCCGCATCGCGGCGCTTCTGGTCGATCGCGCCGGCTTCCAGGAAGCGCTCCAGCCGATCCGTCTCCTCCCGGCTCAGCCCGGCTTCGGCGAAGATGCGGTCCCGGGTGCGTTCGGTGAAATACAGCGCCTTCGCGGCGGCGATCACCCGGTCATGCAGGCTCAGGTCCACCGCACCGGCGGCCAGCGCCGCGGCCATGCTGGCGCGCAAATTCACCAGCGGCTCCGACAACGGGAACCAGCCGTCTTCCGGCCCGGCATGGGCCAGCGCCACCTCGTCGTCACCGGTCAGCCGGCCGTCGACATAGCCGCGCGCCACCTCGCCGACCGGCACCATGCCGAAGGGATGGCATTCGGCCGCCCGCAAGGCGCCCATGCTGGACGCGCCGTAGACCGCCACGCCCATGTGCAGGGCATAGAGGATCTCCTTGTGCCAGACCGACAGGGACTGGCCGAACACCCCGTCGATCAGGGCGATCACGTCCGGCCGGTGGATGGTCATGGCGCTGATGACGTCGGCCTGCGCCGCCGGCGGCAGAAAGACCGCGCCCGGCAGGAGGGCGCGGGCATCCTCCACCGGCATGGTGGGCCCCAGGAACACACAGATCTTCATGCCACCGACCCCACTTGCGCCTGAGATGCGTGCGCTTTCAGCGCCTCCCCAAAGGCCAGCGGACGCGCACCCGGAGTGTAGAAGTCGAACTGATAGCCTTCCAGCCCCGGCACCAGAACGCGGACCACCGGAATGCCGATTTCCGGCAGGGTCAGGTCGAAGACCAGCGCCTGTTCGATCCCGGCGCGGCGGAGCACGGTCAGCAGGATGGTGATGTCGCCTTCGAAGGTCGGAGTGGCATGGTTCAGGCGGCGGCGGCCGTTGGTGTTGATCGGCGTCGCCTCCAGTGCCGCGATCTCGGCGCTGCCGTCGGCATTCTGATTGCGGACCAGGTCGCGGCGGAAGAAGTCGTCGCGCGAGCCTGCAATCAGGACCAGCCGCGACTGCACCGCCTCGGTCAGGGCGCGGCACATGGCGACCGCCGGCTCCAGATGGCTGCCATAACCGCGGTTCATGCCGGTCTTGCGCAGTTCGCGGTCATAAACGATGGCCATGTAGCTCGGCACGCCCATGTCCGTGGTGACGTCGAACAGCAGCGGACGGATGCCGGCCAGCTCGAAGCGGTGCAGCAGATCGCGGACGGACGGCGCGTCGATGCTGGACAGATCGACCCGCGGCGTCGGCCAGTTCAGCCGGTCGCCGGCATAGCGCCAGCAGGCGACGGAATCGCGCTCGATCACCTCGTAAAGGCCGGCGGCGATCGCCTCCAGGATATGGTTGCCGCTGGCCAGCCCGTTGGTGCCCATGGCGTAGAAGCTGCGGGCGCCCGGCTTGGTGCCCGGCGGCATGCTGTGCAGTCCGACCGAGGTCCAGGGCGCGGCGACCGGACGGCCGCTCATCAGATCCCAGCCCCAGGTCCAGATTTCCGGCCGGTCGGGACGGAAGGCGCCGTGCTTGGTCCCCGGCAGCCGGTCCAGCGGGATGCGGCCGTCCGCCGGCAGGTCGTTCCACGCCGCCTCGACATGGGGCAGGCGCAGATGCTCGGCATGGTGGAACTCGATCGCCTCCATTGCGGCGGAAACGGTCGCGGCGGCGAGGCTGAAGCCCTTGCCAGCGCTGCCCGACAGGGTCGGGCTGTTCGGCCGGTGCCCGATGACCGTGTGGATTCCCAAGCGGTCCAGCCCGGTCACGTCGGCCAGCCGCGTGATGCCGCAACGGGCGAAATGGGGCGATATGCGGGCCAGCGTCTCTTCCGGCGTCGCCGTGCGATGGGTGCCGAGGAAGAAGCGCTTGGCGGCGCGGTGGACGGTGTCGCCCAGGCGAATGCCGGGAAACTCCGGATAGACGGTGTCGGGCGATGCGCTGTCAGCCATGGGATGGGTCAGGACTCGCGGCTCCGGCCGGTTCGGGGAGATGGATTGCAGTCCCGCAGAGTGCGGGAAGCCAAGGGACGGGGCCGGCCGTCTCCCGAAGGAAAGGCCGGCCTCGATCCTATCACGCCTCGGTCGTGGGATCGTCGCTCGCCGCTGCAGGCCCCTGCGAGGCGGAGGCCGACGCCCCCGGAGCGGCTGCGGCGGAGGTCGCCGAAGCGGACTGCGCCGCAGCGGAGGTGGCCGACGCAGAAGTCGCCGACGCCGACATCGCAGACGCGGAGTGAGCAGACGCCGGAGCGGCCACGGCGGAGAAGGCCGGGGCCGGAACCGCGGACGCAGACTGCGCAGCAGCCGAGAAGGCGGACGCCGGGGCGGCCACGGCCGAGAAGGCAGGAGCCGGAACCGCAGACGCCGACTGTGCGGCAGCCGAGAAGGCGGACGCCGGAGCGGCCACGGCGGAGAAGGCCGGGGCCGGAACCGCGGACGCAGACTGCGCAGCAGCCGAGAAGGCGGACGCCGGGGCGGCAACCGCCGAGAAGGCCGGGGCCGGAACCGCGGACGCAGACTGCGCAGCAGCCGAGAAGGCGGACGCCGGGGCGGCAACCGCCGAGAAGGCAGGAGCCGGAACCGCAGACGCCGACTGTGCGGCGGCGGAGAAGGCCGATGCCGGAGCAGCCACGGCGGAGAAGGCCGGGGCCGGAACCGCAGACGCAGACTGCGCAGCGGCCGAGAAGGCGGACGCCGGGGCGGCAACCGCCGAGAAGGCCGGGGCCGGAACCGCAGACGCAGACTGTGCGGCGGCGGAGAAGGCCGATGCCGGAGCAGCCACCGCCGAGAAGGCCGGGGCCGGAACCGCGGACGCAGACTGCGCAGCGGCGGAGAAGGCCGATGCCGGAGCAGCCACCGCCGAGAAGGCTATCGGGGTCGGAACCGCAGACGCGGATTGCGCCGCCGCGGAGGTCGCGGACGCCGAAGTTGCCGACGCGGAGGCGGACTGCGCATGGGCCGAGAAAGCGGGTGCCGGAGACGCCGACGCGGAGGTTGCCGAAGCGGAGGTGGCAGAGGCCGAAGTGGCCGAAGCGGAAGCAGCCGTCGCGATCGATTCGACCGCCACGTCGCTGTCCAAGCCGCTCTCTTTGCCGGTCAAGGAATTGAAGGCGGCGGCGGCGGCGCTGCGGACGTGGTCGGGAAGGACGCCGCCGAACCCGCTCTGCGCCAGAAGTGCCTGCTTCCCCGGAATATCGAGGGCGTTCAGCTGATTACGGAATTCGCCGTCGGTGGCGAGGCGCTTAATGAGGGCGAGTGCCTGTTCCTTGGCCATTTACGGGCCCCTCCTGCAATCGGTCAGCCAATAGGATTGCTGCGAATGGAATGCAACGGCTAAACCAATAGCATAGGCAATCCGCAAAAATTCTAGTGAAAACACACAAGAATCTATGCCTGACACCGAAATTTAACGTCCATTGCCGGCTCGGCCCGCCTGCAAGACGGCAGGATGGCGCAGAACAGGCGGGGCAGCGTCCCAATCATAGCCCGCAATCGTCATGAGGAGCGATGCGACCGCCTGAAACGCACACGTATGAAGGATGCCGGGAATAGGTGGCCGCGACTCGAACGAGGAAGCGGCCTCAACGGGCCAATACGGCCGGCCGCCGGCGCGCCCGCCATTCTTCGCGCGTCTGGTGCCAGACGTCGGCCTCGGGCGGGTTGACCGGCTCGGGCAGCAGTGTGGTTCCGCGCACCTCCGCTCCCAGCCTGCGCGCAACCGCCTGCGAGGCCGTGTTGCGGGGATGGATGGTATGGATGACCTCGGTCCAGCCGAGATGGTCGAACACCCAGTCGATGGCCGCGGCGGCACTCTCGACAGCATAGCCGCGGCCCCAGCAGTCCCGCATGATCGCCCAGCCGACTTCCGGACCCGGCCAACCGTCCGGCACCCACGGCCCGACCCGGCCGACCCAGCGGCCGGTCTCCTTCTCGATGACGGAGAACATGGCGAAGCCCTGGATCGACCAGGCGCCGGCCATCGACAGGAATCCGCGCCATGCGACCGGCCGCGACTGCAGGCCGCCGATGAACTCGGTCGTTTCCGGATCGGTCATCATCGCCGCCCAGCCATCGAAATCCTCCGCGCGGGTCGGCCGCAGGATCAGACGAGCGGTTTCCAGCATCGGTTCATCCATGGAGGCCTTCATTCCACCGACTCGACCCTCAGCAAAAAGCGCAGCCATGCCGCGAACACCTTCTCAAAAATCGCCCGCAAAAAAGATATGGGCAAATCGTTCACAACCGAAACATGTTGGCGACAACAATTCCGTCAACGGTTAGAAGAAATATCATTCACAAGCATCAAACCTGCGTCCAGAGCGAACTGTCGGCACCACCCTTGCGCAGCGCGACCTTAACCGAACACCCTAGGCTTTCTGGGCTAAGGCGACGGCGCGTATCGCATCCCATATAAGGGTGCGATGCCCGGTCGCTCCCTTGTGCCCGGGCGGACAAAAAGAACAGAGACAAGTACGGAGCACAACGATGTTGCGGTTTCGGATGGCGATCCTGGCCCTGGCGGCGGTGAGCGGCACGACCCTGGCCGTCGCCGGCTTCAGCGGCAGTGCCGCGGCCCAGTCCAAGCTGGATTCCTCGGGCCAGCCCGTGTGGGACGAAAGCCACAACCAGCGCCCGACCGCGGCCAGCGACCGCGCGCTGCCGGCCGGCGTGGTCACCCTGCGCACGGCGACCTCCGCCCCCGGCCTGCTCGGCGTCTACGCCCGCAACGGCCTGCCCTTCGACATCGTGCTGACCCGTGTCGACGCCAGCCAGTGCGTCAACATCCTGCCGGAGGATTGCGGCCTGCTGGGCACCGACGTGCGCGTCGCCACCGGGACCGAGGTTCTGGTGCGCAGCCTGCGACAGGCCGACATGACCCGCACCTACGGCATCACTCCGGTCTACACGTGGCGCCCGGCCGTCGCCGCGAAGTAAGCGGCGGGTCCGACGGGCCGTCGCCCGATCGCGGACGGCGGCCCTCCCCCTCTCCTATTCCCTTGACTTCCCGTCACCTGCGGGCTGAATGCGCGCAAGAGCAGACGGGTAGCCGGCGATGATGTCCTTGTCCAAGATTCTCCTCCTTGCGCTGGTGATCGGCGTCGTGTGGTTCGGCTGGCGCTGGATCAGCCGCGTCCAGGCGATCGGCCGCGCCCGCACCACCCCCCGCCGGCCGGACGGCCGCCGCGATCCCGCCCCCGGTCCCTCGCCACGCGAAGCACGGAGTTCCGCCGCCACGGAGGCGGAGGATATGGAGAAATGCCCGGAATGCGGCGCCTACGTCGCCCCGCGCTCCGCCGTGTCCTGCGGCCGCCCGGCCTGCCCCTACGGCCGCTGACGGCAGCACGCGCTCTCCCCTGGTCCCCGACACGAGGCCGCCGCGGCGCGATTTGCCGCGCTGCGGCTTGATTTGACGGTGGCGCCCGCCTATCGTGCGGCGCGTTTTCAACATTTCTATTGTGGACCGTCCATGGCCTCCCAGATCGGGACTTCCGACGGCGGGATTTCCGCCGACCGCCGCGGCCTGTCGTTCCAGGCCCTGATCCTCAAGCTCCATCAGTTCTGGTCGGAGCAGGGTTGCGTGATCCTGCAGCCCTACGACATGGAGGTCGGCGCCGGCACCTTCCATCCCGCGACCACGCTGCGCGCGCTGGGTCCCGATCCCTGGAAGGCGGCCTATGTCCAGCCGTCGCGCCGGCCGAAGGACGGACGCTATGGCGAGAACCCGAACCGCCTGCAGCACTATTACCAGTACCAGGTCATCATGAAGCCCTCGCCGGCCAACGCGCAGGAGCTTTACCTGGACAGCCTGCGCGCCATCGGCATCGACCCGGCGCTGCACGACATCCGCTTCGTCGAGGACGACTGGGAAAGCCCGACGCTGGGCGCCTGGGGCCTGGGCTGGGAAGTGTGGTGCGACGGCATGGAAGTGACGCAGTACACCTATTTCCAGCAGGTCGGCGGCATCGAATGCGATCCGATCGCGGTCGAGCTGACCTATGGTCTGGAACGCCTCGCCATGTATGTGCAGGGCGTGGAAAATGTCTACGACCTGGACTTCAACGGCGCCAAGGAAGAGAAGGATCGCGTGAAGTACGGCGACGTGTTCAAGCGTGCCGAGATCGAATACTCGAAGCACAATTTCGAGTTCGCCAACACCGACATGCTGCTCCAGCATTTCAAGGACGCCGAGGTCGAGTGTCAGGCGCTGGTGGCGCAGAACCTTGCGCTGCCCGCCTATGACCAGTGCATCAAGGCGTCGCATCTGTTCAACCTGCTGGACGCCCGCGGCGTGATCAGCGTTGTCGAGCGCGCCGCCTACATCGGCCGCGTGCGCACGCTGGCCAAGGCCTGCTGCGAAGCCTGGACGGGGGCGAAGTAATCCCATGACCGAACTCCTGATCGAATTCTTCTCTGAAGAAATCCCCGCCCGCATGCAGGCGCGGGCCGCCGACGACCTGAAGCGCCTCGTCACCGACAAGCTGGCGGCGAACGGCCTGACCTTCGCCAAGGCCGAAGCGCACTCCACCCCGCGCCGTCTGGCCCTGGTGGTCGACGGGCTGCCGGAGCGCACCGCAGACGTGCGCGAGGAGAAGAAGGGTCCGCGCGTCGGTTCGCCCGAGCAGGCGGTTGCCGGCTTCCTGAAGTCGGCCGGCCTCGACAGCCTCGACCAGTGCGAGCAGCGCGACACCGGCAAGGGCGTGTTCTATTTCGCGGTGACCGAGAAGAAGGGTCGCGAGACCGCCGCGGTGCTGGCGGAGATCATCCCCGCCGCCATGGCCGAACTGCCCTGGCCGAAGTCGATGCGCTGGGGCACCGGCACCGTGCGCTGGGTGCGTCCGCTGCACTCGATCATCGCCCTGTTTGGCGGCCGCGTGCTCGACGGCGGCTATGACATCGGCGGCACCCAGGGC
>NZ_VUOI01000009.1:0-146722 GCF_015390205.1 Azospirillum sp. INR13
TCTCCAAGTATTCCCGTCGTTATAGAGGTTGGAGCTTACATAACCCAGACCACCTTGGGTGGCCCCGACCTCAATCCAGCTGGAGCGAAAAGCAGAGTTGTTCGCGACAGCGCTTTTCAGCGGCCCGTTGATGTCTGTGCTTCCGTCCCTCTTGATGTAGTTCGTCGGATCCCAGGTCTCGGCGCTGGCGGCTGCCTGCTGGGCTGCCTGCTGGGCTGCCTGCCGATCCGCGGCAGTGACGACGCGATCCGCCGCTGTGGCCTGCCGGTCGGCGGCCGTCGCCAGGGAGGCTTCTGCCGCCTCAGCGGCCTTGGCCGCAATGTCCAAGCTCGCAGCCACGCGCATGGCGGTCTCAAGCTCATAGGTGACACCGTTGATGACGTAAGGCGTCAAAAATCCACGGCCGCGCAGGGCGTCAGTGTCAAAACTGTACGGACCAAACGTGACAATCGTCATCCCACCACTCCCCGGAGCTTGTATGCCGTGCTCATGAACCCGGCCCGGATCGCCGTCAGATCGTCCAGTTCGTCCATCGTGCAGGGAAAGCTGTGACGGTGGAGGTTGGGCAGATCGTCCGGGTCGTAGCTGAAGAAGAACTGTTTGCTGGTGCCCAGCGCCTCCGCATGTCGTGCATCCAGGCCCATGCCTCGTTGTAGGCGACATCCGGGAAGGCCAGCTGCGCGGCATGGCGCCGTTCGCGCTCGTCGTAGAAGTCCACACCGCTGACGCCAGTAGAGCGGATGGAGGCGTCGCGCAGACCGACCGCCGCCCCCAGTCGAAGTTGCGGGTCGGCCGGTAGCCGCCAGCCAGGAACATGCGGGGCAGCCGGAGCCGACGAGCCGGCGACGCCGGGTCGCTGATCCGCACCTCCCACCCCTGACAGACCACCTCCGTCCGGTAGACATGCAGGACCGGAACCGTCGACCGCGCGATCTCCTCGTCGGTGATCTTGCCGTCGCGAGCGGACGGGTGTTCGCGCGGCACGGTGCCCCACGGGTAGATGACCGGGTAGACCTCCTTGTCCACCACCGCGGCCTCCGGCACCTCCAGGGTACAATCCCCATCCCAGAAGCCCCGCACGGTGATCGTCGCCGGCTTCGACAGCTGGTGCCAGGGGAAGGCCCAGCCCATGACGTTGCGCGGCTGTGGGAAAGAATTCGTGATGGAGGGTTGGGCTGGATGCTCTAAGCGGGGTTTCCAGGCAGACTGTTCATGCCTATGCAGCCTCCTGAGCTTTGACATTGCGAGGGGTTGAGGGCGTGGTACGTTTGCGCTTGGCACGCAGGCGGCAGCCGGCGGCGTCGTAGCGCTCGGCGAAGAGTTTCTGGACAGGCAGGTGGAGCTTCTCGGCAACCGCCCTTTCCAGGCGCTCGGACGATCCGTTCACGATGGCGTCACTGACCGCTGCCTTCGTCACCCCCAGTTCGGCGGCGAGAGCCGCCACGCTGGAGCCGACAACACGCAGTCGGAACACGATCCATGGCCCGCGGATGCGGGCTTTCTTTGGGATGTCTGAGCTTGACGGGTAAAGTTCCATGAACCGATTTATGCCATATATCAGCGATGAAACAAAGCCATTTTCGGCGTTGATCACGCCAAATTTGCGATTTCGGAGTTCGCCACAACGTCGCATGACGCTAGTTTTGGCTATGTCGTTGATTTTAATGCCGCATTCCAAACTCAGAAATTTCGGACTTCGGGCATCGTGCTGTTCGGAGTTTCCAGCATGAACTCCGAAGCGGATAAGGACGAAATCGACATCGGGCTTACGGCCCGTCTCCGCCAATGCGTTGAAATGGTTGGTAGTGGGGATGAGCTATCTCGCCGAACAGGCATCCCACGGCGCAGCCTAGAAAACTATCTGAGTGGAAAGACGACGCCGAAACTCAAACCTATAATTGCCATAGCCAAAACCGCGGGCGTTCAGCTGGAATGGCTAGCAACAGGCGACGGCCCAATGCGGCCAGAGGGCGTCAAGCATTGTGCATTACCTACAGACTCGAACACCGAACAGCCGCTGCCTTTACTGCGTCCGATTTTAGAAGGAACCATTGAAGGGCTGGAACTAGCGTTGCAGCGCCTAGGAAAGCAATTAACGGCCAAGGAAAAGGCTCGGGTGGTCAGCGCACTTTACAGCATTCACCACCGACGCCACATGATCCGCGCTTCCGGAGGCACGCCAACCGATGTGGAGAGAGAGTTTGATCCTGACAGCATGTCGTCTGATGTCGCCGATCTGCTGAACCTGATATCCAGCAGCGTCAGAAAATCGAACTAATCTTTCCGCTTAAGTTTCTGTTAATTCCTCGTTAGGATTTCGTCCCTTACTTTTGTATGCGCCCTCAGGTTGCATATCCAAGTATGCACAGGGCGGCGCGCCGGGGGATGTCGGCCCCCGGCTGCCTGATCGTCGATACTGGCTCGACGACCATTGCCCCGTTCGCCATGGGCGACATCGGGCAATTTAGCATGGAGCGTGCCAGAGGTGGTTACTGCGGATCGAAGTATTTTAGTTGCTGAAACCTTCAGCTTTATCGCGTGCTGCTATGACAAGATGGAGGCAGAGAGACGGAAGCACGATGAAAAGACGGAGTCTATCTCGTTAAAGACGAGTGTTCAGTTTGATGCCGACGACAACATGCATCGCAATTCGCGAGTGAGGCGATATCGGATTGCAAATTGCTTTGCCAACTCCGGCATCAGGGCTGAAGGCTAAACAAATTGTGAATATCGGGTGAAGAAAATGGATCTCATTGGAGCAATTCTCGGGTTCGGAATAGCCTTAGTTCTATATCTAATTCCAACATGGATTGCCGCCGCTCGGAACCACTCCAGCGCTGCCGGCGTTTTTGTTATTAACCTGTTCCTGGGATGGACATTCCTCGGGTGGGTAGTCGCGCTGGCTTGGTCAGTAAGTGGCCAGCATCCCGCCTCGAATATTCCAAAAAGCTAACCGATCACTCCGAAAGGAGTGCGATTTGTGTCAAATCGCTGCCGAATTAGATCATTCCTACCCAGTTTGTGCCAAATCGGCGTTCCAAGCGAGATGGCCGGAACGCCGATACAGATCAATGCCTTAGACGCATTTTCCCCCCTTCCCTAACCGTGCCAAAATGATCACCTCCCTACACATGATCCATTGTTCCTCGTGGAACTGCGATCCGGGAACCAGCGCCCCCGCCCGCCGGCACGGCGGCTCCTCCGCCCAGCAGGGGAAATGGTCTTTGGGGAGGGTGCGGCTGTCGAGGGGCATGGCGGGGCTCCGCGGGTGGATGGGACCAGCGGGGGAGGATATAGGAATTTTTTCTGGTTCAGGGTTCTTTTGCGCAATGGGTCTGCCTATGCCCCGGAAACGATAGAGGCCGCTGGTGGGAGCCAGCGGCCTTTGTGTCGCGAATAGGTGACAGCAATGTCACCCTTGCCACCCATCATCATGCTGGGCGACGCCCCGGCAGAGAGGATGCCGAGGCGTGGAAGATCTGCGCGGCGCTGTCGTCAGGGCAGAGTGGCCAAGCCGGGGAACGGAGCGACCTCCAGCATCGAGTTCAAGGTTGAGAGCGTGAATACCCGCCCATCGGTGTCGCGCACGACCGGGCCGAGGGCGTCATTGATGCGAGCCCAGCCGATGCCGCCGAGCACTGCAAGGAGTGGCACGCCGCCCAGGCGCACGGATTCAGCCTTGAGACGGGCGAACCGCAGGGCCTTGTCTCGAGCCGTACCGCCGTTGTTCGTGCCCTTGCATTCGAGCATCGCTTTCAGGCTGTCGTCGGCCGGATCGAAGATCACAAAGTCGGGTGCCGGCGTCACATGCACCTCGAACCGTCGCGCAATGTCGGCCTGGTTGTGGCTACCCGTCCGAACGAATGAAATGCCGCGCGCCGTAAACAACGCTTCTACCGCGTCCTCGATCAGGTCACCTCGCTTCGTCGAGGTGGCATCTAGCACTTGGCGGAACGCGCCGCCGTAGTGGCGCTGATGCAGGAAGACTCGCAACGGCACACCGTTGGCCGCGAAGTTGCGTACGCTGGCCCATCCAGTCGCCGTGTCGGGCTTGAGCTGCTTGCTCTTGAGGCCGGGCGGAGCGTCGCCAAATAAATCGCCGTCCATCGCCATCGTGATCGTCTTGGCCGCGACCTGCGCCTGAGCTGTGGCCTTGGCGAGCACTGCGGTCGTGTTTGGCCGCTGGTAGTCAATCGCGCTGCGTTCGAGCGTATCGATTTGAGAGGCCGACAGCGCCGGCATCTCGTCGGCACCACCAGCGAGCAGAGTCGAATGCGCGAATTCTTCTTTCGTCAGGCCCAGCAGAGTGCGGAAAACCAACAGCGTACGCGGACACTGCAAGAGAACGGCTTGAAGCTCTGCCTCGCTGACTTGCGTGAAGCCTTCTGTCAGCCTGGCCGCTACGTCGTAGGCCGCAAAGAAGTGTTCAGTCTCGTAGAAGGTCGATTCATGGATGTAGGCGAAATCCGGGGCAAGGTGCGGCATGTACAACTCGCGCGCCACGGCCGCATAGATCGTGCCGTGATCCTCGGTGCCGTGACGCTGGGGCACCAGGCGGATTTGCTGGATTCGCTGGGTGAACGTGCCGGCCGAGAGGATGGCGTCAATGGTTGCTTCGACTGTCACCGGCTCATACCCCCATCGTATTGACCAGGCGGCCGGGGGTATCCTCGGCCAAACCAGCCGCAATGCGGCGCAGACCCTCCTTCACGAACTCCTCGTGCAGCTCGACGCCGCCGGCCTGACGGCCGAGCCTGCGGCCGACAACAACCGTCGTCGCACCGCCTGCGAATGGATCGACCACGACGCCATCAACCGGACATGCAACCTTGATGAAGAACTCGGCCAAGCCCTCGGGCATGGCGGCCGTGTGCGCCACGCCCCTGTACTGGTTGTAGGTCTGAGCCACAGCCACGACGTTGCCAGGGTCGGCACCACCCAGGAGGTAGGTCTTCGTACGGTCGCGACCAAAGCCGGCTTCGGTGCTGCGCCGGCCGAGCGTGTCTTTTTTTCGGCGCTCGATCTCGGATGTGTCGGCCTTGTAGGGCACGCGGATCGCGTTCAAGTCGAAGAACGGCTTGTTCCCGCGTGCGAAGTGGTAGACGTACTCGAAGCTGTCTTTCGTCCTCGGGCCGAACTTGCCCGGCACCGCGTTGGGCTTGGCCCAAATGTAGGTTTCGACCCACCGCCAGCCCATGTTTTTGGAGGGCAAGCACGAGCTGGTAGACGTAGGGGTGACGCTGCCCCTTGAGCGGACCCTGGTTCGCGACCCGGTTCTTGATGTTGATGATGAGGCTACCGCTCGGCTTGGCCGCATCGAACATTGCCCGCGCGAAGGGCAAGAACCACTCGACGTAACGGTCAGGGTGGATGCGGCTGTAAGCCCGCGCATCGGCATAGGGTGGTGAGGTGAAGAACAGATCGACGCTCTCACGCGGCAGCGCCGGCAAAACCGACAGCGAGTCGCCCTCGATGACCCCTTCGTTGAGCATCCGATCAAGCAGGCTCTGACCATGCTCAGCGACCTTCGGCGGGCATTTGGGCGTGTTGGCCTCAGATACAGAACGGTAGGGCTGCAAGCCTGCCGATCCCTGGACCAACTTCAAAGTCGGTTTCTTGCTCATTGTTGCGCCTCCTTCTTGGTATGCAGCATACCCACGTCCGCTGACTCGGCTCGGTTCGGTGCGTACTTGTAGAACGTCGATAGACTGATGCCTAACGCCTTGTAAACCTCGGCCGGCGGTCGGCCAGCATGGCCCGAAGGTTCTCGGCCAGCATCTCATGCTGGCCACCCTTGCGCACTGCCTGGAAGGCATTGCTCTGTAAGTCGAGCGCTTGATCATCGGCCGAGACGCGGGTGCCAGGCGCCATCCCAATTTGACCAAGCCGCAGCCGTGATGACGTTCTCCTCCCTGGGGCAGGTGCCCGGGAGGAGGTGTCGGATTCATCCCTTCGCGTTGTTGAGGAGAGCGCGATAGGTATTAGGTAAACAACGGGAAGGTAGAACAGGCAGGGGTCATTACACGAAAGTGCGAAAATTGTCGGAAATATAGGAATGCAACATGAACATTCGCGTGGCAGTGCGTTATCATCCTACCTGATAGTGACGAAAATGGTCGACCCATGCCCCGGAAACGGCAAAGGCCGCCGGCTGGACATCGGCGGCCTCGCTGTCGTGAACAGGGAGTGCATTTGCCCACCTGACAAGTCTCTCTCCTTACCTCCCTGCTTCGTCCCTCCTCCGCTTACACAACGCAAAAGTTTCGCTCTACACCCCAACAATCAGCAACAGGATTTTCCGAACGCCCCCGTTCCGCGCCCAACCCGCAAAATCATTTGCCTGCAAAGGGCGCACACTCGTTCCAACGAAGGATAATCGAGGGAACGAGACATGGACGGCATGCCGACGGGCCTGCGGGCGGAGCGCGATCCCGGCCAAACCCCTGAGCGGATCGACCGCAGCTATCGCCTGGACGACCGCTACAGCCGCGCCGAAGGGCAGGTCTATCTGTCGGGGACGCAGGCGCTGGTCCGGCTGCTGCTGCTCCAGGCGGAGAGCGACCGGCGGGCCGGGCTGAACACGGCGGGCTTCGTCAGCGGCTATCGCGGGTCGCCGCTGGGCGGGCTGGATCAGGCGCTGTGGCAGGCTCGCGCGCATCTGGACTCCCATGCCATCCGCTTCGTCCCCGGCGTCAACGAGGATCTGGGCGCCACCGCCGTCATGGGGACCCAGCAGGTCGAATCCTCGGGCGAGGGCACCGTCGATGGCGTGTTCGGCATGTGGTACGGCAAGGGGCCGGGGGTGGACCGCTCCGGCGACGTGCTGAAACATGCCAACGCCTATGGCAGCTCGCCGCGCGGCGGGGTGCTGGCGGTGGCCGGCGACGACCATGGCTGCGTGTCGTCCAGCATGCCGCACCAGAGCGACCTCGCCATGATCGCATGGTCGATGCCGGTGCTGAACCCGGCGGGCATCCGCGACTATCTGGAGTTCGGGCTGTACGGCTATGCCCTGTCGCGCTTCTCCGGCGCCTGGGTCGGGTTCAAGGCGATCTCGGAATCGGTGGAAAGCTCGGGCACCGTGCGGATTCCGGCGCTGGAGGGCGGCTTTCTGCCGGTGGAGTTCGATCCGCCGCCGGGGGGGCTGCATTACCGCTGGCCCGACCTGCCCAGCCTCGCCATCGAGGAACGGCTGGCCGCCAAGGTCGCGGCGGTGAAGGCCTTCGCCCGCGTCAACCGCATCGACCGGACGGTGCTGGGCGGCAACTCCGGCCGGGGCGGCTGGCTGCGCATCGTCACCACCGGCAAGGCGCATCTCGATTTGATGGAGGCGCTGCGGCTGCTCGGCATCGTGCCGGCGGAGGCGGAGCGGATCGGGCTGTCGGTCCACAAGATCGGGCTGTCCTGGCCGCTGGAGCCGGACTTCGCGCTCGCCGTCGCCCGCGGCGCCGACGAGGTGCTGGTGGTGGAGGAGAAGGCGCCGGTCGTCGAGGGGCAGCTGAAGGACCTGCTGTTCCACCTGCCGGCCGGGGAGCGGCCGCGCGCCGTGGTCGGCAAGACCGACGAGTTCGGCGCCCCGCTGCTGCCCGCCACCGGGGAACTGCGGCCGTGGATCGTCGCCAAGGCGCTGGTGGAGCGCATCCGCCACCGCTTTCCGGAGAGGGATTTTTCCGCGCGGCTGGCGGAGCTGCTGCCGGGGGAGGCTCCCGCCGCCCCTGCAATCAATCCTGCTCTGGCGCGGACGCCCTATTTCTGCTCCGGCTGTCCGCACAACAGCTCGACCAAGGTGCCCGACGGCAGCAAGGCGATGGCCGGCATCGGCTGCCACTTCATGGCGTCCTGGATGGACCGTGACACGGTGGGGCTGAGCCAGATGGGCGGCGAGGGCGTCAGCTGGATCGGGCAGGCGCCGTTCAGCAAGCGGCCGCACATCTTCCAGAATCTGGGCGAGGGCACCTATTTCCATTCCGGCCTGCTGGCGATCCGGCAGGCGGTGGCCGCCAAGATCAACATCACCTACAAGATCCTGTTCAACGACGCCGTCGCCATGACCGGCGGCCAGCCGGTGGACGGTCCGATCTCCGTCGACGCCGTCACCCGTCAGCTGGCGGCGGAGGGCATCACCCGCATCGCCGTGGTCAGCGACGCGCCGGAGAAGTACGACAGCCGGTCGGGGCTGGCGCCCTTCACCACGGTGCATCACCGCGAAGAACTCGACGCCGTGCAGCGCGAGATGCGCGAGATTTCCGGCGTCACGGCAATCGTCTATGAGCAGACCTGCGCCGCGGAGAAGCGGCGGCGGCGCAAGCGCGGCACCATGGCCGACCCGGCGCGGCGGATGGTGATCAACGATCTGGTCTGCGAAGGCTGCGGCGATTGCGGGAAGAAGTCGAACTGCCTGTCGGTGCAGCCGAAACAGACCGAATTCGGAGTGAAGCGGCAGATCGACCAGTCCAGCTGCAACAAGGATTATTCCTGCGCCGACGGCTTCTGCCCCAGCTTCGTTTCGGTGGTGGGCGGCAGTTTGCGCAAGCCGGACCCGGACCGGGTCGCCGCGCGCTTCGCCGACGATCTGGCGGCGCTGCCGCTGCCGCTGCCGCGGTATGGCGTTGATGAGGAACCGGCGGAGATCCTGATCGTCGGGGTCGGCGGGACCGGGGTCGTCACCATCGGCGCGGTGCTGGCGATGGCCGCGCATCTGGAGGGCAAGGCGTCCTCGGTGCTGGACTTCATGGGCTTCGCGCAGAAGGGCGGCGCCGTCTACAGCTATCTGCGGGTGGCGGGGGATGCGGCGCTGCTCCATCAGGCGCGGATCGACCCGAAGCGGGCGCAGCTGGTGCTGGCCTGCGACACGGTGGTCGCGGCCTCGCCCGACGCGCTGAAGACGGTGCGGCTGGGGCGGACGCGGGTGGTGGCCAACGCCCATGTGGCGCCGACCGGGGCCTTCACCCGCGACGGCGCCAAGCTGCCGGATGCGGGGGCGCTGCTGCGGAGCCTGCGCCGGGCGGCGGGGGCCGAGCAGGTCGAGGTGGTGGACGCCAACCGGGTGGTCACCGCGCTGTTCGGCGACAGCATCCTCGCCAACGTCTTCCTGATGGGCGTCGCCTTCCAGAAGGGGCTGCTGCCGGTCGGACTGGAGGCGCTGACCCGCGCCATCGAGCTGAACGGCACCGGCGTCGCCGCCAACCTGCGCGCCTTCGCCTTCGGCCGCCTCGCCGCGCACCGGCCGGTGGTTCTGGCGGGTCTGGGAGCGGAAGAGGAGGCGCCGGCAACCGACCTCGCCGGCATCGTGGAGCGGCGGGCGGCGTTCCTGGCCGACTATCAGGACCGCGCCTATGCCGGGCGCTACCGCGCGCTGGTGGAGCGGGCACGGCAGGCGGAGGCCCGCGTGGCTCCGGGGTCGACCGCGCTCGCCGAAGCGGTGGCGCGCAGTGCCTTCAAGCTGATGGCCTACAAGGACGAGTATGAGGTGGCCCGGCTGCACAGCGATCCGTCCTTCGCCAAGAGCCTGAAGGAGCGGTTCGAGGGGGACTGGAAGCCGGTCTTCCACCTCGCCCCTCCCCTGCTGTCGCGCGACACCAACGGCCATGGCGAACCGCACAAGATGGCGCTCGGCGCCTGGATCCTGCCGGTGTTCCGCGGGCTGGCGGCTTGCAAGCGGCTGCGCGGCACGGCGCTCGACCCGTTCGGCTACACGGCGGAGCGGAAAATGGAGCGCGCGTTGGTCGCCCGCTATGAGGCGACGGTGGCGGAGATCGTGGAACGGCTGTCGGCGGAGCGGCTTTCCACCGCGGTGGAGTTGGCCGCGCTGCCGCAGGAGATCCGCGGCTTCGGGCCGGTCAAGCAGCGCGCGTGGGAGGCGATTGAACCGCGCTGGCGGGCGCTGGAGGAGCGGCTGCGGCGGGACCAAGCACGGGCGGCCTGACCCTCTCCTACAGGCCGCCGCTCAAATCGTGGGCCTCCAGCACGGTTTCCGGCAGGGTCAGCGTCATCGCCTCGAACGGCGCCAGCAGGGCGCGGATGTTGGAGCCGACGCCGCAGACCCGATAGTCCAGCCGGATGGCTTCGATCCGCTCCGGCAGCGTGCGCTTGTGGTCGGTGATCAGCTGCCACGCCAGAACGCAGCTGTTCTCGCCGTCCTGGGCAGTGACGTAGTCGTAGTCGCCGTAGCGGTTGCGTCGGGCGCCGTCGGCGACCTTGACCCGCATGTCCGGGAACTCGCGCTTCGTCGTCTCGGTCAGCGTCTCCATGGTGTAGAGCGGGACCGGGAAGACGCGCGGCGGCTGGACCAGGGCGCCGAACAGGCTGTCGGGCAGGGTCTGCACGTCCACCGTCAGCCGGTTCTCGCCCGGCAGCACCGTGGGGTTGCCCAGCGCCACGATGTAGCTCTTGTAGACGGTGCCGGTGTCGCGCATGCGGGCGGCGACGATGGGAAAGTCGCGGCTGTCCGGCAGCGTCACCGGCAGCGCCGCCGGCTGGATGCGGCGCCAGGGGGCCGGTGCCTGGGTCAGGTTGTCGCGCACCCAGCCGGCGCAGCCCGAGGTCAGCAGGGTGGCGGCGGCCAGCGCCGCCAGCAGGAGGGTGCGTGACATCGAAGTCTCGGGCGGAGTCTCGGGCATCGGGGCTCCCTTACCAGTCATGGTAAATCGTCTTCCAGGTGATGGTGACGCCTTCGCGCGATTCCTCGGTGCTCAGCCGGTCGTCGATGGCCTTGAACTGGTCATAGGCCTCGTCGTAGCGCATCAGGTTGTAGAGCGCCCAGCCGCGCAGGATGCCGAGATTGCGCGGTTCCGGCTCCAGCTCCCTGCGCGCGTCGAGCAGGCGCAGCACGTCGTTGTAGCGCTTGTCCTCCAGCGCCCGGTTCGCCTCCGTTGCCATCAGCGAGGCGCGGATTTCCGCCTTCTGCGCCGCCGTCATGTTGGCGCGCGGCAGGTCGCGGGTCAGGCCGGCGACGTCGCCGGTCGCCAGACGGGCGATGGCCTGCCCATAGACGTTCTCCTGCGCCGCCGTCGCCGTCTGCGGCAGGCCGCCGGCCGATGGGGTGCGCGGGGACGCGGCACCGGCTGAGGCGCCGCCCTTGGCCGGCTCGCGCGCGGCCAGCACCTGCGCCTCGGCGAAGGCGGCCTCGGCCTCCGATGGGCGCTTCAGCTCCAGCAGGCACCAGCCGCGCTGCTGCAGCAGGGCGGCTGTCGGGCCGCTCCTGGCGATGGAGGCGCGGATGACGGCGATGCAGGCGGCATAGTCCTGGCGGGCCAGCGCCCGGTCCAGCTCGCTCGGCCCCAGCGGGCCGCCGCGCCCGCCGCCGGCGGATCCGCGCGGCGGATCCACCGCCTTCAGCGCCTGATCGATGCGGTTCGACTTGCCCTTCCACGGGGCGGCGGCGGCGCGGGCCTGCGCCTTCTCGCCCAGCCCGTTGTAGGCCAGCACCAGACCTTCGGCCGCCCGGTCGGACGGCGCCCAGCCATTGGCCTGGGAGAACCAGCTCTGCGCCTCCGCGAAGTTCTTCTGCTTCTGGAAGTACCAGCCGAGCGCGATGGCAGCGTCGGCGTCCTGCTTGTCGCGCACGATGCCCTGGACGCGCGACAGGTCGGCGGCCGACAGGGCGCCGGCCTTGGCGTTGCCCAGCCTTTCCAGCAGGCGGCCGGTCTCCAGTTCCGCCTCGGCGGTGCGGACGGTGGAGTAATCCTCGCCCGTCGCCGGATTGGCGGTGGCGCCGAGCGCCGTCAGCTCGCGCAGCCGGTCGGGGCTGAGATGGCGCGACGCCTTGAAGATGGTGTCGCGCCGCTCCTTGGCCTTGGGACAGCTGGTGACGATGGTCCTGTAGGTGTCGAAGGCGCGGTCGGTCTGCTTCAGCTCGGCATAGGCCTCGGCGAGGCGCCAGGCGTTGTCCAGCCGGTTGCAGGCCACCGCCTCCGGGTTGGCGGCGGCGGCGTCGACCACCTCCTGCCAGCGCTTGGTGTCGCTGGCCGAGCGGATGCGCCCGGCGCTTTCGGCGAGGTCGAGTTCCTGCAGGAGCTTGTCCGACGGCTGCCAGGACGGCGACTTGCGCCGCTGCTCGGCGATGGCGGCGCGCGCTTCGGCCACCTTGCCGGCCGATACGAGGTTCCAGAACGGGGTCTCGTCGACGCCGGGTGTGGTCGGCTGCGGCGCGAACAGGTCCTTGGGCGGCTCCCAGGTCGGGTCGAGGGCGCGCAGGCGGGCGATCTCCGCCTCCAGCCTTTCGCCGTCGCCGATGCGGGCGTAATAGCGCAGCGCCGTCTCGTCCACCTTGCCGGCGGCGGGGGCGAAGCCGCTGCCGGGAGCCGGCGCCACCTCCACCTTCACGCCGGGGGCGAGCGCGCGGCCGCCGCCATGCGACTGCGCCCAGGCATCGCTCCCGCCGCCGAGCGCGGCGATCCCGGCAAGAAGAAGGGTCGGAAGAAGGACGGGACGGGTCACGGGTCGATCTCCAGGCTCTGGGCCGCCAGCGCGGAGAGATGGAACAGGGTGGTGGAGTAGTAATCCTCGTCGGCAGCCAGCGGCGGCACCGTCACCACATCGCCGGTTCCCGCCCCGGCGCCGGCAAGTCGGCAGGCCAGCCGGTAGACCGCGAGCATCCCGACGGAGGCCGCCACCTGCGTGGTGGTGCCGCCCGGCAGCGAGACGGTGGCGGGGACCGTCGATCCGCCGAACTTCGCCACCAGATCGGCGTAGGGGCGGAAATAATAGGGATCGCGGTAGCCGTCCCAGGCCAGATAGAGCGGCACGCGCACGGCGTCGTAGCCGTACTGCTTCTTGAATCCGTCGGCGACGGTGACCGTGCCGGCGGCGTCCAGCGCCATCCAGTCCGGCGGCAGCTGGAACCCGCCGAAGCGCGCCTTCGACAGCAGGACCAGACCGGAATCGGTCACCTTGCCCCAGCGCTCTCCGCCGGGCAGGGCCGCGAAGGCGCGGATGGCCGGGAAGATCCAGTAGCTGGGGTTGAGGACCAGCGTGTCGCCCTTGCGGAAGCCGTCGCGTCCCGGCAGCAGGACGGTCAGCCCGGCATGCTCCACCAGCAGCCCGGAGTCCAGCGCCTTGACGATGGCGGCGGCGGCGGTGCGGTAGGCCTCGGTCTTCCACAGCTCGGTGGCGCGCAGCAGCGCCCAGGCGATCAGCATGTCGCCGTCCGACGCGTTGTTGCGGTCGGTGACGCCGCCGTCCGGCGTCCAGCGCCACGCCACCAGCCCGTCGCCGCGCACCATCAGCGTGCGCTGGGTCCAGCCCCACATCCGGTCGAAGGCGGCGCGGTCGCCCCCGGCCACGGCCAGCAGCATGCCGTAGCCCTGCCCTTCGGAATGGCTGACGCCCTTGTTGCCGGTGTCGACGATCCGCCCGTCCGGCTGCAGGAAGCGGTCGGCATAGCGCCGCCATGACGCCGCGTCGAAGGGGGCGGCGAAGGCGCCGGCCGGAAATGCCGCCGACAGACCAGCCGCCAATCCCAGGGATGCAGTCCCGATCAGCACGTCACGCCGCGATGGGGTCATGGCCCGCTCCGTTCCCGATGTCCATGCTTCAGCAGAAGACGCATGCTGATCGTCAGCACCACCGCCGTCCCCAGCAGCAGGGCGAACAGAAGCTCGATCCGCTGCGACAGGTTGCGCGCCAGGATCAGGATCAGGTTGCCGATGTCAAAGGGATTGAGAATGATCTGGTAGGGGTGCGACGCCTCCAGCGTGGTGACGGCCGGCGCCGCACTGCTCCACAACGCCCCGCCGCCGCGCAGCCTGTCCCACAGCCCGGCCTCCCCCAGGCTGCGCATGGCGCGGTCGATGGACCGCGGGTCCGACGCGGTCAGCAGGGTCCAGGTCAGCGGATCGGTGCCGGGCGCCCGGTATTGCAGAAGCGCCGCCTCCGGCAGCTGGTCGGCATTCTCGGTCAGGGCGACGACATCGACCGGCGCATTCTCCACCGTCCAATGGTTGACGTAGCGGGCCGCGGCGGCCATGACGCGCCGCGCCCAGTCGGGAACCCAGCTGCCGGAGGCGGACGAGGCGTCCTTGGCCTCGCCGGCCATCCGCTGCCAGCGGTTGTTGGCGCCGCTATCGGCGGCCTGAGCCGTGCCGGCGAAGCCCAGCGGCGAGGGCACGGCACCGGGCCGCGCCACGCCCGGACGGGCGGCGCTGCCCGACCAGCCCAGCCGCAGCCGGTCGACCAGGGCGCGGCGGTCGGCCGCCGCCATCGGCTCTCCCCGCGCGCTGGCCTGGGCGATCAGTGCCCCGGCCTCCAGCAGGCCGGCGAGACGGTCGGCGGGAAGGGGGGCCGAGGCGAAGACGGCCTGCGGCAGGGCCGCGACCGGGCCGACGATCAGCGCGTTGTCGTCCGGCGCACCGTCCCAGCCGGTGTAGGGCACCACCGCCATCAGGTCGCCCGCCCGCTGTGCCAGCCGGGCGGTCACGCTCCAGGCCGCGCCGAACCAGGCGGGCTCGCGCCCGACGACCACGAGGTCGAAGGGAGCCGCCGGCTCCCCGCCGGCAAGCCCGCCATAGGGATAGGCGGTGTTGGCGAAGCCGCCCAGGCTGGGCAGCGTGACGAGGCGGGCGAAGCCGGGGATTTCGATGCTGGAGCTGTCGAGCAGGGTGAAGGACGGGCGCCGCACCGCGAAGACGCAGTCGGTGCCGCCGGCCGGCGGCAGTTCCGCCTCGACCTCGATCACGTTGGGGCCGGGGCGGAACATCGCCATCGGCAGCGGCATCTCGCCGTTGTCGATCACGCCGCTGGACCGCTTGTCGACCTCGATGGCGCCCGCCGACTTGCCGTTCACCCGGACGTTCAGCACGGCGCCGGGACCGAGGTTGCCCTCGAACGCGCCGTTGACGTGGAACAGGATGGAGCGGTCGCTGACCGGGGCGAAGCCGGTGGGCAGCGTCAGGGTGAAGCGGCCGGCATAGCGGTAGCCGCTGTGCTGGACGGTCTGGAAGCCCAGCTCCGACAGGCGGTAGCGCCCCTCCGCCTGCACCGGCGGGTGCGGCAGCGGTGCCGGCGGGGCCGCATCGGTGACGATCATGGCGGTCTGGGTCGGCAGCGGCCGGGAGATGTCGGCCAGCCGCATCACCGCCTGATCCACCTCCTGCTGCGTGCGGCCGGACGCGACGGCGACGAAGGCCCCGCCGCCGGGAGCGGGGAGCGGATAGATCGCCAGGAATGGGCCGGTGATGGCTGCGGCCCGCGCCTCGCCCAGCAGCGGGGCGATGCGGTCGCGGGTGCCGATCAGCACGTTCTTGCCGCCCGGCAGGGGAAGACTTTCCAGCGACGGCGGGCCGGACGCGCCGGAACCGGCGGGCCTGGAGGGCGGCTGGGCCGGCACCGCCGTCACCTGCGGGGTCTGGTCGCCCAGCAGCAGGCCGTAGGACTGCGCCACCATGGCGCCCCAGCCGAGATGGTCGGCGTCGACCTCGCTGCCGGGATGGAGGATCGCCAGCGGTTCGCGCGCCCTGTCGGCGGCGACCAGCAGTTGCCGCATCATGGCGAGGTCGGGCTGGGGAACGCCGCCGTCCGACACCAGCGTCAGCGACGAGGCGGCAAGGTTCACCCGCGCCCACAGGTCGTAGGTGCCGCGGACCGTGCAGATGGCGCGGTGCTGCGCGTTGGTCTGGAAGACGATCTGGTTCTCGCCCGGCCGCATCAGGCTGGCCGGCAGGGTGATCGAGGCGTTGACCGGCCCGCGGAAGGCCGACAGCGGCAGGTCGGCCACCGGCGACCCGTTGATGTAGACCGACATCGACCCCTTTTCGGGCAGGATGTCGATGCCGTTCTCGTAGGTCAGCGCCAGCACGACGGAGGTCAGGCCCACCACCGGCGGCAGGACGGCGCGCAGGGCCACCGTCTCCGTCTCGCCATGCAGGGTGACTTCCGGCTGGCCGTCGCGCAGGTTCGACAGGGGGATCACCCGCTTGTCGGCCGCCAGCACGGGCGCGGCAAAGCCGATCCACAGGGACAGCAGAGCCAGCAGGATCCAGCCGGACCGGCCGGCGCCGGTATGATGTCGCTTTACCGCCATGGCCGTTACGGAGCCTGGAAGCTCAGGATGCGCCGCAAGGCGCGCGGCAATGCCAGCAGGACATGGCCCAGCCGCGGCACCACCCGCGTGGCGAAGAACAGAAGCCCGCCGAAGAAGGTCGGGGCGGCCACGCGCTTGCGGTCGAGGAAGACGTCCCAGCCGACGCTGTTGCCGAAGACGAAACGGGCCATCTCCACGATGTCCTGGCGGTCGCGCGGGGCGAAACCGGCGCCGACCGCCAGTTCGCCGTTGCGCATCTCGATGCGGAAGATGCGCACGCCGGTGGTGGTCGCCGCCTCCGTCTCCGTCGCGGTGATGGCGAGGACCGGAGTCTGGTCGGGCCGGGAAATCTCCTCCCGCCATTTCGGATCGACCAGCAGGCCGACGCCGCCCGCCGACACGTCGGCGACGGTCAGGTCGATGCCGGTCCCATCCGCGAGAGTCAGCACGGCCGGACGGTCGACGGTGAAGCGTTCCTGGCGGCGGACCCGCTTGCGCTCGTAGACGACGGCGAGGCCGCCCAGCGCCAGCAGCAGGCTCAGGGAGCACCACACCGCCACCGGGACGATGGCGGCCCGGTGTTCCGGGAAGATGGAATAGCGCCATGCGCAGGCGGCCAGCCCGGCGGCCAGCAGCAGGGTGGTGACGATGAAGGGCGTGGCCAGCGGGGAGAAGCCGTCCTCGTCCACCGACTGGCCCTTGGCGGTGACCTTGAACACCGGGTCGCGCGGCCGGATCATCGTCGCCAGCGCCGCGCGGGAGACGTGGAAGGACTGCAGATACTCGTAGAGCTCCGAGAACAGCGGCCAGCGCATCCGCCCATGCAGGAACTGCGACAGGAAGGCGGCGGCGAAGACGTGCGGAATGACGAAGCAGGCGAAGTCCGGCAGGTTGATGCGGTAGATCTCCAGCCCGAACAGGGCGTAGCACAGCGGCGACAGCAGGAAGATCGGCCGCCAGAACCAGAAGAACCAATACAGCATGGTGCTGGTGTAGCAGAGCCGCTGCGCGACGGTCAGGCCGCGCTTGAACAGCGGGTTCTTCAGCAGGAACAGCTGGATCATGCCCTGGGTCCAGCGCGAGCGCTGGGCGATGAAGCTGTCGAAGGTTTCCGGCTGCAGCCCGGCGATCAGCGGACGCGGCAGGTAGACGCTGCGCCAGCCGCGCGAGTGCAGCTCCAGCGCGGTCTCGCAATCCTCCGTCACCGTGTCGCCGCTGAAGCCGCCGACCTCCTCCAGCGCCGCGCGGCGCAGGATGGCGGCGGATCCGCAGAAGAAGGAGCCGTTCCAGCGGTCCAGCCCCGGCTGGATCGAGTAGTAGAACATCTCGTTCTCGCTCGGCATCCGTTCGAAGGTGCCGAGGTTGTATTCGACCGGGTCGGGATTGACGAAGAAATGCGGCGTCTGGACCAGGAACAGGCCGGCGTCCTGCTGGAAGAACCCCACCGTCGCCCTGAGGATGCCCACCGTCGGCACATGGTCGGCATCCAGGATCAGCACGAGGTCGCCCGACGTCCTCTGGAAGGCGTGGTTGATGTTGCCGGCCTTGGCATGCTCGTTGCGCGGCCGGGTCATGTAGGTGACCTGCAGCCGTTCGCACAGCGCCGTCAGCGTCTCGCGCCGGGCCGAAGCGGCGGCGGCCTGCTCCGGGTTGCTGTGGGCCAGCTTCTGGTCGGTGCCGCCGTCGTCCAGCAGATAGACGTGCAGCTTGTCGCGCGGGTAGTCGATGCAGACCGCGGCGGCCAGCGTCGTCTCCAGCAGTTCCGGCTCCTCGTTGTAGGAGGGGATGTAGACGTCGACGCTGGGCCAGAAGGCGGGATCGCCCGTCGGCTCCGACGGTTCGCGGGCGATGGGATCGATGATGACGAACAGCGAGGTCAGGAACAGCACGAAGGACAGCGCTTCGGCCGCGAACAGGGTGACGCCGGGAACGAAGTTCACCAGATCGTCAACCGGCGGCAGCGTGCCGGTCAGCCGCCAGAAGAAATAGCGGAAGGTGACGAAGGCCAGCAGCAGCACGGTCAGCGTGCGGGCATGCCAGAAGCGCCGGGCGAAGCGCCCCAGCACGAAGGCCGCCGCCACGACGCCGACCGAAATCGCGGCGCTGGCAAATCTTCCGACGGGCAGCGCCGCGAGCGCAAGAAACAAACCCGCCGACAGCAACAAAAGAATCCAAAGCAGAACGGAACGCAGCGAAAACCGGCGGCTGTTCTGGTTCGGCTGTCTTTTGGTTTGCTGCGCCTTATTGTTCAGGGGTCGAACAACGGTCTTGGCGCCCGGGGAAGGTGTCATGCAGATCCGCGGAATGAGGCCACCCCACCATAGTGGGTGCCCCCTTATGCCTCAAGCTTCGTTACAAATCGTTACTGTCTCGTGATAAACATTGCGAAAATGCGATCGATTCCATGGCGTTGCATTCGGGCTACAGGCGTATGGCGCCGTGGACACGCATCGTTGCGTCGGGCGGGGAAGCGAATCGGGTGGGTGGCGGCAGACTCCCTCTCCAGGGGTGGGAGAGGGAGTCCTGGGCGAGTCCTGGGCGATTGCCCCCGGCGCGCGGCAGCTTTGCGCCGAAGCTCGGGCCTGGGGGGATGACGCGGAAGGGGAATGCCGTCATCGTGGCGGACCATTCACGTAGCCAGCGGTTGCATGCCCACCCTCGCCCTTCTGTCCGATGCCTTCGCCGTGCTGGCCCCCGTGTTCGTGGTGGCGGCGCTGGGTTACGGCTGGACGCGCGCGCAGCTTCCCTATGACAGCGCCTTCATCACCACCTTCGCGATCAACGTGTCGTCGCCCTGCCTGGTGTTCTCGGCGCTGACCCGGCTGCACCTGTCGGCCGACGTGATGGCGGAGATGGCGGCGGCGGCAACCGCCTGCATGGTGCTGACCGCGCTGGCGGCGGTGCCGGTGCTGCTGGCGGCGCGTCTGCCGCTGCGGGTCTATGTGCCGGCGATGGCCTTTCCCAATGCGGGAAATCTCGGGCTGCCGCTCTGCCTCTTCGCCTTCGGCGAGGCCGGGCTCAGCCTTGCCGTGCTGTTCTACGCGGTGATGTCGGTGGGGCAGTTCACGCTGGGGCCGGCGCTGGCGGCGGGACGCTTCGACCTGTGGCAGATGGCGCGCACGCCGACGATCTACGCGGTGGCGCTCGCCGTGGCGATCCAGTTGACCGGGCTGCCCCTGCCCGCCTGGATCGGCAACACGACGACCCTGCTGGGCAATTGCGCGGTGCCGCTGATGCTGTTCTCGCTGGGGGTGGCGCTGTCGAAGCTGCGGCTGTCGGGAGCGATGCGGGCGCTGTCGATGTCGGCCTTCCGGCTGGCCGCCGGTTTCGCCATGGGGCTGCTGGTGGTGTGGGCGATGGGGCTGACCGGGGCGGCGCGCGGCGTGGTGCTGGTGCAAAGCTCCATGCCCGTCGCGGTCTTCAACTATCTGTGGGCTCTGCGCTACGGCAATTCGCCGGAGGATGTGGCGGGCATGGTGCTGGGCTCCACCGCCATGGCCTTCGTGGCGCTGCCGGCGCTTCTGATGGTGGTGATGCGGTAAATCGCGAAGGAGAGGGAAGGATGGCGCACAGGGAACACCGCTATGCCGTGCGGGTGGAGTGGACCGGCAATCTCGGCACCGGCACCTCGGGCTACAAGGCCTACAGCCGCGACCACAGGATCGACGCCGGGACCAAGCCGGCGATCCCCGGCTCTTCCGACCCGGCCTTCCGCGGCGACCCGGCGCGCTGGAACCCGGAGGACCTGCTGGTCGCCTCGCTGTCGGCCTGCCACCAGCTCTGGTACCTGCATCTCTGCGCCAGCGCCGGGGTCGTCGTCACCGCCTATGCCGACGAGGCCGAAGGGGTGATGGAGGAGGGGCCGGACGGCGGCGGGCAGTTCGGCAGCGTCGTGCTGCGGCCAAGGGTGACGCTGGCGCCGGGTTCGGATGCCGCGAAGGCTCTGGCCCTGCATCACGAGGCGGCGGAGAAATGCTTCATCGCCCGCTCGGTCAACTTCCCGGTCCGGCACGAGCCGGCAGTGGAGATCGCGGTGGAGGTGGCGGGATGAGCGACGCCCCTGCCCTCTCCGTACTGGACGCCGTCGCCGGCCGGCGCAGCGTCCGCGCCTTCTTGGCCAAGCCGGTGGAGCAGGAGACGGTGCTGCGCATCCTCGACCTTGCCGCGCGGGCGCCGAGCGGCTCCAACATCCAGCCCTGGAAGGTCCATGCCATCGCCGGGGAGGCGCGTGCCGCCCTGTCGGCCGAGCTGCTGGCCGCCCATGAGGCGGGCGAGCCGGAGGTGCCGGAATATCCCTATTACCCGGAAAACTGGCGGGAGCCCTATCTGGGCCGGCGGCGGGCGGTGGGCTGGGCGCTCTACGGCTCGATCGGCATCGGCAAGGGCGACCGCGAGCGGATGGCGCGGCAGCATGGCCGCAACTGGCTGTTCTTCGGGGCGCCGGTCGGGCTGTTCTTCGCCATCGACCGCGACATGGGCAAGGGCGCCTGGCTCGACCTCGGCATGTTCATGCAGAACGTGATGATCGTCGCCCGCGGTTTCGGGCTGGAGACCTGCCCGCAGGCGGCCTTCTGCTACCGCCACGCCATCACCGCCCGCCATCTCGGCCTGCCCGACACCGAGATCATCGCCAGCGGCATGGCGCTTGGCCACGCCGACTGGTCGGCACCGGAAAACAATTTCCCGACGGAACGCGAGCCGGCGGAAGCCTTCACGCGCTTCACCGGGTTCCGTCAGGACTGACTCGGGGACCTGACGCGGGGGAAATTCCTGCTATGTTTCATGGCCCGGCGCCGTATCGTGGTGCGTCAGGGACAGGCATGGCAGCAGGGACGGGTCATGAGCTTCACCTCGATCTATCGGCACGGCTTCGCGCGGGTGGCCGCCTGCACGACACGCTGCACCCCGGCGGACCCGGCGGCCAACGCCGCAGCGGTCCTGGAGGCGGCGCGCGCCTGCCACGACAAGTCGGTGGCGGTGGCGCTGTTCCCGGAACTGGCGCTGTCCGGCTACGCCATCGACGATCTGCTGATGCAGGACCCGCTGATCGACGCGGTGGAACAGGCGATCCTGGATCTGGTGCAGGCCTCGGCCGGGCTGATGCCGCTGCTGCTGGTCGGCGCGCCGCTGCTGTATGACGGGCGGCTCTACAACACGGCGGTGGCGATCCACCGCGGCGAGCTGCTGGGCGTCGTGCCGAAGCAGCATCTGCCGAACTACCGGGAATTCTACGAACGGCGGCAGTTCGCCTCGGGCACCGGCACCGATGGCGGGACGATCCGCATCGGCGACCTGACCGCCCCTTTCGGCCCCGACCTGCTGTTCTCGGCGGAGGATCAGCCGGGGCTGGTCGTGCATGCCGAGATCTGCGAGGACCTGTGGGTTCCGGCACCGCCCAGCACCATGGCCTCGCTTGCCGGCGCCACCGTGCTGGCCAACCTGTCGGCCAGCAACATCACCATCGGAAAGTCCGACACCCGGCGGCTTCTGGCGAAATCGCAGTCGGCGCGCTGTTTGGCCGCCTATCTCTATTCGTCGGCCGGGACGGGGGAATCGACCACCGACCTCGCCTGGGACGGCCAGACCTCGATCTTCGAGAACGGCGAGAAGCTGGCGGAGACCGACCGCTTCCCCGACGGCGCCCAGATGGCGGTGGCCGACGTCGATCTCGACCTGCTGCGGCAGGAACGGCTGCGCCAGGGCACCTTCGACGACAACCGGCGCCTGCACGGGGCTGCCAGCGGCGGATTCCGCACCGTCGCCTTCCGGCTGGACGCGCCGGAGGAGGATGTCGGGCTGCTGCGCGTGGTGCCGCGCCTGCCCTTCGTCCCGGCCAGCACCGAACGGCTGGAGCAGGACTGCTACGAGGCCTACAACATCCAGGTCGCCGGGCTGGTGCAGCGGCTGCGCGCCACGGGCATCGGCAAGCTGGTGATCGGCGTGTCGGGCGGGCTGGACAGCACCCACGCCCTGATCGTCGCCGCCCGCGCCATGGACCGGCTGGAGCTGCCCCGCAGCGGCATCCTCGCCTACACCATGCCCGGCTTCGGCACCAGCGAGGGCACCAAGTCCAACGCCTGGCGGCTGATGACGGCCCTGGGGGTGACGGCGCAGGAGCTGGACATCCGGCCGGCCGCCAACCAGATGCTCAAGGACATGGACCACCCCTTCGCCCGCGGCGAGGCGGTGTATGACGTGACCTTCGAGAATGTGCAGGCCGGCCTGCGCACCGATTACCTGTTCCGGCTCGCCAACCACCACAACGGCATCGTGCTGGGCACCGGCGACCTGTCGGAGCTGGCGCTGGGCTGGTGCACCTACGGCGTCGGCGACCAGATGTCCCACTACAACGTCAATGCCGGCGTGCCGAAGACGCTGATCCAGCACCTGATCCGCTGGGTCGGCCGCACCGGCCAGTTCCAGCAGGAGGTGTCGGAGACGCTCGACGCCATCCTGAAGACGGAAATCTCGCCGGAGTTGGTGCCGGCCGGGTCGGACAAGGCGCTGCAGAGCTCCGAATCCGTGGTCGGGCCGTACGACCTGCAGGACTTCAACCTGTTCTACGTGCTGCGCTACGGCTTCCGCCCGTCGAAGATCGCCTTCCTGGCCCGCCACGCCTGGGCCGAGGTCGAAAAGGGCGACTGGCCGGAAGGCTATCCGCTGGAGAAGCGCCGCGCCTACAGCCCGGCCGAGATCCGCGACTGGCTGCGCGTGTTCCTGCGCCGCTTCTTCGGCTTCAGCCAGTTCAAGCGCTCGGCCATGCCGAACGGGCCGAAGGTGACGGCCGGCGGCTCCCTCTCCCCCCGGGGCGACTGGCGCGCGCCGTCCGATGGCAACGCCCGCATCTGGCTGGAAGAGCTGGAACGCGAGGTTCCGGCGGAGTGAGGCCAGCATCTGGCGACGATTTCCCCGGCCTCCAGTTTTTTGGCCGTCATTCCCGCGAAGGCGGGAATCCAGCTAACCCATTGCGGTTACTAAGGAAAAGCCTGGATCCCCGCCTCCGCGGGGATGACGGCCGAGGAGAGTTCTGAACTTTCATGAACGCGGACAGAACGACAACAAAAAGGCCGGCGCCCCATCGGAGCGCCGGCCTTTTCCTAGTCGATCGGATGCCGATCAGATCGAGATGCGCAGGGACTCGCGGTTGACCGGGGCGGCGTCGGGCGTGGCCACCGGGCGCGGCGGCACGGCGGGACGCATGCCGGCGGGCGGCGGGCCCGGAGCCGGAGCCGGAGCCTGCGGAGCGGCGGCCTGAGGCGTGCCCGGATGCGGCTGGGTCGCCTGCTGGGCGGCGATGAACTGGCCCTGGGCGGTCAGGCCGCTGGCGACGTTGCGGTTGATGTTGACCAGCGTGTCGATCTTGCCGAAGTCCAGGTCGATCAGGCGGTTGGTGGTTTCGCGGTCGACCAGCAGCGACAAGGCCGCGATGTTCGTCCGGACCTCCGGCGGATGGCCGCAATCCTCTTCGGTGATCGCCGCCTGGAAGATGGTCCACAGGCGCTGATTCAGTTGAAGAGCCTCGCGGTAGGCCTTTTCGTCCTTGGCATGGCTCGCGGCGATGATGCGGCGCGCCGCTTCCGCCAGGGCCCAAGCCTCGACGTCGCGCGGATTGTCCGAGGTCGGCTTGTTGGCGTAGGTGGGAGTCGGCTTCATTCCAAACCCTCGGGGGAAAACCCATCCGGTGGGGCGCAGCTGCCCCTTTGCATAGTCGTCGAAGTGTCGGTTATCCGGCCGGCTTTGTCAACGCAACGGGGGTACTTCGGCCGCTCCGGCGGGCGTTGCCGCAAACTGGTCACAAGTCCTATGCGTTTCCGCCAGGAGCGTGGCGGCAACCTCCGCCACCCGGTCCTCGGCGATGCCGTCCATCAGGCCGCGGGCATTGGGATCGGCGGCGACGCGGGCCAGCAGATCGGCCTGGGGAACCTCGCTGACCACCACCCGCCCGCGCGGCCCCCACGGGCCGTAGATGGCGGGATAACCGGGACCGAAGAGTCCCACCGTCGGCACGCCGGCCGCCGCCGCGATGTGCATCAGCCCGCTGTCGTTGCCGACATAGAGCGCCGCCCGCTCCAGGCAGGCCGCCGCCGCCATCGGGTCGGTGCGGCCGGTCAGGTCGATGGCGCGGTCGCCCAGCGCGTCGAGCACGGGCCGCGCCCGCTCGCGCTCCGGCCCGGCGGCGAGCACGGCCACCCGCGCGCCCTGCAGCACGCCCCCCTGCCCCATCCCCTGGCCCGTCAGCCGCAGGGCCAGCCGGGCGAAGCGGTCGGCCGGCCATTCCTTGCCCAGCCAATTGGCGGTCGGCCCGATCGCCAGGAACGGCCCGGTCCCGGCGGGGATCAGGGCATCGGCCTGCCGCCGCGCAGCATCGTCGATCCACAGGCGCGGGGCCGGCGGCGGCGACAGGCCGAGCAGGGCTGCGTTCTCCTCCACCTTGTGCATCGGGCGGGGCGGCTTGGCGTGGAAGACCCGACGGCGGGCCGGCACCAGCCGCCCGACCGCCGAGTTGCGCAGATCGACGACGAGGTCCCAACGGGTGCCGACGCAGTCCAGCCACAGCCGCAGCCAATGCCGGGCGTAGGAGCGTTTCGCCAGCGGAATCAGCCGCTCCAGCCCCGGCACGGAGCGGAACAGCGGCGCCGGCAGCGGCCCGCAGGCAATGGTCAGCCGCGCGTCCGGATAGGCGTGCGTCAAGTGGTCGAGCAACCCGGTGGACAGCACGGCGTCGCCCAGTCGGTTGGAGGTGATGAAGAGGATGCGGCTCATGATGCGCGGCCGGCAGCATCCCCGCCAGCATCCCGGGGGGCGTCCCCGGCGGAATGCCGGCGCCCCGGCCGCAGCATCAGCCCGCGCGACATCACCCACAGCGCCGGCAGCAGCATGACCAGCGGCATGGCGTACATCAGCGGCACGAAGACGGTCGCCTTGCCGGCGAGGCTGGTCAGGCCCAGCGCCCCCGCCTGCAATCCCATCACCAGCAGCACGGCGATGGTCACGCGGGAGGACTGGCCGCGCCGGTTGAACTCGCCCGACAGCAGTGCCGACAGCGCCACCAGGGCATAGGTCAGGGCCAGCAGCGGCGAGGAGAAGCGGTGGTGCAGCTCCGCGATCAGGCCGCGGCGCATGCGGTCGTCCTGCGCCGGCACGTCGCCCGCCATCAGTTCCGCCGTGCTGCGTTCGCGGGCGTCGGGCCAGCGTTCCGCCGCCTGCGGCGCCACCGCCTTCAGGTCCACGGCGTAGCGGTCGAAGAACAGCTGCGACAGCCGGCTGGTCTTGCGGTCCAGCTCCTGCCGGTTGCCGTCATAGACGACGAAGCGCGTGCCCTCCGGCCCGGTCTGCATCACCGCGCGGTCGCCCATGATCGTGACCGGCTTGTCCGGCTGGCGCCCGTCGTGGATCAGCACCTTGTGCAGGTTGCCGTCGGCGTCGCGGTCGCGCAGGAAGACGCTGAAATGGTCGCCGACCTCGTTGAACACGCCTTCGCGCAGGAACAGCTGCGAATAGTCGCTACGCACGGTGTATTCCATCCGCACCAGCTCGCGGTGGGCGGCGGGGGTGATCCAGACGTTCAGGGTGAGGACGACGGCCGTCACTCCGACCGCCAGCACGAGCGCCGGCTGCGACAGCGACAGCGGGCCGACGCCGGCCGCGCGCATCACCACCAGCTCGCTGTCGGTCGCCATCTTGTTGTAGGTGAACAGGATGGCGCCGACCAGCGCCAGCGGCAGGACGATGCCGAGGAAGGTCGGCACCGTCAGCAGCAGCAGCCACAGGAACATGCCCATCGGCGCGCCGGCGCTGACCACGATCTCGATCAGGCGCAGCGACTGGCTGAGCCAGATGGTCAGCGTCAGGCCCGCCGTCGAATAGAGGGTGGCGATCAGCAGGTTGCGGAACAGGTACCGTTGCAGTCGGTTCATGGGCGTCGATTCACGGGCAGCGGCCGGGGCTGTATACGGCCGGCAAGCTGACCGCCCCAGCCCGCCGGGTCAAGTGTTGAAAGCCGCGCGTACCGGAGCAACTCCGTTTCACTCCCTCTCCCGGGGCGGGAGAGGGCATTGGTCGCCAGGATGCATAGGATGGAAACCGCTGGCGCGGGTTACCGGCAACCGGTATGACGGTCGGCATGGCGACGATCCAGGAAGCGATGGCTGCCGCGGTGGCGCATCATCAGGCCGGCCGGCTGGCAGAGGCGGCGGCGATGTACCATGCCGTGCTGGACGCCATGCCCGGCCATGCCGACGCCTCCCATCTGCTGGGCGTGGTCCATCTGCAGTCGGGCCAGCCGGACCGGGCGGTCCCGCTGATCCGCAGCGCCATCCAGCACAA
Source organism: Azospirillum sp. INR13 (assembly GCF_015390205.1). NCBI lineage: Bacteria > Pseudomonadati > Pseudomonadota > Alphaproteobacteria > Rhodospirillales > Azospirillaceae > Azospirillum > Azospirillum sp. INR13. Next base: position 26,345 of record NZ_VUOI01000009.1, read on the forward strand.
CCACCGGGTCGCCGATTATCACGACAATCTCGGCAGCGCGCTGAAGGCGCTCGGCCGGCTGGACGAGGCGGTGGCCGCCCACCGGCAGGCGATCCGCCTGCGCCCGGACTTCGCCCAGGCGCTCTACAACCTGGGCAACGCGCTGGAGGCTCTGGGACGGCTGGAGGAGGCGGCGACCGCCTTCCGGCAGGCGGCGGTGCGGCGTCCCGGTTATGCCCGCGCCCGTTTCAACCTGGGCAACGTGCTGGCGGCGCTGGGCCGCCGGGCGGATGCCGACGCCGCCTACCGCGCCGCGATCGCCGACGAGTCCGGCTTCGTCGAGGCGCATGCCAACCGCGGCGGGCTGCTGCTGTCGCTGGGCCAACCGCAGGAGGCCGCGGCGGCGCTGGCCCGCGCGCTGGCGCTGCGCCCCGATCACGCGGCGGCGCTCGCCAACCTCGCGGCGGCACGGCTGGCGCTGGGCGACCGCGAAGGGGCGGACCGGGCGGCCCGCCATGCCGTGGCCGCCCGGCCGGATTTGCCCGCTGCCCTGCTGCGGCTGGGGGAGGTGCGCCAGCATGCCGACCGGCTGGGCGCGGCGGCGGACGCCTATGCCGCAGCGCTGGCCTGGGACCCGGCGCTGGCGGAGGCGCATGCCAATCTGGCGCTGGTGCGGCAGGGCCAGGGGCTGCTCGACGCGGCGGAGGCCGGGAACCGGCGGGCGCTGGCGCTCGATCCCGGTCTGGCCGACGTGCGCTCCAACCTCGCCTATCTCCGGCTGTTCCGGCCGGGCGTGACGGCGGCGGCGGTGCTGGAGGCGCACCGGGCCTGGGATGCGGTCCACGGTACGCCACACCGGGGACGCTGGGTCAAGCCCGGCCGCGGGGCCTCAGGGGCTGTGGCGGGGGCTGCTGCGGGAAAGGGACCGCTGACCGTCGCCATCCTGTCCGGCGACTTCCGCCGCCACCCCGCCGGCCTGTTCGCCGTCCGCACGGTGGAGGCGCTGCCGGAGCATGACGTCCGCCTGCTGCTCTATGCCAACCAGACGGAAGCGGACGACGTGACGGAGCGCTTCCGCAAGGCGGCGGCGCGCTGGACCCCGGTGGCCGGCCTGACCGACGCCGAGGTGGCGTCCCGGATCCGCCACGACCGGCCCGACGTGCTGATCGACCTTGCCGGACACAATGCCCGCGGCCGGCCGGGCGTCTTCGCGCGCAAGCCGGCGCCGCTGCAGGTGGCATGGTCCGGTTACATGGCGACGACCGGGCTGGCGGCGATGGATGCGCTGGTCGCCGACCGCCACCATGTGCCCGATGGCATGGAGAGCTTCTATGCGGAGCGGGTGCTGCGCATGCCCGATGCCTTCATCGCCTACGACCCGCCGGGGGGTGAGGATGTTCTGCCGCTGACGCCGCCGCCCAGCCTGTCGGGCGGGCCGGTCACCTTCGGCAGCTTCAACATCCTGACCAAGCTGAACGACGGGGTGCTGGCGGCCTGGGCGGCGATCCTGGAGCGGATGCCGGACGCCCGCCTGCTGATGAAGACCAAGGCGCTGTCCTGCCCCGCCACCGCGGCGCTGTGGCGCGACCGGCTGGCCGCCGCCGGCATCGAGCCCGACCGGGTGACGATGGTCGGCGCCAGCAGCAGCCTGGACCACATGCGCTGGTGCGCCTCGGTGGACGTGGCGCTCGACCCCTTCCCCTTTTCCGGCAGCACCACGACGCTGGAGACGCTGTGGATGGGCGTGCCGGTCGTCACCCTGCCGGGGGAGACCTTTTCCAGCCGCCATTCTCTGGCCTTCCTGACCGTGGCGGGGGTGGAGGGCTGCATCGCCGCCGACCCGGCCGATTACGTGGAGCGCGCCGTCGCCCTGGCCGCCGACCCGCAGCGGCTGGCGGAGCTGCGCCGCAGCCTGCGCCCCCGCATGGCCGGCGGGCCGCTGTGCGACGGCGGAAAACTGGCCGCCGCCCTGGCCACGGAATTGCGAGGTCTGGCGAACCGGGGCTGACAGCCAAGCCGGAACCATCCCGCCCGCCCGGACGTTGAGCGTGGGTACCCCCTCCATGCCCATAAGTGCGGGAATCCGGCGCATGCACAGCTCCTCTCGGCTTGCCCTCATGCTTTCCGCGACGGTCGCGGTCCTGTCGCTTGCCGGCTGCGGCGAACATGCGACCTTGCCGGTGTCGGCCGGCACCGGCCCCAACCCGACCCTGCCGGAACCGAAATCCACGCTGATCCCGACAGTGAACATCGCCGACGCCATAGGCTGGCCGCAGGGGGCGCAGCCGACGCCGGCGCAGGGGTTGAGCCTCACCGCCTTCGCCACCGGGCTGGACCATCCGCGCTGGATGCTGGCGCTGCCCAACGGCGACGTGCTGGTGGCGGAGACCAACGCCCCGCCCAAGCCGGAGGACGGCAAGGGCATCAAGGGATGGGTCATGGGGCTGGTGATGGACAAGGCAGGCGCCAAGACGCCCAGCGCCAACCGCATCACCCTGCTGCGCGACAGCGACGGCGACGGCAAGGCCGATGTCCGCGAACCTTTCCTGGAGGGGCTGAACTCCCCCTTCGGCATGGCCTTGGTCGGGAGCGACCTCTACATCGCCAACACCGACGCGGTGGTGAAGGTGCCCTACAAGGAGGGCGACACCCGGATTACGGCCCAGCCGGAGAAGATCGTCGATCTGCCGGGCGGGCCGCTGAACCATCACTGGACCAAGAACATCATCGCCAGCCGCGACGGCACCAAGCTGTATGCAACCACAGGTTCAAACAGCAACGTGGCCGAGAATGGGATGGAGGCGGAGGAAGGCCGCGCCGCCATCTGGGAAATCGACCTGAAGACGCGGTCGCACCGCATCTTCGCCTCCGGCCTGCGCAACCCCAACGGGTTGGATTGGGAGCCGACCGGCGGCGCCCTGTGGACCGCCGTCAACGAGCGCGACGAGATCGGCAGCGACCTTGTCCCCGATTACATGGCCTCGGTGAAGGACGGCGGCTTCTACGGCTGGCCCTACAGCTATTACGGCCAGCATGTCGATCGGCGGGTGGAGCCGCAGCGTCCCGATCTGGTCGCCAAGGCGATCCCGCCCGACTATGCGCTGGGTCCGCACACCGCGTCGCTGGGGCTTGCCTTCTCGCGGGAGGGCGAACTGCCGCAATCGCTGCAGCAGGGCGTGTTCATCGGCCAGCACGGCTCGTGGAACCGCGAGCCGCCCAGCGGCTACAAGGTGATCTTCGTGCCCTTCCGCGACGGCAAGCCGGCGGGCGAGCCGGTGGACGTGCTGACCGGCTTCCTCGACAAGGACGGCAAGGCCCAGGGCCGTCCCGTCGGCGTCATTCTGGACGGCAAGGGCGCGCTGCTGGTCGCAGACGATGTCGGCAACGCCATCTGGCGCGTCAGCGGCAGCGGAACGGCCCAGTCGGCGGAGCGGCCGGAGCAGCCGGAGCAGCCGGCACGGTAACGGGAGCCCTCCCCTTCCGCGGCGGATGGCGCGATACTGCGCCATGATCTATCTCGACCATCTGGCCTCGACGCCGCTCGACCCGCTGGTGCTGGAGGCGATGCTGCCCTGGATGAAGCCGGAGGCCGCCGGCAACCCGCACGCCGCCCATGCCGCCGGCTGGCGGGCCGCCGACGCCATCGAGCAGGCGCGGGCAGAGGTCGCCGCCCTGGTCGGCGCGCAGCCGGGCGAGGTGGTCTTCACCTCCGGCGCCACCGAGGCGAATGCGCTGGCCCTGCTGGGCGGAGTGCCGCCGGGAGGCGGCTGCGTCGTCTCGGCGGTGGAACATGCCAGCGTGCTCGGCTGCCTGCCAGAGCTGCGGCGGCGCGGCCATCCGGTCGTCGTGCTGCCGGTGGACGGGACCGGGCGGGTCGATCCCGCCGGGCTGGACCATGCATTGGCGGATCTGCCCGGAGCGGCGCTGGTGTCGGTGATGGCCGCGAACAACGAGGTGGGGACGGTCCAGCCGCTGGCGGAGCTGTCGGCGGTCGCCGCCCGCCATGGCGCGCTGATGCACAGCGATGCGGTGCAGGCGCTGAGCACGCGCATGTTCGACATGGCGGCGCTGGGACTGCACGGGCTGAGCCTGTCGGGACACAAGCTGTATGGTCCGATGGGGATCGGGGCGCTGGTCGTCCGCCAGACTTTCCGGCCGGCACCTCCGTCCCCCGGCGGCGGGCAACAGCGCGGCAGGCGAGCCGGAACCCTGCCGACGCCGCTCTGCGTCGGGCTGGGTGTCGCCTGCCGGCTGGCGCGGGAACGGCGGGAAGAGGACGCCCGCCGGATCGCGGAGTTGCGCGACCGGCTGTGGCGGCAGCTGCGCGAACGCTTGCCGGACATCCGCCGGAACGGGGCCGCAGAGGGCGGAGAGGGGCTGGCCGGCTGCCTGAACGTGACCGTTCCCGGCATCGATGCCGCCGACCGGTTGCTGGATCTGCCGGATCTGGCGGTCGCCACCGGCTCCGCCTGCCACAGCGGAGCGGGGGAGCCGTCGCATGTCCTGCTGGCGCTGGGCCTGTCCCCCGCCGATGCCCATGCCAGCCTGCGCTTCGGACTGGGCCGCGGAACGAAGGCGGTGGAGGTGGACGCGGCGGCCGAGCGGCTGGCGGGCCTGCTGGCACCCTGAGCGATCAGAACTGCAGCCGGGCGCCCAGCCTGACCACCGCGCCCATCGTTTCCGGACCGGTATCGAAGTTGGTGTCGGCGATCACCTGCCAGCGCGGCGTGATGCGATAGGTCAAGTCGGCCAGATACTGCTCGTTGGCTGCCGCGCCGTCAGGTGCCGACCGGCGCACCCGGAAGGACAGCGTCATGTCGCCCCGGCCATAGGCCAACCCGGCATTCAGGCTGCGGAAGGACGCGCCGTCCGCCTCCTCCTGCCGGCGCAGGTCGCCGTCCAGGGTGACGCTCTGCCAGGTGAACTGGCTCCCGACGATCCAGGACTGGCGCGGCAGGCGGCGGCTGTCTCTGCGCACCCGCGCCCGGCTGGTGCCGGCGGTCAGCCGGGCGTTGATCCCACCGAGTTGCAGGGTCTTGCGCACCGCCGCCTCCACCAGATGCAGCGCCTCGCGCGGGTCGGGCATGTCGGCGTTGCCGCGCGGCAGCGGGGTGTAGCTGGCGCCAAGCTCGAACCCGCGCAGCGGCGGGGTGTAGTAGGTCAGCTTGGCCGTGCGGCTTCCGGCACCCGCGGTGGCCGGCATCGCCGCGGTCCCCACCAGGCGGTTGCGGGCGCCATCGGCCTGTCCGATCTCCAGCTCGCCCCAGGAGACATCGACCTGCAAGAAATGACGCCGATCTGCAACACTACCCTTTTGATAGAGAATCTCAGCAGAGGCCTCGCCGGCCGAAAAAATCGCCACTGCCGCCAGAATTGGCATGGAAATTCGTCGTTGCATGGGCAAGACCTGTGCTGGTTGGCCGGGGGTCGACTGTCCATTTCGTCGATGCGGCCCTGTGTATCCTTTCCAGTTTGAGAGATGTTCGTCTAAAATTCTGACAAAACTGTGACCGGGACTTCGTTTGCTGCGGCGCAGAAATATACGGGGGTTCGCGGAATGCGCGAGGTCCGAGGGATAGTCAGGATGGGGAGAGAGGCCCGGGGATCAGCCAAGCCCCAGCTTCAAACTACAGCCTTCACCACAACGCCGGCATCTTCCAAGGCACGGCGGACTGCGGCGGCCATGGCGACGGCGGTGGGGGTGTCGCCGTGGACGCAGATGGTATCGGCGACGATCGGCAGGCGCGTGCCGTGGCGGCTTTCCACGGCGCCATCCAGCACCATCCGAACCACACGCGCTGCGGCCAGATCCGGGTCGTGGATCACCGATCCCGGAACTGTCCGCGGCGTCAACGTGCCGTCATCCTCATAGGTGCGGTCGGCAAAAGCCTCGCGGGCGATACGCAGGCCCATGTCCTGACCGGCGCGATCCATGGCGCTCAATGGCGGAACGACGAACAGCAGGGTGGGGTCCACCGCCTTGACGGCACGGGCGATGGCGCCGGCCAGATCCGGTTCCACCGCCGCCATGTTGTAAAGGGCGCCGTGTGGCTTCACATGGGTCACACGCTGGCCCGACAGGGCGGCGCAGGCCCGGAGCGCACCGACCTGATACGCGACCAAACGCTCCACCTCGGTGGCGGTGATGCCGCGAATGACGCGGCGGCCGAAGCCGGAGCGGTCCTCGAAGCCGGGATGGGCGCCGATGCGCACGCCCTTCTCACCGGCCAGCCGGGCGGTGTCGGCCATGATGGAGGGGTCGCCGGCATGGAAGCCGCAGGCGATGTTGGCCGATGTCACGATGTCGAGCATCGCGCGGTCGTCACCCATGGACCAGGCGCCATAGCCCTCGCCCATGTCGCAGTTCAGATCGATGCTCGGCATGCCGTCTCCCGCAAGTCGGTCGTCCAGGACTCAAGATGCGGGGAGAATACAGCGTTCCGGCCTGGCGGGGCAGAGGAAGCAGCCGGCCGGAACGACGTTGCGTCAGTCCTCCTGGTCGTCCAGCGACGCCAGTTCGGCCTCCACCGCGATCAGCCGTTCGCGCAGCCGCTGGCGTTCGGCCTCCAGCGCTTCGCGCCGGCTGACGTGATCGATGGTTTTGCTCCGCAGGTCGCGCTTGAAGCGGACGATCTCCGGCCGGGTGACGTCGGGACGGATCAGGTTGCGCTGGTCCGCCAACTGGAGCTGCTCGCTGGTCAGGGTGGCGAGCTGGTAGACCGTGGCGTAGCTGGGCGGCAGCTTGGAGCCGGGAAGGCGTCCACTGTCCACCGCCTCCGCCACCATGCGCAGCTGGTAGGCAACCTGATAGCCGAAGGGCAACTCGTTCTCGACCATCGCCTGGAACTCGCCATGGGGCAGGCGCATGCGGGCCTGGACCAGATAGCGGCCGATCAGCAGGAACTTCTCCTGGGCGCTGCGCCACAGGGTCGAGATCTCCTGCACGAACTCCTCGCGACGGACGAGGTCGACGGTCGCCTCCGCCATGCGCTCGATCCGCTCGTCCACCGCGATGTGGCGCCGGGCCTGGGCCTTGGAAACCTGCTTGAACCCGCTCATTGCGCCAGCTCCAGTTCATGACGGACGAAGGCCCAGACGCCGGCCACATGCTCGGCCCCCTTGCCGCCCTTCAGCTCCAAAAGTCCGATCCCGCGGCTGGCGGTGAACTGGATGTCCTCGTAATCCGGCACCTCGACCGGACAGATCCGGCCGTCGCCCAGCAGCTTGCGCTGAGCCTCGGTGAAGCCGCGGGTGCGCGGCTTGACGCGGTTCATCACGAAGGCCGCGTTCTTGCCGTATCGGCGGACGAAGCGCATCCAGGGCCGGACGGAGTCCAGGTCGTCGTCGCTCTGCCCGGTCGGCACCACGATCAGGTCGGAGGACAGGGCCAGCAGCTTGAACTCTTCCGGATGGTCCTCGATCGACGGCGGGGTGTCGATCACCAGCAGGTCGTAGCCGCCGATACCGTCCAGGGCGGCGCGGATGTCGCCCGGCGTCATGCCCGCTTCGAAATGGGTGATGGACGCCATGCCGTCCGGACGCTTGGCGAACCATTTGGTCAGGCTGCGCTGGGGGTCGAGATCGAGCGTCGCGACCGTGCAGCCGTCGAGCGCCGCCGCCACCGCGATGTTGCGGCTGAGCGTCGTCTTGCCGATCCCGCCCTTCGGGCCATTGACCAGCAAGCGCTTCACCGGTCCGTGCCCCGTGTCGTTGGTCATCTCATGTCCCTTTTCGCCATCGGCTGTGGACCCCTTTTAGCAAAGCGCGGACGTGACGCAAATCTAAGACATGTCTTAGGTCCGCACCGCCGGTGCAGGGTGTCACAACTGCCACAGACGGGCATCAGATAAGACTGAACTCCGATTGTCATCGCAGGCGGCGGATGGCCGAGGCCAGCACGGGACGCATTGCCGCATTTTTCGCATCGCCGCCGGCTTCGGCGCTTCGCTCACCGGCGATGGCGATGGCCCGCAGACGCTCGGCCAAGGCGCGTTCGGCGGCACAGGCCTCCTCGCACAGGGCGCGGATTTCGGCGATGCTGGGCCGCCATTTGCGGGTGCGGCGCCAGACCTTGGCCGCCTGATCGATCGCCCAGGCCGGGAACTCTCCCAAATCGTCCGCCCAGTCCATCGCGAGCAATTGCTCCACCTCCGGCGTCGTCGCCTTCGCCGGGAAATGGCTCAGCAGTGCCAGCACCCTGCCCAGCAGATGGTTGGCCGACGCAGGCGCGAGGATGCCGTCGTCGATCTCCCCAAGGGCTCGCCGGGCAAGAGCGGCGTGACGTGGCGTCACTCCGGCCGGTGGCGTCCAATCCTCCACCACGTCGGCGAAGCCGTCTTCGGTGAAACGGCTGTGGCGGCCGATCTGCCCGCGGTCGAGCAGTTGCCGCAAGGGGTCGGGCAGAGCCTCGCGCAGCATCCGGCTGCGCAGGGCCGGCGCCATGGCCGGGTCGAAGGGAAGCGGCAGGCCGGGTGACGGTGCCGGCGAGGCCGGGAACGGGTGAAGGTTGCTCATGCGCCCACTCCCCAGGGGTTGGCGGCGGTGGTGGTGGTGGCTCCGGGCTGGCCGTTCAGCCGGGCGGCGACGCTGGCCCAGGCCGACAGGCGCTGTTCGGCGTCCGCGGCCGGACGTGTGGCAGGACGGTTGGCTTTGGATTGGCCGGTCGGAGTGCGGGAGGGTTCCGCGGGCTGTTGCGCCATACGCGCCATGTCCTGCAGCAACCAGGAACGCCACGCGGCGGCCACGTCGCGGTAGCGGTAGCCATGGGCACGGCACTGCTGGACGAAGCGTTCGGCATGGCGGTCGAGATCGACGGCGGGAAAGCGCGTCGCTGCCCATTGGCGATCGGCCGCGGATGGAGTCCAGTCTTCGCCAACCTGTCCGGCAGCAGGTTGCGCAGCGGCCGGCTCCCCACCGATTGCCTGCCGTTCGCCCGCCCGCCGGTGGAGCGTGTCCGGAATCTGTTCAGGTTCAGGCTGTTCGTGACTCGCTGCTGGACAGGGGGAGTCCGTTGGCGAGTCAGCGGGGCTGTCCACCCCTGCACCCTCCCCGGCGCCGCCCGTGACGGTGAGCGCCAGCCAGTAGCGGCAGCTGAGACGGCCGCCGCTGGCCGACCGGCGGTGTTCGATGGCCACAAGCCCGAGCGCCTCCAGGCGACCCAGGATGCGGTTGACGGTCGGCCGGCTGCGTTTCAGCTTTCCCGCCAGCGTCGCTTGCGAGGGCCAGCAGACGCCCATGTCGTCGGCATAGGTGCTGAGGGCTGCCAGCACGGCGAGGCCATCGGCATCGAGATCGGGGTGATCCAGCCACCAGGCCGGAATCCGGCCCCAGCGGTTGGGGTTTGCGCTATGGTCGGTCATCTGTGGCGATACTCCTCCGTGCCGGCGGCCGGACAGGCTGCGGTGGCGGGTGGATGTCGTGATTTGGCAGGGAGGATTCGAAGCGGTCCGCGGCAGAGTCGAATCGCGGGCTCGCACTCCATAGAGCAGCAGCCCGCGGATGGTCAGCGATTGCCCGCGACCTTGAAGCCCCTGCCCGCGACCATGAAGCCATAGCCCGCGATGTCCCGCCGAATCGGAATCCTGGCGCTTCAGGCCGCGGATATGGAGCCCTTGCCCGCGATTGCCGGGCCGGATCCCGTCTGTCTTCGGGGCGATTTCCGGCTTCTTCCCGGCTGTGCCTGGAGCCATAGCCCGCGTTTCCCCGCCCGCCCGGATGTTCGGCAGCGATTGGGGTGGTTCGGAGGCCGCGCCGAGGGTGTGTTCGCCGGTCATGGAGCGGTAGCCCGCGGTTCTCCCCTGCCGTGCCGCGGCCGATTCTCTCCGATTCTTCAGGGAGTCGCGGTTCTGCGCCCAGGGAAGCCGGGACAAAGGCGGCAATCGCGGGCTATGGCTCCATGGTCGCGGGCCGTTGCTCCAGCACCGCGGGCTGTCGCGCCATGTGTGCGGGCTGTTGCTCCATCCCGGAGGCGGTAATTTCCTTCGGTTCTGTTGCGCCGGGGGGCTCCGCGCGCCATGGTTACTCCCGACCTTCGGAGACTTTCATGACCAAGATGGCCCCGACCAGCGCCGCGCAGCTCATCCTGTTCGAGCTGGAAGACCGTTCGCAATCGCATCTGATCGCGCTCTACGATCTGGCGCCCCGGTTCGTGTTCGTCTCCCGCGACAACGACAAGGAAAAGGTGGCGAAGGACAAGGGCGAGCTGGTCACCAAGGACAGTTTCATCAAGTCGGTACGGCGCGAGTTCGCGTTCCGCGGCCGCAACTATCGCCTGACCGTCCAACCCGCCCGTATCGACCGTCTGAGCACCGCGAAGAAGGAAGACCGCGCCCCCGGCAGCGGCCCGGATCTGGTGGAAGTCGAGATCTTCCCCTCGGAGCGCGAGCAGGTGGTGGAGCAGGTGGTGCGCCGCCTCGCCATGGACCGCTCGCGCCTGTCGTTGACCGGCGAGAACCGCGACAAGGTGCAGATGCGTTTCAGCCTGTACGAGATCCAGCGGGAACTGCGGGCGGTCAACCATACCCTGTCGATCCAGGACATCCGCGAATCCCTGACCATCCTGGCGCGGTCGCGCATCATCATCTCCACCGGCGGCAGTGCGGAGCCGGGGAAGAAGAGCCGCGGGCAGAATTTGCTGGAATCCACCGCATTCCCGGTGCTGGCCATCCGCTCCCGTCCCGATCTGGTCGATGAGGATGGCGGGGTCGAGGAGACCTATCTGGAATTCAACCCGCTGGTCTCCGCCGCCATCCGCGACCTGGAGTTCAAGCCGGTCTCCTACGCCTGGCTGATGAAGCTGAAGTCGCCGGTGTCGCGCTGGCTCTACAATCGCCTGTCCATCGAGTACGACACCGCCGACGACGATGCGAAACCGGTGTCGATCAGCGCCGACGAGATCATCAAGAACAGCGGCATGAACGAGTGGTCGCGCCGCCGCGACACGCTGCGCGTGGTGACGTCGGCCGTCGACGCGCTGGTGGACGAGGGGATCCTCGACGTCGCCGACAAGGAATACACCAAGGTCGGCAAGCGCATCGACGCCATCGACTATGTGCTGACGCCGTCGCAGAAGTTCCTGGATCAGGTCCGCCGCGGCCGCCGGGTGCAGATCACCAACATCGACCTGCTGAAGCAGATCGTCGGCAACGCCATGCGTCCGGACGGCTTCGTGCCGCTGAAGGCCGGCGAGGCGGCGGAGGTGCGCAACAAGCGCGCCAAGCGCCTGTCCGACCCTTCCAAGTCCGAACAGCCGTCCCTGCCGCTGCCGAAGAAATAGCGGGTCAGCGCGGCAGGAGCCGCCGCGCCAGCAGCGTGATGGCGGTGCCCAGCAGAGCGCCGGCCATTACGTCCGACACCCAATGGCGGTGCCGGACCACCCGTCCACCGGCGAGGGCCGCCGCGGTTCCGTAGATCACCAGGCTTTGTGCCGGCGACCGGCTGACCGCGGCCAGGGCGGTCGCCGCGGCGAAGGCGCTCGCGGCATGGCCCGACGGCAGCGAGCGCGCGCTGATCCGCCAGCCGGGCTTACGCCGCGGAGCGCATTCGTCGGGACGGCGGCGCTTGACGTAACGCTTGATCGAGCGGCTGGCAGTGGCGGTCGCCACAAGCCCGGCAACACCGACGCTGCCGACGCGGCGCAGGTCGGCCTGTCCGGTCAGCAGCCCGACGATGCCGGCGATGGCGAAGCCGGGGATCAGCACATGGCGTTTTATGGCGTAATGGCCCGCGGTTGCCAGGGCCTGACTGACCGGGCCGGGATCGCAGGTGACGATGTCGTGGACCTGCGCATCCAGAGTATCGACCGCGGTCAAGGCGGGCTGAAGGATAGTGGGGGCGGCGCGCCCGCCATAGCCGATGCCGCCACCCGGATTCTCGATGCCGCTCTGTTCGATGATGTCGCTCAACACCGGTCCCCTGCATTCCGCGCCGCAATATTGGTGCCGCAGGAGAACGCGGGGCGTGCGGGGGCGGTTCCGTGCCCCCGCTTCCTATCAGCCTTGCACCGGCCGCCAGCTGTTGAAGGCGTCGAGCAGCGCCGTCAGCACCCGCTGCAGCCGCTCCGCCCGGTCGGGACGGTAGGCGAAGGGCGGCGCCTCCTCGTCCATGTAGCGGTCCTGCGCCAGTTCCATCTGGATGGCGTGGACGCCGTTCGCCGGCTGACCGTAGGCGCGGGTGATATGGCCTCCGACGAAGCGGCCGTTGGTGACGCAGGTCATCCCTTCCGCCGCTGCGGCACTCTCCATCGCCGCGACGACGCGGGCGGCCAACTGCGGGTCGATGCTGGCGCCGCGGGCGGTGCCGAGGTTCAGGTCGGGCAGCCGTCCGTCGAACAGGCGCGGCACATGGCTGCGGATCGAATGGGCGTCGTACAGCAGGGCGAAGCCGTGGCGCGCCTTCACCCGCGCCAGCTCCGCCGCCAGCGCATCGTGGTAGGGGCGCCAGTGGGTCTCCACCCGCTGCGCCACCTCCGCCGCGTCGGGTGCCTGTCCGTCGCGGTAGAGCGGCGTGCCGTCGAACATCACCTCCGGGCACAGGCCGGTGGTCGCCTGTCCGGGATAGAGGCTCTCCCCAGTGGAGGAGCGGTTGAGATCGACCACGTAACGGGAATAGCGGGCGCTTAGCATCGTTGCGCCCAGGCCGGTCGCGAATCCGTACAGGCGCGGGATGTGCCAGTCGGTGTCGCGCAGGGTCAGCGCCTCGTCCGTCAGGCGGTCGGCCAGACCGGGGGAGAGGGCGGTGCCGCAATGGGGCATGCTGACGACCAGCGGGCCGTCGCCTTGAACCAGATCGAAGATGGTGTCGGTCATTGTGCGGTCTCCAGGGATACCGGCATCAGATGGTCGAGCGCGCCGTTGCGCACCAGGGTGCCGATGGCCGCCAGATCCGGGGCGAAATAGCGGTCGACCTCGTAACGCGGCACCTCGGCGCGGATGGCGGCGATGGCCTGCTCCAGCCGGTCGGTGGTCTTCAGCGGGCGATGGAACTCCAGGCCCTGAATCGCGGCCAAAAGCTCTATGCCGACGATGTCGGCGACATTGCAGGATATGTCGCCCAGCCGCCGCGCCGCGAAGGTCGCCATGCTGACATGGTCCTCCTGGTTGGCGGAGGTCGGCAGGCTGTCGACGCTGGCGGGGTGGGCGAGGGACTTGTTCTCCGACGCCAGGGCCGCGGCGGTGACATGGGCGATCATGAAGCCGGAATTCAGGCCGGGCTCGGCGACCAGGAAGGGCGGCAGGCCGCTGATGGTGGTGTCGATCAGCATGGCGATGCGGCGCTCGGCCAGCGCGCCGATCTCCGACGCGGCGATGGCGAGCTGGTCGGCGGCCATCGCCACCGGCTCCGCATGGAAGTTGCCGCCGGACAGCACCTCGTCGGTGTCGACCAGAACCAGCGGGTTGTCGGTGACGCCGTTCGCCTCGATCACCAGCGTGCGCGCCGCCTGCCGCATCTGGTCCAGCACCGCGCCCATCACCTGCGGCTGGCAGCGCAGGCTGTAGGGATCCTGCACCCGGTGGCAATCGGGGCCCTGGTGGCTGGCGTTCAACTCGCTGCCGGCCAGCACCTCGCGGAAGGCGGCGGCGACGGCGATCTGGCCGGGCTGGCCGCGCAGCGCGCTGATGCGGGCGTCGAAGGGACGGTGGCTGCCCATGACGGCCTCGACCGACAGGGAGCCGGCGACCAGCGCCGCCTTGAAGGTGCGTTCGATCTCGAACAGCCCGGCGAGCGCGAGGCCGGTCGACACCTGTGTGCCGTTGATCAGCGCCAGCCCTTCCTTGGCCTTCAGGTCGAAGACCGGCAGACCGGCGATGCGCAGCCCCTCTTCCGCCGGCAGCGTCTCGCCCTTCACCCGGACATGGCCGATGCCGAGCAGCACGCCGCACAGATGGGCCAGCGGCGCCAGATCGCCCGAAGCGCCGACGGAGCCCTTGCCCGGCACCACCGGCAGCACGTCGGCCTCGTAGAGCTTCAGCAGCGCATCGACCAGCGCCGGACGGACGCCCGAGGCGCCGACCGCGAGGCTGACCGCCTTGATGACCAGGATCAGCCGCACGACACCATCGGCCAGCGGGGCGCCGACGCCGGTGGCGTGCGACAGGATCAGGTTGCGCTGGAGCGTTTCCAGATCCGAGGCGGCGATGTGGGTGTGGGCCAGCTTGCCGAAGCCGGTGTTGACGCCATAGACCGCCTCGTCGCCGCCGGCGATCTTGTCGATCAGGGCGCGGGAGCGCTCCATCCGCGGATAGGCCGCCGGGTCGAGCGTCAGGGCCGGACGGCCGCGGTAGACGCTGCGCAGCGTGTCGAGCGACAGCGCGCCCGGAACCAGGGTGATGGTCTCGCTCATCCCAGAAGTCTCCCAAGTGTCTTTTTGAAGCGGTCGGCGATCTCCTCCTCCTGCGGGTGGCGGCGGTCGCGGACGATTGCGCGTCCGGCGATCACCACGTCGCGCACGAGGGGGGCGTTGCCGGCGAAGATCCAGCCATCCAGCAGCGCGTCGCCGGTGCGTGCCGCCAGCAGCGGGTGGTCGGTGTCGAGCACGACGAGATCGGCGCGGAGACCGGCGGCGATGCGCCCGGCCTGGAAGCCTGTCGCCTGCGCGCCGCCGGCCTGGGCGTCCTCCACCAGCCGGCGCGCGGTGGAGCGGCGGGGGCCGCCGGCCAGCACGGTGCGCCGGCCGCTGGTCAGCCGCGCGCCGTATTCCAGCCAGCGCAGCTCCTCCACCGGGCTGACGGAGATGTGGCTGTCGGAGCCGATGCCCCAGCGCCCGCCCTGGCTCATGTAGGAGTCGGTGGCGAAGAAGCCGTCGCCGAGATTGGCCTCGGTTGTCGGGCAGAGGCCGGCGACGGCAGCGCTGGCGGCGACGCCCGTCACCTCCGCGTCCGTCATGTGGGTGGCGTGGATCAGGCACCATCGGGCGTCGACCGGCTGGGTTTCCAGCAGATGCTCGACCGGGCGGCGGCCATGATGGGCGAGGCAGTCCTCGACTTCCCGGCGCTGCTCGGCGATGTGGATGTGGATCGGGCCTTGCGGGTGGGCGGCGACGGTCTCCGTCAGCAACCCGTCCGGCACTGCGCGCAGCGAATGCGGGGCGATGCCGAGGCGCACGTCGTCGACCTTGCCATAGGCATCGCGCAGGGCCGCGGTCAGCCGGGCGAACCCTGCCCCGTCATGGATGAAGCGGCGCTGTCCGGCGGTCGGCGGCGTGCCGCCGAAGCCCGAAGCGTTGTAGAGCACCGGCAGCAGCGTGATCGGCAGCCCGGCGGTCCGCGCGGCGGCGACGGCGCGGTGGCTCATCTCCGCCGGGTCGGCGTAGGCGCGCCCGTCGCGGTCATGGTGCAGGTAATGGAATTCGGCGACGGCGGTGAAGCCGGCCTTCAGCGTCTCCACATAAAGCTGGGCGGCGACCGCCTCGAAATCCTCCGGCCCCATGCGGTCGAGCGCGCGGTACATCACCTCGCGCCAGCTCCAGAAACTGTCGGAGCCCTCGCCGGAGGACTCGCCCATGCCGGCGATGGCGCGCTGGTGGGCGTGGGAATGCAGGTTGGCGATGCCGGCGACCGCCGCCCCGGCGAAGCGCTCCGCATCGGCCGGGCAGGCGGCATTGGGCGTGGCCGAGACGATCCGGCCGCGCTCGTCCGTCGTGACCAGCACATTCTCCGCCCAGCCGTCCGGCAGCAGCGCCGAGGCAAAAAACAGGTTGCTCATGAGGGCGCCCTCGCTATTATAGACAACACTATACAAGTATAGGCAACCTGCTGCCAAGAGGGTTGCTGCACGAACTTGTAGGAAGGAGCCGAACCGATGCCGACCAGCGCGCCGTGGGATTCCCTGTGGATCGACCTGTCCGTCGCGACGATGAGCGACGGGGACGGCTACGGCGCCATCGCCGATGCGGCGGTCGGCATCAAGGATGGCCGCATCGCCTTCGTCGGACGCCGCGCCGACCTGACCGATGCGCCCGACGCGCTGGCGAGCCAGGTCCATTCGGGGCAGGGCGGCTGGATGACCCCCGGACTGATCGACTGTCACACCCATCTCGCTTATGGCGGCAACCGCGCCCGCGAGTTCGAGATGCGGCTGAACGGCGCGACCTATGAGGAGATCGCGCGGGCCGGCGGCGGCATCCTGTCCACCGTCACCGCCACCCGCGCCGCCAGCGAGGACCAGCTTCTGGCCGCCACCCTGCCGCGGCTGGACAGCCTGCTGGCCGAAGGCGTCACGACGGTGGAGGTCAAGTCCGGCTACGGGCTCGACACCGAAACCGAGACGCGCATGCTCTGCGTCGCCCGCCGGCTGGCCCAGGTCCGGCCGGTGGAGGTCCGCACCACCTATCTCGGCGCCCATGCCCTGCCGCCGGAGTTCAAGACCGACCCGGACGGTTACATCGACCGCATCTGCGCCGAGACGCTGCCGGCCATCGCCGAAGCCGGGCTGGCCGACGCGGTGGATGCCTTCTGCGAGGGCATCGGCTTCTCGGTTGCCCAGACCCGCCGGGTGTTCGAGGCGGCGAAGCGGCTCGGCCTGCCGGTCAAGCTGCATGCCGAACAGCTGAGCAACCTCGGCGGCGCCCGGCTGGTGGCGGAGTTCGGCGGGCTGTCGGCCGACCATATCGAGCATCTGGACGAGGAGGGCGTCGTCGCCATGGCCAAGGCCGGCACGGTGGCGGTTCTGCTGCCCGGCGCCTTCTATGCCTTGCGCGAGACCAGGCTGCCGCCCATCGACCTGCTGCGCCGCCATGGCGTGCCGATGGCGCTGTCCACCGACAACAATCCCGGCACCTCGCCGGTCACCTCGCTGCTGCTGATGCTGTCGATGGGCTGCACCTTCTTCCGCCTGACCCCGGCGGAGGCGCTGGCCGGCATCACCCGCCATGCGGCGAAGGCGCTGGGGCTGGACGACCGCGGCGTGATCGCGCCGGGCAAGCGCGCCGATCTGGCGGTCTGGCGCATCGAGCATCCGGCGGAGCTGGCCTACGCCATCGGCCTCAACCCCTGCATGGCGGTGGTCAATGGCGGGGTGGTCCGCAAGCCGCGTGTGGAGGCCGCATGAGCGACGTCATCTCCACCGCCCAGCCGCGCTATGCCCAGATCAAGGAGGCCATCCGCCGCCGGATCAGCTCCGGCGACTGGCCGGAAGGCTTCCAGATCCCCTCGGAGCACAAGCTGCTGGAGGAATTCTCGGTCAGCCGCATGACGGTCCACCGCGCGCTGCGCGACCTGACCGACGAGGGGCTGCTGACCCGCGTGCAGGGGCTGGGCACCTTCGTCGCCGAACGGCCGCCCAGCACCGACGTGGTGGAGCTGCGCAGCATCGCCGACGAGATCGCCGAGCGCGGCAACGTCCATTCCTGCCGGGTGGAGCAATTGCTCGCGGTTACCGCCGATGCCGGGCTGGCCCGCCGCTTCAACCTGCCGGTGGGCGCGAAGCTGTTCCATTCCGTCGTCATCCACAGCGAGAGCGACGTGCCGGTCCAGCTGGAGGAACGCTGGGTCAACCCGGCGGTGGCCCCCGACTATCTCGACCAGGACTTCACCCGCCAGACTCCGGGCGAATACCTGATCCGGCTGGAATCCTCGCCGCAGGTCGAGCATGTCATCGAAGCGGTGTCGCCGACGCCGGAGATCGCCCGGCTGCTGGACATCCCCGTCACCGAACCCTGCCTGCGCGTGACCCGCCGCACCTGGGTTGGCGGACGGGTGGTGACGGTGGCGATGCTGGTCCATCCCGGCAGCCGCTACCGGCTGGGCGCGCGCTTCCAACTGCCGCCCCATTAGCAAGAACCGACCCTAGAAACGCACCTCCCTGCCACCAGGAGCCATCACCAGATGTCATCCCGCCTCGACAACCAGCGCGTCATCCGTGCCCCGCACGGCCCCGAACTGAGCTGCAAGAGCTGGCTCGCCGAGGCGCCGATGCGCATGCTGATGAACAACCTCGACCCCGACGTCGCCGAACGGCCGCAGGAGCTGGTCGTCTATGGCGGTATCGGCCGCGCCGCCCGCGACTGGGAGAGCTTCGACCGCATCGTCTCGGCGCTGAAGACGCTGAACGACGACGAGACCCTGCTGGTCCAGTCGGGCAAGCCGGTCGGCGTCTTCCGCACCCATGCCGACGCGCCGCGCGTGCTGATCGCCAACTCCAACCTCGTGCCGCGCTGGGCGACCTGGGAGCATTTCAACGAGCTGGACCGCAAGGGTCTGGCGATGTACGGCCAGATGACCGCCGGCAGCTGGATCTACATCGGCAGCCAGGGCATCGTGCAGGGCACCTACGAGACCTTCGTCGAGGCCGGGCGCCAGCACTACAACGGCGACCTGAAGGGCAAGTGGATACTGACCGGCGGCCTCGGCGGAATGGGCGGGGCGCAGCCGCTGGCCGCGACCATGGCCGGGGCCTGCATGCTGGCGGTCGAATGCCGCCCCAGCAGCATCGAGATGCGCATCCGCACCGGCTATCTCGACCGCCACACCGCCGACCTCGACGAGGCGCTGGCCTGGATCGACGAGGCGTGTGCGAAGGGCGAGGCGATCTCGGTCGGCCTGCTCGGCAACGCGGCAGACGTGTTCCCGGAACTGGCTCGCCGCGCCGGCACCGACATCAAGGCCCGGCCGCACATCGTCACCGACCAGACCTCCGCCCATGATCCGGTGAACGGCTATCTGCCGCAGGGCTGGACGCTGGAGGAATGGGAGAGCGCCCGCGAGAGCCAGCCGGCCGCGGTGGCCGCCGCCGCGCGCAAGTCGATGCGGGTGCAGGTCGAGGCGATGCTGGCCTTCCACGCCATGGGCATCCCGACCGTCGATTACGGCAACAACATCCGCCAGATGGCGAAGGAGGAGGGGCTGGAGAACGCCTTCGACTTCCCCGGCTTCGTCCCCGCCTATATCCGCCCGCTGTTCTGCCGCGGCGTTGGCCCCTTCCGCTGGGCCGCCCTGTCCGGCGACCCGGAGGACATCCGCAAGACCGACGCCAAGGTGAAGGAGCTGATCCCCGACGATCCGCACCTGCACAACTGGCTCGACATGGCGGCCAAGCGCATCCAGTTCCAGGCCTGCCGGCGCGCATCTGCTGGGTCGGGCTGGGGCAGCGCCACCGCCTGGGCCTCGCCTTCAACGAGATGGTGAAGTCGGGCGAGTTGAAGGCCCCCATCGTCATCGCCGCGACCATCTCGACAGCGGTTCCGTCGCCAGCCCGAACCGCGAGACCGAGGCGATGAAGGACGGCACCGATGCCGTGTCGGACTGGCCGCTGCTGAACGCGCTGCTGAACACCGCCAGCGGGGCGACCTGGGTCAGCCTGCACCATGGCGGCGGCGTCGGCATGGGCTTCTCGCAGCATTCGGGCATGGTCATCGTCTGCGACGGCAGCGACGCCGCGGCCAAGCGGCTGGAGCGCGTGCTGTGGAACGATCCGGCCACCGGCGTGATGCGCCATGCCGACGCCGGCTATGACATCGCCATCGACTGCGCCAAGGAGCAGGGGCTGAACCTGCCGTTTTTGAAGTAAGCGGGGAGGGTGTTGGTGAGGTGCTTCCCCTTCTCCCCCCTGGGGAGAGGGGCGGGGTGAGGGGGATGCATTTCAGGAATTTTGCGAAAGTCCCGCCGCGCGTCCCCCTCACCCTAACCCTCTCCCCGGGGGGAGAGGGGATCCTACGTCATCCCAGCGCCGGCAGTTGCGGTGTCAGCGCCAGATGCAGTTCGTGGCGCCCGTCGGGCATGCCGGGGCGATGGCCGAAATCGAGCGCGATGCCGCTCACCTTCATGCCGTTCGCCGCGGCGTGGGCGTGCAGCCGGGCGAAGCCGTCCGGGATGGCGGAGACCGGGCCGTCATGGATGAGCCGCAGATAGCGGCCGGCATCGAGATCGACGCGGACCATGCCCGGCGGGATCTCCGTGGCCGTGGCGGCAAGGAATCCCACCAGTTCGCGCTGCATCCCGTTCTCCTCCGGCAGCGACACCGCCGCGAAGGAGGTCGCGCCGCTGTCGGCGGTGAACAGGCGCTCCCAAGCCGCCGATACCGCCGCCGGCAGATCCTCCCGCGTCGCCTCGACCATCAAGCCGATGGCGGTCAGTTCGGGATAGCTCACCGTTTCGATCATGACAGTCCCTTGCTTGCTTAGAGGTCCGGGTCGGCCAGCAGCCGGGCGAGGACCGGACCGGCGGAGCCGTTGCCGACCGGCGTGCCGTCCACCGACAGCAGCGGGCGCAGGCCCAGGCTGTTGGTCAGGATCGCCTCGTCGGCGCGGGCGAAATCGTCGGGGATGAGCGGCGACTCCACCGCGCCGTGGCGCTCCAGGATAAGGGCGCGGCGGATGCCGGGAAGGGCACCGTCGGCGACCGGCGGGGTCAGCAGCCGGCCGCCGACCGACAGGAAGAGGTTGGCGATGCTGGATTCGGCCAGACGGCCGGCGCCGTTCAGCAGCAGCGCCTCGTCTGCGCTGCGCTCCGCCGCCTCCTGCCGGGCCAGGATGGACTCCAGGTAGTTCAGCGACTTCAGCCGCGACAGTGGCGAGTGTTCGTTGCGGCGGGTGCTGCGGGCGATCACGGCGGCGACCGGCGCCGTCATATGGACGGCGGGGGCGACCGTCATCATCACGGTCGGGCGGGCGTCCGGCGGCGGCAGCACCCCGCGGGCGCCGGTGCCGCGCGACAGGGTCAGGCGCAGCACGCCGTCAGCGGTGCCGGTCGCCTCGATCAGCGCCTCCATCGCCTTCGATAGGGCTGCGGCCTCATATGGCAGCGGCAGGCGCAGCAGAGCGGTCCCGGCGGACAGCCGGCCGAGATGGCGGGACAGGTGGCGCGGTGCGCCGCCCTTGACGCGGATCGTCTCGAACAGCCCGTCGCCCAGGGTGAAGCCGCGGTCGGCCGGGTCGATCCGCGCCTCCGCAGCCGGCATCAGCCGCCCGTTCAGCCAGATGGTCATGCCATTCCCTCCACTGCCGGGTCTCCTGCCGCGCGCAGCTGGGCGCGGGCCTTGACCAGCATCTCCTCATGTTCCGCCGCCGGATCGGAATCGGCGACGATGCCGCCTCCGGCCTGGGCGATGACGTGGTCCTGCGTCACCGACAGGGTGCGGATGACGATGTTGCTGTCCATGGCGCCGTCGAAGCCGATCCAGGCGACCGAGCCGCAATAGGCGCCGCGGCGGGCGACCTCCAGCTCGTCGATGATCTGCATGGCGCGGATCTTCGGCGCGCCGGTGATCGATCCGCCGGGGCAGGCGGCGCGCAGCAGATCGACCGGACCCAGCCCCGGCAGCAGCCGGGAGGTGACGACCGATACCAGATGATGGACGCTGGCGAAGCTCTCAAGCCCGAACAGCACCGGCACCCTGACGCTGCCGACCTCCGACACGCGCGCCAGATCGTTGCGCAGCAGATCGGTGATCATCAGGTTTTCCGCCCGGTCCTTGATGCTGGCCGACAGCTCTGCCGCGGCCGCCGCGTCGGTCGCCGGATCGGCATGGCGCGGGCGGGTGCCCTTGATCGGCCGCGTCTCGATGGTCCGGTCGGCGCACAGCCGGATGAAGCGCTCGGGCGAGGCACCCGCCAGCCGCAGCCGGGGCCGCAGTTCAGGAAGGCGGCGAAGGGTGCCGGGCTGAGACGGCGCAGACGCTCGTACAGCGCATAGGCGTCAAGCGTCCCGTCCACGTCGGCCAGGAAACGCTGGGTGAAGTTCGCCTGATAGATGTCGCCGGCGCGGATGTACTCCAGCACCCGGCCGACCCGGTCGAGATAGTCGGGACGCGACAGCTCCGACCGCCAGCGCAGCGGGGCCGGTCCGGCCGATTGTTCCGGTGCCGGAACGGACAGCCGCGCGGCCATGCGGCGGGCGCGCTCCTCCGCCTCCGGCCGGGCGGCGATGGCCCAGGCGCTCTGCGTCTTGCGGTCGAAGGCGGCGACCACATCGTAGAGGCCGAAGGCCATGTCCGGCTGTCCGCCCGGATTGCCATGGCGGGAGCGCAGCCCTTCCAAAGCCGTTCCGGCCTCGTAACCGACGAAGCCCACCGCCCCGCCGGTGAAGGGAACCGGGCCGATGGAGGGCAGGGGATATGCTGCCAGCGCCCGTTCCAGTGCGTCGAAGGGACTGCCGGACACCGGCGCCCCATCGACCAGCGTCCGTCCGCCGATGGATTCGACCGTTTGGAACGGTTCCGCAACGATATACGAATGGCGCCCGTTCTGCGGATGGGGCGCCGCGCTGTCGAGCAGCATGGCCCAGGGCTGGGTGGCCCAGGGGCGGAACAGGGCGGCGGGGTCGCCGCAGGAGATCGGAATGGTCAGCATGGCGGGGGCAATCGGCCGGCGGCTCACATCAAGATGGTGGCGCCGCCGTCCACGACCAAGACATGGCCGTTGACATAGGACGCCGCGGCCGACGCCAGGAATACCGCCGCCCCGGCGATCTCCTCCGGCCGGCCCCAGCGGCGCAACGGCGTGCGGTTGGCGAAATAGGCCCCGCGCTCGGGATCGGCGGCGATGGCCGCATTCGTTTCGGTTGCGAAAAAGCCCGGCGCGATGGCGTTGCTGGTCAGGCCATGCGGACCGTATTCGGCGGCCAATGCCCGCACCATGCCGTTCAGCCCGGCTTTCGCCGAGGCATAGACGCTGTCGTTGGCCCGCGAGATCTGCCCGGCGACCGAGGTGATGGCGATCAGACGGCCCCGGCCCCGCGGCAGCATCAGGCGCGCTGCCTCCCTTGCCAGGATGAGGCTGGAGGCCAGATCGACGTCGAGAAGAGCCATGATCTCGTCATCGGTCAACTCGGCCAGCGGCTTGCGGTTGCGCTGCCCGACATTCTGGACCAGCACGTCGAGCCGCCCATGGTCGCGGTCGATCCGGGCGAAGGCATCGCGCACCGCCGCCCGATCCGACACGTCGAAGGCCAGGGCCGAAGCGGTCCCGCCGGCAGTCCGTATCTCCTCGACACGCGCCTCCAGCGTCGCGGCGTCGCGGCCGTTCAGCAGCACATGCGCACCCGACCCGGCCAGCGCCCGCGCGATCTCCAGCCCCAGGCCGCGGCCCGACCCGGTGACGAGCGCCACCTGTCCGGTGAGCGAGAAAGTCGACAGATAGGGTGGGATCGTCGCGGCCATGTCTGCCCCCCAGGCTGTTGCGGCGCCGCCCGTGCTGGGGGCGGCGGCGGAGATTTAGCAGACCCGCAGGCCCGATGGCACCCCGCATGCTGCCGGGGTGTCGAATCGGGGCGCATGGTCACGCCGGACGGTCGTCGTGCAGGAGCCATCCGGCTGCCCGGGCAGGGAGGAACCGCTCTGCCACGGTTGATCGTCTGGCTCAAATGCCATTAAAGGCTGAAGAAATTTCACGAAAACAGCGCCTTCAGGAGATCAGGTAATCAAGGTCGATAATAGTTCGGGCATCCATCCCCGCTGTTCGATGAAAAGCGGATTGTTCGAGTGGTGGTACTTCTTTCGCCGACACCTCGTTATTTCGTATAGTGGGTTTGCGGAACAGGGCCGCAAGCGACCGCGGATGTCGGCGCACGGTTCGTCACAGGGAGACAGGGCATGACACGAGCGCGTTCCAACGCGGTGATCGGGGCCGTGAAGGCCGGCGACATCATGATCAAGCATCGGCACGGCCTGGGCGCCACCGGTATCGCCATCAAGATCGGCCAGCTGTTCAGCCGGGGAAAGTCGGACTTCATCCATGCCGGCATCGCGAGTTCCCCCACGACCATCATCGAGATGGACGGTGACGGGCTGCAGGAAAACAACCTGCTGACCAAGAACGCCAACTACAGCTATGACGTCTTCCGCTGCACCACCCCCGGCATCGGCGAAGGGGCGGCGCAGACTGCGATCATGATGCGGCAGGGCATCGTCGGCGGCGGCTTCGCCCAAGGGGGCACCACCCAGATGCCCTACACCATCGGCGGCGCCGTCAAGTCGCTCGGCCGCGGGGGTGGCGTGCAGTCCACCGACCGCATCAACACCCTGCTCGACCAGCTGATGGCCGGCGGGCGGGAGGCCTTCTTCTGCTCCGGCCATGTGGTTTATTGCTATCTGGTGGCGATGGAGCAGTCGAACATCGCGGTCCAGGGCAGCTTCCCGCTGCAGAACATGCAGGCAGTCTTCGGTATGGAGGCGCGTTACTACAACCCCTCCTTCCTCCACCATCATCTCAGCAACAATCAGCATTTCAGGCGCGTGGGCAAGGTCAAGGGCGCCGTGCTGGTCTGATCCGTCCGACCGTCACCCGGCCATGAAAAAGGCCCCGGTTGCGACGCATCCGGGGCCTTCTCCGTTACTGCGGGAGGCTGGTCAGTGGACCGACGCCTCCCGCGCCGTGGCGGCGCTCGCCACCGGCGGCAGGGCAAAGCCGAGCGGCGGACGCTCTGGCGCCTTGAAGCCGTGCGCGCGGTCCTCCTCGACCACCACGCCGTCCAGCGCCAGCCGGCCGTCGACCACCGACAGGGTCATGGTGGTCTTGCCCTCTACCTCCTCGTCGAGCAGACGCTCGGCGATGGGGTCCTCGACAAGGCCCCGGATGGCCCGCTTCAGCGGACGGGCGCCGAAGGCCGGATCCCAGCCGAGATCGCCCAGCCGCCGCTTCGCCGCCGCGTCCGCCGCCAGCGTGACGCCGCGCTCTGCCAGCCGCTCGTTGACGCGGGCGAGCTGGATGTCGACGATGCGCGACATCTGGTCCCGGCCCAGCCGGCGGAAGATCAGGACATCGTCCAACCGGTTGAGGAACTCCGGCCGGAAGGCCTTGCGGACCGCGTCCATCACCTCGACCGTCGCGCCGGCCATATCCTCGTGGTCGCCCAAGGCGCTCAGCGCCTCGGCCCCCAGGTTGGAGGTCATGATGAGGATGGCGTGGCGGAAATCGGCGGTGCGGCCTTGCCCATCGGTCAGCCGTCCGTCGTCGAGCGCCTGCAGCAGGACGTTCAGCACGTCGGGATGCGCCTTCTCCACCTCGTCCAACAGCACGACCTGATAGGGCCGGCGCCGGATGCGTTCGGCCAACGAACCGCCGTCGTCATAGCCGACATAGCCCGGCGGCGAGCCGATCATGCGGCTGACCGCGTGCTTTTCCATGTACTCCGACATGTCGAGCCGGGTGATCGCCGTCTCGTCGTCGAACAGGAAGGCGGCCAGCGCCTTGGCCAACTCGGTCTTGCCGACGCCGGTGGGGCCCAGGAACAGGAAGGAGCCGGTCGGGCGGCTGGGGTCCTTCAGCCCGGCACGGGCACGCCGCACCGCCTTGGACACCGCTCGCACGGCCTCCTTCTGGCCGACGACGCGCTCGGCCAGCTTGTCCTCCATGCCCTTCAGCCGCTGGCGTTCGCCCTCCAGCATCCGTTCGACCGGAATGCCGGTCCAGCGGGTGACGACGGCGCCGATGTCCTTGGCCGTCACCTCGTCACGCTCCGTGCTGGCGCGCGATTCGGCCTCGGCCAAACGTTTCTCCAGGTCGGGCACCACGCCATAGGCCAGCTCGCCGGCCTTGGCCCAGTCGCCGTCGCGCTGGGCGCGCTCCAACCTGGTGCGGGCCTGGTCAAGCTCCTCCTTCAGGCGGCGGCCCTCGGTGCGGCGGGACTGCGAGGCGCGCCATTCCTCTTCCATCGAGGACTGGCGGGCTTCCGCCTCGACCAGTTCGCCTTCGAGGACGTGCAGCCGTTCCTGCGACGCGGCGTCCGGCTCTGCCTTCAGCGCTTCGCGCTCGATCTTCAACTGGGCCACCCGGCGGTCGACGGCGTCAAGCGCCTCCGGCTTGCTGTCGATGGCCATGCGCAGGCGGCTCGCCGCCTCGTCCACGAGGTCGATGGCCTTGTCGGGCAGCCGGCGGTCGCCGATGTAGCGCGCCGACAGGCTGACCGCCGCGACCACCGCCGCATCGGCGATGCGCACGCCGTGGTGCACCTCGTACTTGCCCTTGATGCCGCGCAGGATCGACACCGCATCGTCCACCGTCGGCTCGTCCACCGTCACCGGCTGGAAGCGGCGGGCCAGCGCCGCGTCCTTCTCGATGTACTTGCGGTACTCGTCCGGCGTGGTGGCGCCGACGCAGCGCAGCTCGCCTCTGGCCAGCGCGGGCTTCAGCATGTTGGCGGCGTCCATCGCCCCATCGGTGCGGCCGGCGCCGATCAGGGTGTGCAGTTCGTCGATGAACAGGATGATGCGGCCGTTGGCCTCCTGCACCTCGCTCAGAACCGACTTCAGTCGTTCCTCGAACTCGCCGCGGAACTTGGCGCCGGCCAGCAGGGCAGTGAGGTCGAGCGCCAGGACGCGCCGGTCCTTCAGCCCTTCCGGCACGTCGCCGGAGGCCAGGCGCTGGGCCAGACCTTCGACCACGGCGGTCTTGCCGACGCCGGGCTCGCCGATCAGGACAGGGTTGTTCTTGGTGCGGCGGGCCAGGACCTGGATGGTGCGGCGGATCTCGTCGTCACGGCCGATGACCGGGTCGAGCCGGCCCTGCCGCGCCTCTTCCGTCAGGTCGCGGGTGTAGCGGGCCAGCGCCTCGCCGGAGGTGGTTTCGGTCTCCGCGTCGGCGGGATGGTCCTTGCGCTGGGCATCGGCGGCTGCGGCCAAAGCGTCGGCATCGACGCCGGCGCGGCGGAACAGCGCGCGCAGCGGGCCGCTCTGGCGGGCGAGGCTCTCCAGCAGCCGTTCGGCGGTGACGAAGCGGTCGCCGCCGCTGCGCGCCGAGGCGACGGCGCCCTGCAGCACGGCGGCCAGCGCCGGCGACATGTAGAGCGGCTGCGGGCCTTCGTTGGCGCCGGGCTGGACCGGAGCGCGGGACAGCTGGTCCTCGGTCGCGGACTTCAGCAGGTCGGGATCGCCGCCGGTATCGCGCACCAGACGCGCCGCCACGCCACTGGCGTCGTCGATCAGGGCCTTCAGCAGATGTTCGGGGAGAAGCTGTTGATGCCGCTCGGCGAGGGCGGCGATCTGCGCGGCCTGAATGACGCCACGCGCACGATCGGTGAATTGACCGAAGTCCATCCGGCACTCCGTTTCCAAGGTCTTCCGCCCAGTCATCCGGCGCGGAACGGCGCCTCCGCGGTCCGCAAAATGCGCGACCGCCCGGTGCCTGATGGGTAAATGGTTAACGGATTTGCGGCGATCAAGAGGGGGGTAGTTGCGGCACCACTCTGACGAAAATTGCACCAAAACCTGATTGGCAACTGGTATGAAAGCGCGAACTTTCATAGACGCCATCCATTCGAAACCTATGCCATGCCGGTTGTCACAACCAAAACATGCGACATCAAAGAGCGGCTTTCACACGCATTCGTAGCCATGGTTGCGGCGCGTGCCGGCTGTCAGGTTTTCACCCCAGAAGTGGATCGCAATGGCGTGGACCTGTGGATATCGCCGGTTGAAGGGTCTCTCACTGCAAGGATCCTGATCCAACTGAAGGCGACGGTCCGCCTTGCAAGAATCGACAGTGGACGTGCCTTGTCCTTTCCGTTGGACCGTCGCACCTATGATCTCATACGCCGGCCGGCGAGTTGCCCGGTTTTGCTGGTTGTGATGGATCTGCCGGACGATCCTGATGATTGGCTCGAAGTGGACTCCGATGCCGCCGTCATGCGCGGTACCGCTTATTGGGTCGATATGCGAGGTGCTCCGGACGTCGGAACAAAGAGCGTCGCCGTTCGTATTTCGCCGGACAGCCTGTTCGATCATCATGCTATCCTTGATCTGCTGGAGCGGGCCGACTTTGCCGGTCGGGGAGGTTCTTGAATGTCTACCGACATGATAACTGCAAAGATGCTCGATACGGCGGAGTCGCTGACTCCAGACGACATCGTCACCTATCTCAAAGGCAATGGTTGGGTGGATGCAGGTCCATATGGATCTCTGGCAAGATTGTATCGCCTACAAGTCAACGAACAGGTTTATGAAGCCGTTATCCCCAACACACAGGATGCCGGGGATTTCAAATGGCGTATGGTCGATTTGTTCCATTCCCTTGCCAAGGCCAAAAATAAACAACCGAAAGAATTCTGCGAGGAACTGGACGATTACAGAAGGAAGAAGTATTCAGAACAGCAGGCAGCGCTCAACGACAGCGCAAAAATCGAGTCGTCTCGACCCTTCAGGGGTATGAACAGCGATAGAGCAGATCTTGCACTAGCTATAAAAGCATGCCTTGATTCTTTAGGGAGCGACGCCGCCCGCAGCGATCTATACGACTTGGCCAAGTTTATAGAACTAGCTGCTTTGGCCGCGGAGGAGGCAGCGTTGTCAACCTCCGGGGGCGCCTCTCAGTTCAATGAACTGAGAGATTTTCTGAATCAATCATCCAATTTCCGAAAGCACTGATTCCTCCCATATTGACACGCGATCCTCGCCGTCCTCTTCATAGCCCCGCGATATGGGCGGCAAGGATTCCGGCAGTATGGACATACGGCAGCTTCGCTATTTCCTCGGCATCGTCGAGCATGGCTCGATCTCCCGCGCGGCGGAGGCGCTGCGGGTGGCGCAGCCGGCGCTCAGCCTGCATCTGAAGCGGATGGAGGAGGATTTCGGCTGCCAGCTGGTCCTGCGCACGGCGCGCGGCGTGGTGCCGACGGAAAGCGGGCGGCGGCTGGCGCAACGGGCGGCGGCGCTGATCGACTCGATGGACGGGCTGCGCGACGAGGTGCGCGCGGTGGAGGCGGTGCCGGCCGGTCCGGCGACGGTCGGCATTCCGACCTCGCTGGGGCCGGTGCTGACCGTGCCGCTGGCGCTGGCGGTGCGCCGCGCCCATCCGCAGATCCGGCTGCGGGTGGTGGAGGGGCTGTCCGGCCACATGCTGGAATGGGTGCTGTCGGGGCAGCTCGATCTGGCTCTGGTGTTCGGCGCCGCGGAGATGGGCGGGCTGGAAACCGAACTGGTGGCGCGGGAAAGCCTGCATCTGGTCGGGCCGGCGGACGACCCGCTGCTGCGCGGACGCAAGTCGATCCCCTTCGCCGAGGCGCTGGCCCTGCCGCTGATCCTGCCCGGCCGCCCGCACGGCGTGCGCGAGGAGGTGGAGCACGCAGCGTTGCTGGCCCGCGCCCGCGTCACCGTCGCCATGGAGATCGACGCGCTGGAACAGATCAAGGCGCTGGTGGCGGAAGGCTGCGGCTACACCGTGCTGTCGGAGCGGGTGGCGCGCTATGGCGCGGTGGCGGATCGCCTGACCGGACTGCCCATCGTCGATCCGCAGATCGACCGCAGCATCCTCCTGGCCCATGCCGCCGGCCGGCCGATGCCGGTCGCCGCCCGCGCGGCGCATGCCATCCTGCGCGACATCCTGGCCGGGCTGACGCGGGACGGCGGCTGGCGCTGAGCCGCCGTCACCCCGCTGTCGGGCGCCCCGTGGTCAGGAGCCGAGATTGACGATTTCCACCCGGCGGTTGGCGTCGCTGGCCGGGTTGGCGGGGTCGAGCAGCTGCTGGGACCCGCGGCCGATCGCCACCAGCCGGTTGGACGACACGCCGAAGCTCCGGGTCAGGTAATCGCGCACCGAGGCGGCCCGCCGCTTCGACAAGGCGAGGTTGTAGTCGGGATTGCCGACGCCATCGGTGTGGCCGGTCAGCTGGAAGCGGTAGGCGGCGAGATCCGGGGAGGTCAGGGCGCGGCCCAGCTCGTCGAGGATGCCGGCGGCCTTCGGCGTCAGCTCCGCCGAGTTGAAGGCGAACTCCACCTGGAAGCTGATCCTGGGTGCGGCCTTCGGCTTCGCGGCAGCGGCGGGGGCAGCGGCGGGGGCGGGTGCCGGTGCCGGCGGGGGTGCCGCCGGTTCCGCGGCACTGCCGGTGCTGAGCGCAAGGCCTCGGGTCCTGGGCTTCCCGTCGGGCTTCCCGTCTGCCGCAGGCGCGTCAGGCCGCAGGGCTCGGATGAAGTCCTCCGTCGTGGTGGGGGCGGAGGTCGGTTCGGTGGCCGCCGCCACGCCGCCAAGCGCCATCGGCAGCGCCAGCAACAGCGCCAATCCGGCAAATGCCGGCCGCAAGACTCCGACCGTCCCCATTCTCACGTCCCCTATCTCCGATTCGGGCAAAGCCGGAGCCATGGTAATCGACCGCGTGTCCCGGTTCCAGGACCTGACGGCGGAGTTGTACTCTCCCGGGCCAACTCAGCCATGGAAACCCGGCGTTGCCGCTTCTCTGTCAATGATTGCACCTCTATCATACCCCGATAACGCAATCGATCGGGGTGCACCGTGTTCGTTCTGTCGCAGGCCCAGATGGACCGGCTGGGGGAAGAGGATCTGATCCGGGCGGTGCATCGCTACCTCGCCGACCGGTTCCCGGATGCCGATCCGGTGCCGGCCGACAGGTTCCTCGCGTTCGGGCGCGACCAGCTGGCGCGGGCGGAGGGCCATGGCCTGACCACGCGCTGGCAGGCGGCCTGCTACATCGTCACCGCGGCGCTGGCCGGCGACCGCTTCGACGAGGACAGCCCGGCAGCGCGCGAGGTGCTGGCCGACCCGGCGATGACCGCCGACCGGAAGGCGGAATGGCTGACCGAGTGGGTCGACGCCATGATCGCCGCCCTGTCGCAGCGGGACTGACGCCATGGCGATCCTGTCCACGCTGGCCGACATGGCCGAAGGCGCCACGGCGAAGGCCAAGGCGACCTACCAGACCCTGCGCACCGGCGGCCGGATGGCGGCCGACTCCGTCAAGGCCGGCCTGAAGGAGAGCGGGGAGGCGGTGCTGGAGGGCGACTTCGGCGGGGCGGCCAAGCGCGGCGCCAAGGCCGCCGGCCAGACGCTGACCGACGATCTGGCGGATCATTTCCGCCGCAACGCCCCGGTCCCCGCCAAGAACCCGACCATTCCCTGTTCCCAGGCGGAAATCGACGCCAAGGCCAAGCGCGTCGCCGAACGGCAGGCGCTGATCGAGGAGGCGCGCGAGAAGAAGGTGCTGCCGGAGGTGACGGAACGCTTCGCCCGCGACAACAAGGCGGTGGAGCGCGCGCGGCTGGCCGCCGACGTCTACCATCATGAGAACGGCCCGGATTCGCCCAAGACCCCGCCGCCCGGCTGGACCCGGCTGAGCGACGACCCGGCTGAACTGCGCAAATACGGCCTCGTCCCCAGCGACCTGAACCCGGCACCGCCTCGGGCTTCCGGGCGGAGCTGTATGTGGCGGACCCCAAGGTGTTCGGGTCGCCGCCGCAGGTCGTTCTGGTGCCGAAGGGAACCACCTTCACCGCCAAGGAGGATTGGGTCAACAACCTGCAGCAGGGCATCGGCTTGCGCTCCGACTATTACGAGCGGGCGATCCAGGCGGCGCAGAAGGTGAAGAGCAAGGTCGGGCCGCGGCTGGAGATGGCCGGCCATTCGCTGGGCGGCGGGCTGGCGACCGCGGGTGCGGTGGTGGCCGACGTGCCCTGCACCACCTTCAACACGGCTGGCCTGAAGGACGAGACGGTCGCCGCCTTCGGCAAGTCGCGCACCAACGCCGGCAAGGTCACCAATTATCAGGTCGCCGGCGAGGTGCTGACCACCGCGCAGAACGCGGTCGGGCCGATGCCGACCAGCATCGGCAGGAATGTGCCGCTTGAGGCGGTCGACGAGCACGGCAACGCCTTCCAGGGTGCCGCCACCGGCAAGAAGGGCATGGAGTATGTCAAGGGCGTCGCCGCCGATTCCGTCACCAAGCACGGCATGGACTATCCGATCAACGCACTGGAAAAGCAGAAGCGCGCGGACGAGGGGCAGCTGCGTGCCGCCCTGCACCGGTGAGGGCGCCGCAGCGCCCAAGCCCGGCATTGCCTTTCTCCGCCGGCTGTTGATCCTGGTGGCGCTGGCCGCAGCAGGCTGGACGCACCTTCCCACCCCTTTCGCCGCGAGGTCCGCCATGGCCGCTCTGCCGCCTGCCAGCCACTTCTTCCCCGATGCCGCCACGGCGAGGCTGGCCGACGCCGCCGGGCGGGGGGATGCCGCCGCCGTGCGCCAGTTGGTCGCCGCAGGCGCCGACCCGAATGCCGGCGGGACGGAGGGGATGACGCCGCTGCTGTTCGCCATCGCCAACAACAGCAAGGCGGGGGCCAAGGCCCTGCTGGAGGCCGGGGCCGATCCCAACCGCCGCGCCCGCGACGGGGAATCGGCGCTGACCATGGTGGCGTCGGGCACGGATACCGACTGGCTGCGCCTGCTGCTTGCCTTCGGCGGCGATCCCAACGCCCGCAACTCCATCGGCGAGCCGGTGCTGGTCAATGCCGGCCTGCGCCGCAACGCCGATGCCGTCCGCATCCTGCTGGACGCCGGTGCCGACATCGAGGCGACCGACGAGAGCGGCAGCACGGTGACGCTGGTGCTGGCCCGCATGAACCAGTTCCACGTCGTGGCCTATCTGCTGGGCCGCAACGCCGACGCGCTGCACCGCTCGCCGGTGTCGGAGGATGCGGCGGCCGACTATATCTTCCATGCCGTCCTCGACCCGTCCTCGCCGCTTTCGGACTGGCAACGGCGCTGCCGCCAGTATCTGCAGTCGCGCGGCATCGCGGCACCGCCGCCGCGGTGAGGTTCCTTTTAGGAAGCCCTTCTCCCCTTGTGGGGCGGGATGAGGGGTGTGGGGCCGTAGGCCGGTGGAAATCAATTTGCGCCCCTCACCCCAACCCGCGGGTCGGCAAAACGCCGTTGGCGTTTGGCCGATCCCGCCCCGCAAGGGGAGAGCGGCTCTGTCAGCAGACTACATCGCCGCGTTCCAGTAGAAGGGGCTCTCCGTCAGGGACCATTTTTGCCGCAGGACTCCGTGGTTCCCGGTCTTGCTCCGGCCACAGTGCGGCGATACCGTGCAGCCCACGCCGCAGCCGTCCCCGTGGGAACATGCACGACATCGTCATCCAAGTCCTCGGCGTTGCCGGGCTTCTCGCCCTCGTCAGCTTCCTGCCGCCGCTGGCCGCCCGCTTCCAGGTGCCCTACACGGTGCTGCTGGCGGGCGTCGGCGTGGCGCTGGGCGCGGTGATCCAGACCTTCGCCGGGCCGGGCAAGGATCCGTTCCACGACTTCCTGAACTCGCTGGCCGAGCTGGACGTCTCGTCCGACATCCTGTTGCACGTCTTCCTGCCGATCCTGCTGTTCGAAACGGCGCTGGCGGTCGATGTGCGGCGGCTGTTCGACGATCTGGGGCCGATCCTGCTGATGGCGGTGGTGGCGGTGTTCGTCTGCACCTTCGCCGTCGGCTATGCGGTCAGCCTGTTCACCTCGCTGGGGCTGGTCGCCTGCCTGCTTCTGGGGGCGATCGTCGCCTCCACCGACCCGGCGGCGGTCATCGGCATCTTCCGCGACCTCGGCGCGCCGAGGCGGCTGACCACGCTGGTCGAGGGCGAGAGCCTGCTGAACGACGCCGCGGCCATCGCCCTGTTCACCCTGCTGCTGGAGATGCTGACGCGCACCTCCCATGGCGGGGCGGGGGCGGCGGCGCTGGACTTCCTGCGCGACTTCATCGGCGGCGTCGTCACCGGCTATATCTGCGGCCGCATCGTCTGCATGCTGGTGGAGCCGATGCGCAACCAGCCGATGGCGGAGATCACGCTGACGGTGGCGCTGGCCTATCTGTCCTACGTGCTGGCGGAGCATTATGTCGGCGCGTCGGGCGTGGTGGCGGTGGTGGCCTCGGCCCTGGTCATCGGGTCGGTCGGACGCACCCGCATCTCCCCCGCCACCTGGGGCGCCATGGAGCATGTCTGGCAGCAGCTGGGCTTCTGGGCGAACTCCCTGATCTTCCTGCTGACCGCCATCCTGGTGCCGCGGCTGATGGCCGACGCGGGATGGGCGGAGGTCGGGCTGGTCCTGGTGGTGGTCGCCGCCGCCTTCGCGGCGCGGGCGGTCGTGCTGTTCGGCCTGTTGCCGGTGCTGTCCTGGGCCGGGCTGGCGCAGAAGGTCAGCAATTCCTACAAGTCGGTGATGCTGTGGGGCGGGCTGCGCGGGGCGGTGTCGCTGACGCTGGCCCTGGCGGTGACCGAGAATTTCCGCGTGCCGGACCCCGTCCAGAGCTTCGTCGCGGTGATGGTCACCGGCTTCGTCTTCGTCACGCTGTTCGTCAACGGCACCACGCTGCGCTGGCTGATCCGCGTGCTGAAGCTGGACGAACTGACGCCGGTGGAGCGCGCCATGCGCAACCGGGCGCTGGCGCTGTCCACCGACAGCATCCGCGACCGCGTCGCCGCCGTCGCCCAGACCTATGAGGTCGACGGCGCCGTCAAGGACGTGATGATCTCCCGCTACGAGGAGCGGCTGAAGAAGATCGACCAGGACAGCCGGGACGAGGCGAAGCTGACCGACGAGGACCGCATCACCATCGGTCTCGTCATCCTGGTGAACCGCGAGGAAGAACTCTATTACGCCCACTTCTCCGAAGGCGTGGTGTCGCGCGCGGTGATGGAGATGCTGGCCGGGCGCAGCGGCCGGCTGCTGGACGCCGTGAAGCTCCAGGGCCGCAACGGCTACCGCGCCTTCGAGGAGCCCTTCATCGCCTTCTCCCCCTGGATGCGGGGAGCCAGCTGGCTGCAGCGCCGGTTCGGCATCCACCGGCCGCTGGCCCGGCGCCTGTCGATGCGGTTCGAGGTGCTGGTCGCCGTGCGCACCGTGCTGCGCGAGCTGCTGGCCTTCACCCGCGACCGGCTGGCCCGCGTGCTGGGGCAGGAGGTGGCGTTCGAGCTGGAAGGCATGCTGGTCGGCCGGCTGGGCATCGTCGAGCAGGCGCTGTCGGCCCTGAAGCTGCAGTATCCCGACTATGCCGTGGTGCTGCAGAGCCGCTACGTCGGCCGCGCCGCCCTGCGGCTGGAGCATGCCGACTATCGGACCCTCTACGCCGAATCGATCATCAGCCAGGAGGTGCTGACCGACCTGGAGCGCGACCTGGAGCAGCGCCGCCGGGTGCTGGAACGCCTGCCGAAGCTGGACGTCCGCTTCGACGTGGCGGAGCTGGTGCGCCGGGTGCCGCTGTTCGCCGACCTCCCGGCCGAGCGGGTGACGACCATCGCCACGCTGCTGCGCGCCCAGCTGGCCCTGCCGGGCGAGACCATCGTGCGCAAGGGCGAGCGCGGCGACGCCATGTTCTTCATCGCGTCCGGCGCGGTCGAGGTGCTGGTGCCCAATCTGGCGGAGCCGGTGAAGCTGGGTACCGGCGACTTCTTCGGCGAGATGGCGCTGCTGACCCGCCAGCGGCGCAATGCAGACGTGCGGGCGCTCGGCTATTGCCAATTGCTGGTGTTGGATGAGAAGGATTTCCGCCGGCTGGTGCAGAAGGACGCGGATCTGCGATCCCACATCCAGGCGGTCGCCGAGGCGCGCCGCCAGCCGACCCAGTCGTCCCCGGCCGTCCCGGCGGTGAGCTGACCGCAGGGGAAGGGATTTTTTCATGAGCGAGACCGCGACGGGCGGCGGCCAGACCTGGCTGCGCCTGATGCCGGGTCTTTTCGTGCTGCTGTGGAGCACCGGCTTCATCGGGGCGAAATACGGGCTTCCCTACGTGGAGCCGCTGACCTTCCTGCTGATCCGGCTGGGGCTGGTCGCCGTCGTGCTGGCGCTGGTGGCGCTGGCGAGCCGCGCGCCCTGGCCGAAGGACTGGCCGACCGCCGGGCGGATCGCGCTGGCCGGGCTGCTGGTGCACGGCGTCTATCTCAGCGGCGTCTTCCTCGCCATCGCCCACGGGCTGCCGGCCGGCGTGACGGCGCTGGTCGTCGGCATCCAGCCGCTGCTGACCGCCGCGCTGTCCGGCCCGCTGCTGGGCGAGCGGGTGAGCGGCCGGCAATGGGCCGGGCTGCTGCTCGGCCTTGCCGGCGTCGGGCTGGTGGTGCGGGAAAAGCTGTCGGTCGATGCGGAGCATCTGATCGGCATCGGCTATGCCGTCGCGGCGCTGGTCGGCATCACGCTGGGCACGCTCTACCAGAAGCGCCACGGCGGCGGGATGGATCTGCGCAGCGGCACCGCCATCCAGTATGCCGCCACGGCGCTGGTGCTGGCCGTCGCGGCGCCGCTGACCGAAACCATGCAGGTGCAATGGACGGGGGAGTTCCTGTTCGCCCTGCTGTGGCTCAGCTTCGTGCTGTCGGTCGGCGCCATCTTCCTGCTGTTCGCCCTGATCCGCCGCGGGGCTGCGGCCAAGGTCGCCAGCCTGTTCTACCTGACCCCGCCTGTCACCGCGCTCGTCGCCTGGATCCTGTTCGGCGAGAAGCTGGGCGTCGCGGCGCTGGCCGGCATGGCGGTGGCGGTCTGCGGCGTGGCGCTGGTGAACCGGAAGTGAGCGAAAGCGTCGGGCGCGGCAAAATTTCGCTGGATCGTTCGATGGGTCAGCAATCTAATATGTCTGACAAATCGATAAATCCCCCGGGAGGGAAGCGATGGCGGACGTGCTCGATTTCGGCAGCTTCGACTACATCATAGCGGGCGGCGGCACGGCCGGCTGCGTGCTGGCCAACCGGCTGTCGGCCGATCCCGACGTCTCGGTCCTGCTGCTGGAGGCGGGCGGCAAGGACAGCTGGGTGTGGCTGCACATCCCCGCCGGCTACCTGTTCTGCATCGGCAACCCGCGCACCGACTGGTGCTTCAAGACGGAGGCGGAGGCCGGGCTGAACGGGCGCAGCATCCACTATGCCCGCGGCAAGGTGCTGGGCGGCTGTTCCTCGATCAACGGCATGATCGCCATGCGCGGGCAGGCGCGCGACTACGACGAATGGGCCGCCATCACCGGCGACAGCCGCTGGAGCTGGAAGGAGGTTCTGCCGGTCTTCAAGGGCAGCGAGGATTACTGGCGCGGCGCCGACGAGATGCACGGCGTCGGCGGCGAATGGCGGGTGGAGCGGCAGCGGCTGCGCTGGGACCTGCTCGACCGCTTCGCCGAGGCGGCGCATCAGGCCGGCATCCCAAGGTCCGAGGACTTCAACCGCGGCGACAATTTCGGCGTCGGCAGCTTCGAGGTGAACCAGAAGGGCGGCATCCGCTGGAGCGCGGCCAAGGCCTTCCTGCGCCCTGCGCTCGACCGGCCGAACCTGAAACTCGCCATCGAGGCGGCCATCGACAAGGTGGAGATCGCCGACGGCCGCGTCACCGGCGTCCGCTTCACCGTGAAGGGGGAGGAGGCGCGGGCGACCTCCCGGATCGAGACGGTGCTGGCCGCCGGTTCCATCGGCAGCCCGGCGATCCTCCAGCGCTCCGGCATCGGGCCGGCGAAGCATCTGGAGGCCCTCGGGATTCCGGTGGTGCTTGACGCGCCGGACGTCGGCGCCAACCTGCAGGACCATCTGCAGCTGCGCATGATCTACAAGGTCGATGGGGTGCTGACGCTGAACAAGCGGGCGGGCAGCCTGTTCGGCAAGGCGATGATGGGGCTGGAATACGCCCTGTTCCGCAAGGGGCCGCTGACCATGGCGCCCAGCCAGCTCGGGGTCTTCGCCAAATCCTCGGCGGAGATCGAGACGGCCGACCTGGAATACCATGTGCAGCCGTTGTCGCTGGAGAAGTTCGGCGATCCGCTGCACGCCTTCCCGGCCTTCACCGCCAGCGTCTGCGACCTGCGCCCGGCGTCGCGCGGCTGGACGCGGATCACCTCGGCCGATCATCGCGAGAATCCGGCCATCGCCCCCTGCTACCTGTCCGACCCGGCCGACCGGGCGAAGGCGGCGAAGGCGCTGGCGCTGACCCGCCGCATCGTCGCGCAGCCGGCGCTCGCCCCCTATCATCCGCAGGAATACAAGCCCGGCCCAAGCTTTCAGACGGAGGAGGAGTTGGCGAATGCCGCGGGCGACATCGGCACCACCATCTTCCATCCCGTCGGCACCTGCCGGATGGGCGGCAGGGACGACGCCACCGCCGTAACGGACGCCGAGATGCGGGTGCGCGGGATGCGCGGCCTGCGGGTGATCGACGCCTCGGTGATGCCGACCCTGACCTCGGGCAACACCAACACGCCGACGGTGATGATCGCCGAGCGCGGCGCCGCCCTGATGCGGGCGGACCGCCGCGCGGCGCTGCGGGGGTAGCGATGCAAGCCCTCTCCCTCTCCCCGGGTCTATGGCATTCACATAATTCCAGACATTGGTAAGCTTCTGGAACAAAAGGAACTTTGCGTCATCCCCGCGAAGGCGGGGATCCAGGAAACTCCGCAGATCGGCGGCGGATGTGGCTGGATTCCCGCCTTCGCGGGAATGACGGCCGACAAAATTACTTTATTCCGACGTCTTACGTGACGCTGAGATGTGTGAATGCCATAGCTCCCCGGGGGGAGAGGGCGATCCAGTCACCGACCCGTGCTGTAGACGCCGTGGATGCCGAACTCCACCGGCTGGCCGGTGAGGTGCTTGGTCAGCAGGGTGGCGACCTCCGCGGCGGCCGGCTTGCCGTCGAGTGCGGCGAGGTCCCGCTGAAGGGCCGCCATCGGCCTGGGCGAGGCGATGGCGAGGAAATGATCGGCGCCGAAGGGCGGCTCCACCGTCAGGGCCAGCCGGTAGGGGCCGCCTTTCGGGATCTGCGCCGGGTCGTTGCGCTCCGCCAGCGGGTAGAGGTAGTTGACCGTCCCGTCGGCGGCGAGGTTGATCAGGGTGAAGTAGGTCCCGCTGTTGCCGCGGATGTCGAGCGAGACCGTCTCCCCCTGGCGGTAGTTGCGGTCGCCCGGCTCCAGCGCCAGGGCCAGCGAGCGGTCCTGCGCCGCCGCCTTCACCCGCACCACCAGCGACCATTTGTCGACCACCCCCTGCACCCGCCGCCGGGTTTCCGGTGCCATCGGGTCGCCGGCGATGCTCGCCAGGACGTCGCCCATCGAGCTGACCACCTCGCCGGTGGCGCTGTCCCAGACCAGGGCGGGATCGTTCTTGCCGGCAACCTCGATGCCGGAGAGGCCGGCGGCCAGTCCCTTCACCGCCGCCGGCTTGCCCAGGATGCGCAGCGGGATCGGACCCGCAGCGGGCAGCAGGGACGGCGGCTTCGGCTTGGTGGCGACCGGGTCGATCAGCGGAAGCTCGCCACGGCCGCGCGGCTGGACCTGCGGATGCTGCTTGCCTTCCAGAGCCATGCGGACGGCGCCGCGGATGTGCGCCTCCAACTCCCCCTTGGTGACGATGCCGTCGCCGTTGCGGTCGGCCTGCCCGCGCAACGCGTTGGCGAAGGCCCAGCTGAGCGCGCCGCGCGGCTTGCGGTCGATCATCACCTCTGGCGCCAGCTCATGTTCGGCGACGGCGGCGAAGAAGGTGACGTTCGGCTGGTCGTCCGCCTCCGCCTGCAGGGCGGCGCGGGTGGGCGGTGGCAGGGCGTCGTCCTCGATCCGGTCGACCAGCGCCCCGTCGATCCGCGCCGCCCGCGTGCCGAGCATGCCGGCGCGGTCGTCGAAGCCGCGGGTCATCGTGCCGGAATGGCAGGAATCGGAAACGAAGATCACCCGGCGCGGGGCGGCTTCCTTCAGCAGCACGGCGATCTCGTCGTCGGTCAGGCGCTGGGCGGTGCCGGGACCGCGCGGGGCGAAGTCCGCCAGCACCAGGAACTCGTCCATGCCGTCGACCTCGCTGCCGGGCACACGTTCCGGTTGCTGCGCGCCATGGCCGGCGAAGGTCAGCACCAGTGTCGAGTCGGGGGAGGTCTCGGCGATCAGCTCCCGCCACGCCGATATGATCCGGCTGCGTTCCGCCTCGCCGTCGATGAACAGGCGCAGTTTCCTGACGCCAAGGCCTTTCAGCGCGGCACTGATGTCGCGTGCGTCGTTGACGGCGCCCTGCAGCGGGTTGATCCGCGTGTAGCGGTCGATTCCGATCACCAGCGCCGCAATTTCCGCCCGCGCCGGACTTGCGGCGACCGTTACGATCATCCCCGCGGCAAGACCGGCCGTGATTACTGCGAGAACCCTTGCGGTCATCCGGCGCCGCATTCTTCCGAACATCATATCCCCCCGAATCCGAACATCATGCTTCTCCCGGGTAGCCGTGCCTTAAAGGCTACAGGCCGAAAAATTGGATAAAAGGCCGCACGAATTGGTAGTAATGCCCCCTTCCGTTACAGTTGTTGCTGTGGCAGCGTGGCGGCGGGTCCTGATCGGCGACGGCGTGCGCCCACTGTGGGGGTGGTGCGGACGGCCCGGAGTTCTGGATCTGATCGAAATATGTCTTGAACAGAAAAGCAAACGGGAATCCAGGTCATGCGAAGCAACCGTGCCAAGGCAAGCCTCGTCTCGCTCACCATCGTCGCCATGGCGCTCAGCGGCTGCGTGACCACGCAGACGGATCGCATCGGCGCCAACGACGGCAGCGACGCCTGCTACCAGTACCGCGTCGCGCTCGATTCGACCGGCAACTACTATGCCGAGGACATGCTGAAGGGTGCCGCCATCGGCGCCGGCGTGGGTGCGCTGACCGGTGCGCTGGCCGGCGGCAACATGAAGAGCGCGCTGATCGGCGCCGCCGCCGGTGCGGCGCTGGGCTCGCTGGGCGGCTACTGGAACTCCAAGTCGCAGCAGGGCCGCGATCAGGCGATCCTGGGCGTGATGACCGACCTGGACGCCGAGAACCAGAACCTGAGCCGCACCCAGGTCGCGCTGGACCAGTTGGTGAACTGCCGCCGCGCCGAGATCGCGCGCGTCAAGGCCGACTACAAGGCCAAGCGCATCGGCAAGCCGGAGGCCGAGCAGCGCCTGGCGCTGATCCGCGGCCAGCTGGACAAGGATTACGCCATCGCCAGCAGCATCAACCAGAACATCGTCAAGCGCCGCGACGAATATCTGATCGCCGCCGACAACATCCAGCCGGGCTCCGCCGAGAAGATCCGTACCAAGACCGCGGTCAAGGCCCAGACCAAGAAGAAGCCGGCGAAGCAGACGGCCACCACCCAGGCCGCCCAGGTGGTCGAGCGCACCAACACCGCCTTCGAGACGTCGGAGCGCATCAACGCCACCACCAGCAGCATCCAGCAGATCGCCCAGAAGGAAGCGACGCTGGACGCCGCCTGATCGGTGCGGTCAGATGACCTGACCGGCGGCGGTCTTTCGCGGAGGATGCGCGGGACCGCCGCCGGACGACACCAGTGCAAGCGGAACGGATGATGGCCGGCTGTCTCTCTCGCCTGAACGCGCGCCTGCGGCGCGGCGCTCTTCCCGTCGTCCTGCTGGGCGCGCTCATCTGCGGTGTGGCGGGGGCGTTCGCGGCCCGGCCGGCGCTGGCGGGCGACGCGTCCACGGGGGCGTTCCTGCGGATCGAGACCGGCGGCCACACCGCCCGCGTCAACCGGCTGGCCAGCGACGCCCAGGGCCGGCTGATCGCCACCGTTTCCAACGACAAGTCCCTGCGCCTGTGGGCACGCGACGGCGGGGAGCCGCTGGGCGTCCTGCGCGTGCCGATGGAGGCGGGGGACGAGGGCGCGCTCTATGCCGTGGCCCTGTCGGCCGACGGGGCTCTGGCGGTCGCCGCCGGCAACACCGGGTCGAGCTGGGGCGACGGCGTCACGCTCTACCTGTTCGACGTCAAGGCGCAGCGGCTGAAGGCCCGGCTTCCGGGGCAGCCGCAGGTGCTGAACGATCTCGCCTTCTCGCCCGACGGGCGCTTCGTCGCCGGGGCCTTCGGCGGCACCGCCGGCATCCGCGTGTGGGACAGTGCCAGCTTCAGGCTGGTCGCCGAGGACACCGCCTATGAGGCGCGGGTGTCGGCGCTGGCCTTCGCGCCCGACGGGCGGCTCGCCACCGCGTCCTTCGACGGCAACGTCCGGCTCTACGACGCCGCCTTCAAGCCGAAGGCCAAGCGCAAGCCGGGCAAGGGCATGCCCTATTCGGTCGCCTTCTCGCCGGACGGAGCGCTGCTGGCGGTCGGCTATGCCGATCAGGCGCAGGTCGACGTGCTGGCCGCCGCCGACCTGAAGACGCGCCACAGCGCCAAGGCCACCGGGGTCACCGGCGGCAGCTTCGCCGCGGTCGCCTGGGACGGCACGGCGCTGGTCGCCGCCGGCACCGCGACGGTGGACGGCAAGCGCAACGTGGTGCGGCGCTGGGCCGATGCCGGCAAGGGGGCCTACACCGACACGCCCGCCGCGCGCGATTCCGTGACCCATCTTCTGCCGCTGCAGGGTGGCGGGGTCGCCTTCGCCGCCGCCGATCCGGGATGGGGCGTGATCGACCCGGCCGGCCGGCTGCAGTTCGCCCGCATGGGCGACGTCGCCGATTACCGCGACATCCATCTCGGC
The DNA here is from genome assembly GCF_015390205.1 of Azospirillum sp. INR13. Classification (NCBI taxonomy): domain Bacteria; kingdom Pseudomonadati; phylum Pseudomonadota; class Alphaproteobacteria; order Rhodospirillales; family Azospirillaceae; genus Azospirillum; species Azospirillum sp. INR13. Next base: position 68,418 of record NZ_VUOI01000009.1, read on the forward strand.
CGCTTCGGCCTGTCCGACGACGGTCTGGTGCTGGAGTTCGGCATGGAGCAGGGCGGCCAGCGGCCGATGCGCTTCGACGTGCTGGCCCGCAGCCTGACCCCGGCGCCGGACGCGCTGCCCGGCCTCGCCCGGCCGGCGGCGGAAGGGCCGGGGATCGGCGTCGCCGACTGGCGCAACACCCGCAACCCCAAGGTCAACGGCCAGCCGGTGAAGCTGGACAGCGGCGAATGGGCGCGCAGCGTCACCGTGCTGGGCCGGCAGCGCCGGGTCCTGCTGGGCGGGGAGTTCAGCCTGCGCCTGCTCGATTCCGCCGGGGCCGAGCTTGCCCGCGCCGAGGTGCCGGCCGCCGTGTGGGGCGTCGTCGCGTCGGCCGACGGGCGCGTTGCCGTGGCCGCGCTGGGCGACGGCACGCTGCGCTGGTACGCGCTGTCCGGAGGATTCCGGCCGCTGGAGGAGTTGGCGGCTCTGTTCCCGCATCGCGACGGCCGCCGCTGGGTGCTGTGGACGCCGGAGGCCTTCTTCGACCATTCCGAAAGCGGCGGCGAGACCCTGGTCGGCTTCCACCTGAACGACCCGAAGAAGAAGGGCAGCCAGTGGGTCGAGTTCAAGCAGGTCTACCGCGTCTTCAACGCCCCCGAACTGGTGCGCGCCAAGCTGCAGCAGACCGGTCAGGCGGAGATCGCCGCGCGCCTGTCCGCCATCGGCGACATCCGCCTGCTGACCCAGCGCCGCCCGCAGGTGACTTTGCTGGACTACTGCACCGTGCCCGCCGCCAGCCGCGGTCTGGCGCTCGGCACCGGCGCGACGGAAGCGGCGGCTGCAGCTCCGGCGGCAGCGTCCACTTCCGCTCCCGCTGCCGCTGCCGCGGCGCCTGTCGGTGCCACCACGGTTCCCACGGCCGCGGAAACCTGTCATCCGCTCGACATGACGCCGGTCAGCCGCGCCTTCGCGCGCGCCAAGGAGCCGGCGCCCGCCCCGCAGGCGGTGCCCCAGGCAGTCGCCAAGCCCGCGCCGCAGGGACAGGAGCTTGACGTCGCGGCGGAGGAGCCGCGGCTGTCGGTCACGCTGCCCGAGGGAGTCGGATCGGTGCGGCTGCGCTACCGGCTGGCCGACACCGGCGGCGGCATCGGCTCGGTCGATCTGTTTCGCAACGGCCGCAACGTCAGCGGCCAGGACAAGTCCCGCGCCTTCGCCCGCGCCAAGGAGCCGGCGCCCGCTCCCCAGCCGGCCCCGCAGCCGGCCGTTCAAGCCCAGCCTGCGGCCGCCGCCACGCCGGCGGACGCCAACAAGGACCAGCCCCCGCCGCCGGAGGAGCGGGTCAGCACCGTCCGCCTCGATCCCGGCAGCAACCGGGTGCAGATCCGCGCCTATAACGGCACGGACGCGATCTATGAACGCTCGCCGCTGGTCGATTTCGTGCTGCCCAAGCCGACGGTTACGGCGGCGACGACCGCGGCCGGAAGTGCGACGGAACGTGCCGCGCCGGCCAAGCCGCGGCTGATCACCTTCGTCGTCGGCATCGACAAGTACCGGCCGGAGGGCACGCAGCTGCGCTTCGCCCGCGCCGACGCATCCTCCTTCGCCGAGACGCTGACCGGCCGGGTTCCCGCCGGCTACGACCGGGAGCAGTCGCTGGCTCTGTCGAAGGCGCTTTATGACGAGCAGGCGAGCCGCGACGCCGTCATCGCCGGGCTGGAGGATCTCGCCGCCAACGCGCGGGAGGAGGATACCGTCGTCCTCTATCTCGCCGGCCATGGCGTGATCGTGCCGTCGCCGAAGGACCCTTCGGTCAAGCTCTACCACTTCATCACGCAGAACGTGACCGCCGCCACCCCCCAGGCGATCAGCGAGCAGGGGCTGTCGGAGAAGGAGCTGAACCGGCTGGTCAGTGCGATTTCCGCCCGCAACGTGCTGGTGATGCTCGACACCTGCCATTCGGGCGCGGTGTCGGCGGGCACGGTCGACAAGCTGTACCAGGACATGGGGCAGCGCTACCTGCTGGCCGCCTCGTCGGAGCAGGAGGAGGCGCTGGACAGCTATGACGGCCGCAACGGCATCTTCGCCCATGCGGTGCTGGAAGGGCTGAAGGGCAAGGCCCTGCTGCCGGGGGACGAGGCGATCTACAACCTGACGCTCGGACAGTACGTGAACCGTGCGGTGCCGCGTCTGGCGCGCGAGAAGAAGTGGAGCCAGTCCGCAATCTTCAAGACCGGCGGCAACGAACTGAACCCCTTCCCGCTGGCGGCGCCGCAGCCCGGTCAACCCTGAGCGGGCGCCTGGGCCGGGCAGGCGCGGCGGTAGGACCATCCGCCGCGCATACCCCGGATTTGCCGGCCAGAAATGGCTAGATAAAGTTCGGTTAGTTCGTTCACAGTGTTTTCAAAAGAGGGGCCGGACCGCTTTCGGAACGGCGCGCGGATTGGGGTGGACATGCAAGGCGGCGATGAGTTTGGCGGCATGCCCGGACCGGAAACGGAACGTACGGTCCTGATGCCGACGCCGGGTGGCCGGCGCGCATCCGGTACGCCCGGTGGCGGGGAACCGCCGGCCGCGGCGCGGGTGGAGGCCGTCGGTGTTGCGGGACCGGCGCTGGCCGGCATCTTCGCCGCCCGTTCGCCGCTTGCCGCCGCCGCCTCGCCGGTGCTGCTGCTGGCGGCGCGGCTGAACGACGTCACCGGGGTTCCGGACCTGGAATCGCTGCGCCAGCGCGTGATCTCGGCCCTGCGCGACTTCCAGCATTGGGTGACCAAGTCCGGCATGGACGCCGCGACCCAGGCGACCGCGCATTACGCGCTCTGCGCCCTGATCGACGACATCGTGCTGAACTCGCAATGGGGCAGCCAGAGTTCCTGGACGCGCCAGAACGTCACCAGCATGTTCCACAAGAACGTCGTCGGCGGCGACCAGTTCTATGAGCGGCTCGCCTCCGCCCGTCAGGATCCGGGCAAGTACGGCGACCTGCTGGAACTGATGTATCTCTGCCTGTCCCTGGGCTTCCGCGGCCGCTACCGCGTCGCCGGGCGCCAGGACAGCGAGCATGCCCGCATCCGCGAGGACGTCTACAACATCCTGGTCAAGCATCGCGGCTATGCCGACCGCATCCTCTGCCCGAACGCGGCGGCGCTGGCGATGGACTACCGTCCGCCGCGCAGCTCGCTGCCGGTCTGGGTGGCCGGGGCCGGCACGGCGCTGTTCCTGCTGCTGCTGTTCCTGGGCCTCAGCTTCCTGCTGAACGGCGCGTCGGACCGGCTGTTCGCCGGCATGGGCGGCCTGCCGCCGCACGGTGGCGTGGTGATCGAGACGCCGGCCCCGGTCAAGCTGGCGGAGGCCGCACCGCCGCCGCCGCAGATCGCCCCGCCTCCCCCGCCGCAGACCACCCAGGTCCAGCGCGTGCGCAAGTTCCTGGAGCCGGAGATCGCCGAAGGGCTGGTCGAGGTGACGGAGGACGCGCTGTCGATCACCGTCCGCATGCGCGGCAGCAACCTGTTCGCCAGCGGCAGCGCCAGCCTGAACGACAAGGTGCGCGGATCGGTGCTGCGCGTCGGCCGCGCCGTGGCGGAGGAGCCGGGCGCGGTGCTGATCACCGGCCACACCGACAATGTGCCGATGACCGGCGGCGGGCGGTTGCGCTTCCCGTCGAACTGGCACCTGTCGAAGGCCCGCGCCGAATCCGTGATGGCGGAGTTCGACCCGCTCTTCGCCGACAAGTCCCGCCTCAAGGCGGAGGGCAAGTCCGATACCGAACCGGTGGCGTCCAACGACACGCCTGAGGGCCGGGCGGCGAACCGTCGGATCGACATCATCCTCAAGAAATGAGCGGAGCCGCCCCGGACGGGGACGGTGCCAGCGGCAGCATAAGATCAGGGACAGGGGTATCGGAATGAGTCGGCTGACCGCCATCTTGCTCTCCCGCGCAGTGCTGGGCTTCATCGGTGCGGCCATCGCGGCGGCACTGATCGCGCTGCTGGCGCCGCTGGCCGGGCTGGAGATGCCCTGGCTGGCCGTGGCCGCCGCCGTGCCCTTCCCGATCCTGGCGGTCGTGCTGATCCTGCTGAAACGCCGCGACGCCAAGGCCGAGGAGCGGATGACGGCGGAGCTGACCGGCGGCAGCGACGCGGCCCGCATGGCCGCGATGGATCAGGCCGACGAGGTCGCCGGGCTGCGCAAGACCTTCGCCGACTCCCTCGCCCTGCTGAAGGCCGGGCGCAAGCAGCGGGGGCTGGGCGACGGCTATCTCTACTCCACCCCCTGGTACGTCATCATCGGCCCGCCGGGCGCGGGCAAGACCACGGCCCTGCTGAAGAGCGGCCTGAATTTCCCGCTGGCGGACCAGACCGGGGCCAAGCCGCTGAAGGGCGTCGGCGGCACCCGGCAATGCGACTGGTGGTTCGCCGACGAGGCGATCTTCCTCGACACCGCCGGGCGCTACACCACCCAGGACAGCCACGAGGCGGTCGACCAGACCGGTTGGGGCGCCTTCCTGAAGCTGCTGAAGGATGCGCGCTCGCGCCAGCCGATCAACGGCGTGCTGGTGGCGATGGCGGTCCCCGACCTCGCCGCCGCCGGGCCGGAGGAGCGGGCGCAGCATGCCGCCGCCATCCGCCGCCGCCTGCGCGAGCTTTACGAGACGCTGAAGGTGAAGGCGCCGGTCTATCTGCTGCTGACCAAGGCCGACCTGATCGCCGGCTTCAACGAGTTCTTCCACGACCTGAACCGGGACGAGCGCCGGCAGATCGTCGGCGTCACCTTGCCGGCGGCCGAAAGCGAGTTGGGCGACGCCGGCATGGCGACGCTGGGCAGCGAGCTGGACGGCATCGCCGGCCGGCTGTCCGCCCGCGCCGTCGACCGCATCCAGCAGGAGCATGCGCAGGAGCGCCGCGGCGCCATCTTCGCCTTCCCCTCGCAGCTGGCCTCGCTGAAGGAGCCGCTGCTCGACTTTGTCGCCGCGGCCTTCAAGGCCAACCGGTACGAGCCGGCGCTGCGGCTGCGCGGCATCTATTTCACCAGCGGCACCCAGGAAGGCACGCAGATCGACCGGCTGATCGGCGGGCTGGCCGAGAGCTTCGGCCTGCCGGCGGCGCCCTTCCGCGGCGGCGCCGTCGCCGCCGGGCAGCAGCGCAGCTATTTCCTCGGCGGGCTGCTGAACGACCTGGTGTTCCGCGAGGCCAATCTGGTCGGCTTCGACCCGGCGGCGGAGCGGCGGCGCATCTGGGTTCCGCGCATCGCCTACAGCCTGTTCGGGCTGGTCACCGTCGCCGCCACCGCGGCCTGGGTCGCCAGCTATCTCGGCAATGCCGGGCTGATCGACCGCGAACAGCAGGCGGTCGACGCCTACCGCCCGAAGGCGGAGGCGCTGGCCGCCGGCACCGTCGCCGACGACGACATCCGCCGCGTGCTGCCGGTGCTGAACGAGCTGCGCGCCCTGCCGGCCGGTCACGACACGCTGGCGCTGAAGCAGAAGCTGGCCCTCGATTTCGGGCTCTACCAGGGCGACAAGCTGGAGGAGGCGGGCGACGCGCTCTACCGCCGCGCGGTCAACGGGCTGCTGGTGCCGCGCCTGCTGGTGCGGGTGCAGCGCGACCTGCGCGACCGGCTGATCGCCGACGACGCCCCGGCGGTGGAGGCGCTGCTGCGGCTCTACCTGACGCTGGGCGGCGCCGGGCCGGTCAATGGCGAGGAGGTCAAGGCCTGGACCACCGGCTGGCTGGGCCGCGTCTCGCCCCCGCCGGGCGAGGACGAGACCAAGGCGCTGCTCGGCCACATCGATGCCGGGCTCGGTGCGCCCGCCGGGCTGCCGAAGCTTAACCTCGACGCCGAACTGGTCCGGCAATCGCGCGAAGTGCTGGCCCGCACCCCCCTGGCCGCCCGCGTCTATGCCGCCGTCCGCGACGGCGAGGCGGCGCGCAAGCTGCAGGAATGGCGCCCGACCGAGCAGGCCGGGCCGGAAGGCGACCGGGTGTTCCGCCGCTCCTCCGGCGCGCGATTCAGCGACGGCATTCCGGGATTCTACACGCAGCAGGGCTTCACCGGCGTGATGCTGCCGGGGCTGCCCGGTGCGGCGCGGTCGGTGCGCGACCACAGCTGGCTGCTCGGCCCCCCGCGCGGGGAAGAGGCCGGGCCGGAGCTGGAGACGGCGGCGCTGACCCTGTATCTGCGCGACTATGCCGGGCGCTGGGACGCTCTGCTGAACGACATCACCCTGGTGCCGGCCGCCAACCCGCAGGCGCTGGCCGAAGAGGTCAACATCCTGTCCGGCCGCAGTTCCCCCCTGCAGAAGCTGCTGGCGGCGGTGGCGAACGAGACGACTTTGCAGCGCGTGCCGGAGGCGCCGGCCGGCGCCGCTCCGGCGGTGACGGCCGTGGCTGCGGCGGTCGCAGACAGCGGCGGCGCCAAGCTGGTCACCCAGATGGTGGACGACCGGTTCCGCCCGCTGAACGACTTCACCCGCAACAGCGGCAATGCCCGGCTGGAGGAGCTGCTGCGCCAGCTGGAGGGCGTGCATGCGGTGCTGGCGCGGCTGTCGCTGGGCACGGGGAGCGGACAGAAGCTGTTCGATCTGGCGGCCAGCGGCGGCGGCGAGGTGTTCCAGAAGCTCGCCACAGACGTGGCCTATTACCCGCAGCCGGTGCGCCGCTGGACCGAAGAACTGGTGGAGCAAGGCACCGCGCGGACGCTGAGCGGCGCCCGGTCGCAGATCAACGCCGAATGGCAGAGCACGGTGCTGCCCTGGTGCCGCCGCGCGCTCGACAACCGCTATCCTTCGTCAAGGGCGCCTCGGCCGATGTCGGCATGGATGATTTCGCCCGGCTGTTCGCCCCCGGCGGGCTGATCGACGCCTTCTTCGCCAACCGGCTGCGTCCCTTCGTCGACACCACGCGGGAGCCCTGGCGCTGGCAGCCCTCGGCCGCCGACCTCGGCATCCCGTCGTCGGTGCTGCCGGCCTTCCAGCATGCGGCGATGATCCGCGACGCCTTCTTCCCCGACAGCGGCAGGGTGCCGTCGCTGCGCTTCGAACTGCGCCCGACCTATCTCGGCGCCGGGGTGGAGCAGGTGGACCTCGACATCGACGGTCAGCGCATGACCTTCGCCCGCAACGCCACGCTGGCGCAGGGGCTGCAATGGCCGAAGCCGGGCGGGGCGGGCGACCTGCGCGTCACCTTCACCGGCCAGCCGACCGAACCGCCGGAGATGACCCAGCGCACCGGCAGCTGGGCGTGGTTCCGCACGCTGGACGCCAACCGGGGCCGCAAGGGGTCGGTGCCCGACCGCATCCCGCTGAGCTTCGGCGCCGCCGGCAAGTCGGCCAGCTTCGACGTGCGGATGACCAGTGCGGTCAATCCCTTCTCGATCCGCGACCTCAAGGACTTCCGATGCCCGGACAGTCTGTGATGGGCAATAGCGGCTGTTTCGGGAAGCTGCCGGCGCGGGGCGATTTCCTGCTGCGCGGGTTGCCCCGCAGCTTCGCCGACCCGTGGCACGATTGGCTGCTCGATGGCTTGCAGGCCAGCCGCGCGGCGCTGGGTGAGGGGTGGATGGACCGCTACCTCAACGCGCCGATCTGGCGCTTCACGCTGGAGGCCGGGGTCTGCGGGCCGCAGGCGGCGGCCGGCGTGATGATGCCCAGCGTCGACAAGGCCGGGCGGCAGTTCCCGCTGGCGCTGGTCGCCCTGCTGGCGCCCGGCCAGACCGCCGCCGGGACCGAGGCTGACGCTGCATGGTTCGAGGCGGCGGAAGAGCTGGCGCTGTCCGTCCTGACCCACACGCTCGACGTGGAGGCCTTCGTCGGCTCCGTCACCGCCCTGTCGGTGCCGCAGCCGTCCGACGAGGCGCCGTCCACCGGCGCCCGCTGGTGGACGCTGGGCGGGGAGGGCGTGGCGGAGCAGGGCTTCACCAGCGCCGGCTTGCCGCCGGCCGCGAACTTCGCTGAATTCCTGACCGGCCGTGCCGAGGAGGAGGCGTGATGCAGTTCGTTCAGGACGACCGTCTGCTGTCGCTGGAAACGCCGGCCGGACCCGACGTGCTTCTGGTGGAGCGGGTGCGGGGGCGCGAGGCGCTGTCCAGCCCCTTCCTCTACAGCATCGACGCGCTCGGCCCCATCGAGCCGCTGGCGGCCGAGACCATCGTCGGCAACAGCGTCAACATCGGCTTCCGCCAGTTGGACGGCGAGCGCCACTACGTCAACGGCATCGCGCGCTCGCTCGGCGTCGGCGTGCCGGTGGGGCGCGACCAGCGCTATTACACGATCGAGGTGGTGCCCTGGCTGTCGCTGCTGTCCTACACCAGCGATTGCCGCATCTTCCACAGCCTGGGCGGCGGCGGGCCGATGGCGGTTCCGAAGATCGTCGAGACGATCTTCCAGGAATTCGGCTTCTCCAACTTCGAATTCCGCAGCCTGAGCGGTACCTACCAGCCGCGCGAGTATTGCGTCCAGTACAACGAGACCTATTTCGACTTCATCAGCCGGCTGCTGGAAGAAGAGGGCATCTATTACTACTTCGCGCATGAGCGCGACCGCCACAAGCTGATCCTGTCCGACAGCGCCGCCGGCTATGCCAAGCTGTCGCCGGCAACCCTGCGCTTCAACCCCAGCGGCCAGTATGCCGACCAGATCGAGCGGTGGGAGCGGGTCTATTCCATCGCATCGGGCCGCTGGGCGACCAAGGACTACGACTTCCAGGCGCCGCGCACGGCGTTGGACAGCGGCGAGGCATCGGTCGCCAAGGTGCCGGTTTCGACGAAATACGAGCTGTTCGAGTATCCCGGCCGCTATGCCACGCGCGATGCCGGATCGGCGCTCGCCCGCCGCCGGATGGAGACGGAGGAGCGCGGGCTGGAGGGGGTGCGCGGCGTCGGCGCCTGCCGCAGCCTGCATCCCGGCATGACCTTCGCCCTGACCGACCATCCGACCGCGGCGGAGAACAACCAGCCCGTCGTGGTGGCGGAGCTGGAGTTCGACGCCTGCAACGAGGGCTTCCTGCCCGGCGACAAGCGCAAGGCGTCCTACGGCAACAGCTTCCGCGCCCTGCCGGCCAAGGCGGTGGTGCGGCCGGCGCGGCGCACGCCCAAGCCGTCGGTGCGCGGCATCCAGACCGCCTTCGTCGTCGGACCGGCGGGGGAGGAAATCTACACCGACAAGTTCGGCCGCATCATGGTGCAGTTCCATTGGGACCGCCGCGGCCGGTCGGACGAGAAAAGCTCCTGCTGGATCCGGGTGGCGCAGAGCTGGGCCGGGCACCAGTGGGGCATGCAGACGGTGCCGCGCATCGGCATGGAGGTGCTGGTCGATTTCGTCGACGGCGATCCCGACCGCCCGATGGTGATCGGCGTGGTCAACAACGCCGACGCGCTGCCGACCTACGCCCTGCCCGAACACAAGACGCGCTCCGGCATCAAGACGCGCAGCTCGCCCGGCGGGCGCGGCTTCAACGAAATCCGCTTCGAGGACAAGGCGGGCAAGGAGCAGGTCTTCGTCCATGCCCAGCGGGACTACGACCTGCGCATCGGCCATGACAGCCGCACGTCGGTGGCGTCGGGCCAGCATGTGAACGTCGCCGGCGGCCTGTGGGAATGGGTGGGCAAGAACCACCACGCCACGGTTGACGGCGACCATGTGGAATCCGTCGGCGGCGGCGTGTCGCGCACCGTCGGCGTCGATCTGCACGACAAGATCGGCACCAACTATGCCGTCCATGCCGGGGCGAACCTGTGCCTGGAGGCCGGCGCCTCGCTGACGCTGAAGGTCGGCGGCAACTTCATCACGCTGAGCCCGGCCGGCATCGCCATGAACGGCACCATGGTGCTGATCAACAGCGGCGGTGCGGCCAACGGGCTCAGCGCCTCGCCGGCCAGGCCGGACAAGCCGTCGCCGGCCGACAAGGACAAGGGCGGGGCGATCCCGGCCCCGCCGAAGGCCAAGCTGCCGCGCCCGGCGCAAAGTCACACCCCGAAGACCGCGGCCCAGGCCATGGTGATGCGCAGCGCCGCCGCGTCCAACACGCCGCTGTGCGAGATCTGCCAGACATGAACCAAGGCATGAATCCAGGCTTGAATTCAGGCACAGGCAGGGCGATGACAGAGCCTTCCCCCCGCCGCTCCCCGCAGGAGGTGGTCGCCCGTCTCGGCCATCATCTGTGGCCGCCGGGGGACGAGGCGCGCGCGCTCTACATGATCGTCGACGCCGCGCGCGACCCCGGCCTCTATCCCGGCCTGCTGGCGCGGGAGGAGGAGGCCGACATGCGCTCCCTCTACCAGGGCGACACGGCGAGCGAGTTGGCGGAGGTGGCGCCCTATCTTGTCCGGCTGGCGCGCGGCAGCGCCGTCGCCGACTGGCTGGTGGGGGAGGGCTGGGGACGCGGCTGGGGCATCCTGGTGCAGGCCGACGGCGACATCGACGCGGTGCGCCGCCATTTCCGCAAATTCACCATCGTCAACGGCGAGGGCGGGGCGACCTACCTGTTCCGCTTCTACGATCCGGCGGTGCTGGGCTGCTTCCTGCCGATCAGCGACGAGGCCCAGCGCGCCGCGTTGTTCGGCCCCGGCATCCGGTTCATGATGGAGGATGCGGGCGCCGATGCGCTGGTCCTGTTCGAATCGGTGAACGGCGACCTGCGCCGCGTCGAAATTCCGCTGCGGACCACCCCAGGCGCAGACGCGCCCCGAATCCGCTGATCCGAAGGCCGGAGGAGACCGTCGATGCCGCCCGCCGCGCGCCTGACCGACATGCACACCTGCCCGATGACGACCGGCCCGGTCCCGCATGTCGGCGGCCCCATCGTCAGCCCGGGCGTGCCGGCGGTCCTGATCGAGTTCCTGCCGGCCGCGGTGGTGACGGACATGTGCGTCTGCGTCGGCCCGCCCGACGTGATCGTGAAGGGGTCGGCGACGGTGATCGTCGGCGGCCGGCCGGCGGCACGGCTGGGCGACCAGACCGCCCATGGCGGGGTGATCGTGACCGGGGCGCCGACGGTGGTGATCGGCGGCTGACCGCCGGGCAAGAGGGTTCTGGCAGCGGGGTGGAGAGCGTGGAATGCTGAGGCTGAGGATCGTTTCGGACCATCGGGCGTCGCTGGGCGGCAATGCCGAGAAGACGCTGCATGGCGGCGACCTCACCGTCGGGCGCGGGGTCGAGAACGGCTGGATTCTTCCAGACCCGGACCTGCTGCTGTCGCGCCAGCACTGCGTCTTCGAGAAGACCGCGGCCGGTTACCGGGTGATCGACACCAGCACCAACGGCGTCTTCCTCAACGGTTCCGACCGGCCGCTCGGCCGCAACGTCCCGGCGGACCTCAGGTCGGGCGACCGCGTCCGCATCGGCCGCTTCATCATCGAGGCGACGGTGGAGACGCTGTCCGCCCCCAGCTTTACGGAGATCTCCGGCGCCTTCCGGCTGGGCGGGACGGAGGCCGCACCCGATCCCTTCGCCCCGCCGCCGGCGTCCGCCGCGGTACCGGACCAGTTCGACGAACTGTTCGCCGATCCTGCGGCGCGCCCATTCGAACACCATCCGCTGCGGTCGGAAGATGCACCTTTCGATGCCTGGACCGCCTCCAGCAGCGGTGCCGCCGCGCGCGAGCGGGCGGACGACTGGCGGTTCGGCACCGTGGACGATCATTCCGACCCGCTGAACCAGTCGCTGTCGATCGGCGTCTCGTATCAGCCGCCGGCCGCCGCACCGCAGCCGTCAGGGAGCGGCATCCCCGACGATTGGGACGACGACCTCCTCGGCACGCCGCAGCCGGCGGCGCCGGCCTTTCCGAATCCGGGCTTCCCCGCCGCGGCGAAGACGGCCCAGCCGTTGCCGGAAGACTGGAACATCGACGAGACGCTGCCCGATCCGGCGGCCGACCCGCTGTTGGCGGAGCCCCCGCCGGTCGTCCGTGTGGCCGAACCGCTCCCGCTGCCGGACGACTCCGTCATCGTTCCCCACGCGGCGCAGCAGTTCGTACCGCCGCCGCCGCCCGCGCCCGTGGCACCTCCCGCGCCGGTCGCCGTTCCTGCCGCCGCGCCCGTCGCCGATGCGGGTGCCGCGGTCGCCGCCTTCTATGAGGGGTTCGGCGCGCCGCTGCCGCCGGAGGGGCTGCCGGGCCCGAACGCGATGATGCGCGGCCTGGGCGAGGCGTTGCGCGTCAGCCTGGGGGCGCTGCATGCGTCGCTGCGGGCGCGCTCCCGCTTCAAGGACGAGTTCCATCTGGAGCAGACCAGCTTCCGCCCGGCGGGGGAAAACCCGCTGAAGCGCTGCGAAACGCTGGACGAGGCGGTGTCGGTGCTGGCCAACCCGCGCCTGCGCGGCTTCCTGCCGATGGCCGACGCGGTGCGCGAGGCGGCGAGCGACGTGCAGGTCCACCACCTCGCCTATGCCGCGGCGCTGCAGACCGCGCTGAAGCAGGTGGTCGCCAAGTTCGACCCCGGCGCGCTCAGCCAGCGGCTGGAGACGCGGCTTCTCGACAGCATCGTCCCGGCGGCGCGCAAGGCCCGCTACTGGGACCAGTACGAGACGCTGTACAAGGATCTGGTGGTCGAGCTGGAAGAGGATTTCGACCGGGTCATCGGCGACGCCATCGCCCGCGAATACGACCGCTTCGTGCGTGGCGATTCCGGCGGTGCCGCGGACGACGGAAAGCCCGACTGATCCGCCGCCGCGTCACCCTTTGTCACCGCCTGACCTTTCCTGAACCGGACCGCTTCCCGCCATGGCCCAGACCCCCGACGAGACTTCCGACGACCGTGGCGCCGCCGGCCACGAGCCGACTGCCATCCTGCCGGCCGCGACCGGGACCGAAGGGCAGGGGGTGGATGCCGAGGCGACGAGGCTGACCACGCCGCCGGCTGCTGCCACCCCGGACCCCGAACCGTTGGTGACCGCATCTTCGGTTGCATCGACCTCGGTCACTGCGGCGTCCGTCTCCGGCGTGGACGCGGCGGGAGGACGGGCGTCGCCGGCGCCCATCGGGCCGGGCTCCCTGCTGAGCCACACCTACGAGGTGGCGGGGCTGATCGCCCGCGGCGGCATGGGCGAGGTGCACCGCGCCCGCCATGTCGACATGAACACCTGGCATGCGGTGAAGGTGATCCGGCCTGAACTGGCGCAGGATGCCAAGATGGTCGAGCTTCTGCGGCGCGAGGCGGCGGCGCTGCGCGAGATCCGGCACGAGGCGGTCGTGTCCTACGACGGCGTCTTCCGCGACGAGTATGGCCGGATCCTGCTGTCGATGGAGTATCTGGACGGGCCATCGCTGCAGGAGGTGCTGCAGGGCGGGCCGCTGGACCCGGACGACGTCGCCATCCTGCTCGACCGCATCGCCTCGGGGCTGGCGGCGGCGCACCAGCGCGGCATCGTCCACCGCGACATGTCGACCGACAACGTCATCCTGCCCGGCCGCCAGATCGCCAACGCCAAGATCATCGATTTCGGCATCGCCAAGCAGACCGCCGGCGGGGCGGGGACCGTCATCGGCGACGCCTTCGCCGGCAAGTACGGCTATGCCTCGCCCGAGCAGTTCGGGCTGTTCGGCGGGCAGGTCGGGCCGCAGTCGGACATCTACAGCGCCGGTCTGGTGCTGGCCGCGGCAGCACTCGGCCGGCCGCTGGACATGGGCCGCACGCCGCAGGCGATGATCGAGCGGCGCATGTCGGTGCCCGACCTGTCGGCGCTGGACGAGCCGCTGCGCGGGGTCCTGTGCTCCATGCTGGAACCCGACCCGCAGAACCGCGCCAGGACGATGACGGAACTGGTCGGCGCGCTGACCCGCCGCCCGGCGGAGATCACGCCCTTCGACGCCACCCCCTTCCCGGCCGCGACCCCGGCGACGGAGGAGAAGCCGAAGCCGGTGGCGGCCGAGAGGCCGGCGAAGACCGCCCAGGCGCCGGCCGTGCCGAGGAAGAAGGCGCCGGTCGGGCTGATCGCCGGTGGCGTCGGCGGTTTGGTGGCGGCCGGCGTCGCCGGTTTCCTGCTGTTCGGACAGTCGCAGCCGCCGGCCCAATCGTCGGCGCAACAATCGACGGCGCAGGCGCCGGTGAAGGAGGCCGCGGCTCCCGCAACTCCCGCTCCGGCAACTCCCGCCGCCCCGCCGCCGGCCATGACGACGGCGCCACTGGGTGCGCCCACCACTCCGGCGCCATCCCCATCCCCATCCCCAACGCCTGCGGAGCCCGTGAAGGCGGAGGCGCCGGCTCCCGCCGCGCCCGTGCCGCCGCCGCCGGTCACCCCGGCCGTCCAGACCGTCGCGCCGCCCGCACCTACGCCACCCCCCGCACCGGCCCAGGTCGTGCCGGCCGCGGTTCCGGCCGCTCCGCCTGTTCCGACGATCACGCCGGCCGAGGCGCGCAAGAGGGTGGAGGCCGCGGCGGGCGGCTTCACTTGCTCCGGCGTCAAGGCGGTGGAGACCGGCAAGGGCCTTCGGATCGGCGGCTATGTCGGCAGCGACGCCGATGCCGGCGCGCTGAAGGCGGCGATCACCGGCCTGCCGAGTGGCGTCGACATCGATGCCCGCGTCGCCGTCCGCCCTTGGCCGCTGTGCGAGGCGCTGGGCGTCGCCGGGCTGCCGGCCCGGGCGGAGGGGCAGGGGGCCGATGCGCTGGGGCTGGGCCTCAATCGTCCGTCGATGGTCTATCGCCAGGGCGAAAAGCTGGAGGTCACGGTGACTCCCGGCATGTCCGGCTACCTGACCGTCGATTACATCGACATCGAAGGCAACGCGATCCACATGGTGCCGATGCGCCTGCGCCGCGACGACCGCGTCGATGCCGGCCGGCCCGTCACGCTGGGGGTCGCGAAGTCGGCCAGCGACCGCGTCTACACCATCGCGCCGCCCTATGGCCCGGCGATGATCCTGGCGCTGGTGACGCGCGAGCCGCTGTTCCCGGCCGAGCGTGAGGAGGTGGAGCCTGCCGGCGCCTATCTGGCGACCCTGCGCGCGGCCATCGCCAAGGCCGAGGCGAAGGGGACCGTCGTCGTCCAGTCCGCCTTCTTCACCACCGTGGCCGAGTAGCCCGGCCGATGGTCAGCGGCGGTCGGCGTCTCGCCGTCATCGGCGGCGCACTGGCGCTCTGTGCGCTGGCGGGCGGGTTTCTGGGGATCGGCATCGACTGGCTGGCCGGACCCAAGGGGCCGCCGCCAGTCGTGATCGCGGAATCGCCGCCACCCATTGCCATGCCGGGCGCCGTTCCGGTCGCAATCCCCACCCCGGCGCCCGCCCCGCGACCGGCGCTTACCGAAGTGCCATGTCCGGCGGGCGTGCCGGACGGCCCGGCGCCGCGCTGCCACAGCCTGCGGGTGCCGTCGGACTGGCAGCGGTCGGACAGCCCGCCGCTCGACCTGTTCGTGATGGTGCTGCCGGCGCTGAACGGCGCGCCCGCCGCCGATCCGGTAGTTGTGCTGGCCGGCGGGCCGGGGCAGGGCGGCAGCGACGATCCGCGCGGCACCGCGGCGATGCTGGCGCCGATGCGCGCCACCCGTGACGTCATCCTGGTGGACCAGCGCGGCACCGGCCGGTCGGCGCCGTCCTTGCGCTGCCCGGCGCTGGACCCGCTACGCTATTGGTTCGGCGGCGTGACGGCGGAAGATGCCCTCGCCTGCCTCGATCCGCCGCGCCGCGCCGGCTACCGGCTGGAGGATTTCGACAGCGGACAGAGTGCCGCCGACCTGCGGGCGCTGCGCGGCGCGCTGGGGGTGGAGCGCTGGAACGTCATCGCGACCTCCTATGGCGGGGTGCTGGCCCAGGCGCTGCTGCGCGCCGACGGGGCGGCGGTGCGCAGCCTCGTGCTGAACTCCCCGGCGGCGGTGGATGCGACTTGGCTCGACCTCGACCGCTTGACCGCCATCCGGCAGGCGTACCGCCGCATGGTGGAGGATTGCGCCGCTCAGCCCGATTGTGCCCGCGCCTTCCCGCAACTGGGACAGGCGGTGGAGCGGCTGTCGGCGGCGCTGGAACGGCGGTCGCTGGAGCTTCGCCTGCGCCATCCCGGTACCGGGCGGGAGAGCGGCCTGCAGCTGTCCTGGCCGATGCTGGCGACTGTGCTGGCGCTGCGGCTGGGCAGCGCGGACGGGATGGTGGTGATGCCGGCCCTGCTCGACCGTCTCGACCGCGCCGTCATGCGGGCCGGCGGGGTGGGGAGCGAGGGGCGGGGCGGCTGGAGGATGCGGCGGCGCTGTCGCTGGTGGTGCCGCCGGCCATCTGGGGCGTGCTGGACAAGCTCGCCTATGGGCTGAACCTGACGGTGGGATGCCGGGAAAACCGTCCGCGCATCGATGCCGCCGCCGCCCGGCGCGCCGCGGCCGATCTGCGCCCCCATGTGGTGGCCGACGCGGTGGAGACCGATTACGACGCCGCCTGTCCGGTGCTGAACCTGCCGCCGGTGGATGCGTCCTTCTACCGGCCGGTGGAGTCCGACGTGCCGGCGCTGATCCTGACCGGCGCCTATGACACCTTCACCGCCCCGGCGCGCGCCGAGGCGATGGGGCGCAGCCTGCGCCGGGCGACGCTGATGTCCTTCCGCGGCATCGGCCATGACGTGCTGGGCGTCAGCCCCTGCGGCCGATCCGCCGCCGCCCGCTTCGTCGAGACGCTGACCACCGGCGATGCCGGGGCCTGCGTCGAACGGCTGCTGCCGCCGACCTTCGCCACCCGGCTGCCGGCGCCGTGACGATGGCCCCCCGCCTTTTGCGGGCCGTTCTTGCCGCCGCGCTGCTGCTGCTGCCTGCCGGCTGCGCCGCAATTCCTCGGGAGCGGGTGGCGGCGGTGGACGAGGCCGCCGGGGCCGCCGGCCTGCTGCCGCGGCGCTTCGCGGCGGCGCCCTTCACCCTGGCCGGCTGGCTGCGTTCCGGCGGGGCGGGGCCGCTGGTGGTCTATATCGAGGGTGACGGCCATGCCTGGAACAGCCCGACCGAGCCGTCGCGCGACCCGACCCCCTTCAACCCGGTGGCGCTGGCGCTGGCGCTGACCGACCCGGCGCCGCGTCTGCTCTATCTCGGCCGGCCCTGCCAGTATGGCGGGGTGGCGACCGACGCCGCCTGCTCCACCCGCATCTGGACCTCCCACCGCTTCGCGCCGGAGGTGATCGGCGCCCTCGGCCGTGCGCTGGACGAGGCGAAGCGGCAGAGCGGGGCGGACCGGCTGGTGCTGGTCGGCTATTCCGGCGGCGGGGTGGCGGCGGCGCTGCTGGCGGCGCGGCGCAGCGACGTGGCCGCGCTGGTGACGGTGGTGGCGCCGCTCGACCTCGCGGCCTGGGCGGCGGCGAAGCGGCTGACGCCGCTGACCGGCTCGCTCGACCCGGCACGGGAGACCGGACGGCTGGCCCTGGTGCCGCAATGGCACATCGCCGGGAGCAACGACCGGGTGGTGCCGCCGGAGGTGGTGCGCGGGCTTCGGGACCCGTGTCGGCGCGCCGGTGCGGGTGGTGCCGGAGATGGAGCATGACGGCGACTGGGCGGCGCTGTGGCCGTCGCTGCGGGCCGCGTTTCCGGTATCGCTGGGATCGGGACAAGCCGGGTCTTAACGATTTCACCGCCGTCCCCCGCGGGCGTCCATTGCCAGACGCCGGTGCAAACACTATGATTCCGCAGGTGCAACCCGGGTGTCCTCAGGGGCGAGACCCGTACCGCTTGAGACGATCGGAAGACCCGTATGGACGCTCACGACCTTTCCCTGGACGACAACGGCACCATCCAGGCCATCGGCATCCTCGCCGACGTGCTGGACGGGGTGGAGGGGCCGGGCGGTCTCGACACGGTGCTGGTGTCCAAGGCTCTGCGTCAGGTGATCGCCACCAAGTCGCAGCCGGCCTTCGAATTCGCCTCCCGCGCCTTCAACACGCTGGACCGTCGGTCCGCCGTCAGGTGGCGGAAAGCGCGGACGAGGCGGCCCACCATGCGGTCGAGCTGCGCGGCCGGGTCGGCGGCTTCCTGTCGACCGCCGCGAAGAAGCCGGTTTCCCAGGGTCCGGTGGTCGGCCAGCAGCCGAACTTCATCACCGCGCTGAACCTGCGCTCCCGCCGCCGGCCGAATTCTCCGTCATAAGGATTTCGTCGTAAAGGGGCTGCTTCAGCCGGCCTCCTGCGGCCTCATCTCCTGCGGCAGCGTGTCGAGCAGCGCGCAGTCCCAATAGGGGCGCGGGCCGAAGCGTTGGACCAGGAAATCGACGAACACCCGCACCTTCGGCGACAGGTGGCGGTTCTGCGGATAGACCGCGTTGACCGACAGTTCCGACGGGATGTGCCGGTGCAGCACGCTGACCAGCTCGCCGCGCGACAGCGCCTGTCCGCATAGGAAGGTCGGCGACATGATGAAGCCGACGCCGGACATCGCCGCTTCGCGCAGCAGGTCGCCGTTGTTGCTGCGGATCGGGCCCGAGACCCGGACGTTGCACGTCTCGCCATCGACCGTGAACTGCCAGACGTCGGGCGTCGGCACGTTGGTGTAGAGCAGGCAGCTGTGGCGGGCGAGATCGTCCGGCGTTTCCGGCACTCCGTGCTTTTGCAGATAGGCCGGGCTGGCGCACAGCGCGATGCGGGCCGGGGCCAGCCGCCGGGCGATCAGCGAACTGTCGCGCAGCCGCCCGATGCGGACCGCCAGATCGTATCCCTCGTCCACCAGATCGACCGTACGGTCGTTCAGGTCCATGTCGATCTCGATGGCCGGATAGCGTTCCAGGAATTCCGCCACCGCCGGGGCCAGATGCATGATGCCGAAGCTGACCGGCGCGTTCAGCCGCAGCCGGCCGCGCGGAGCGGCGTGCAGGTCGGCGACCGCCTGCTCCGCCTCCTCCAGGTCGGCGAGGATGCGGGTGCAGCGCTCGTAATAGGCCTGTCCGACCTCGGTCAGGCTGAGCTTGCGGGTGGTGCGGTTCAGCAGCCGCGCGCCGAGCCTGTTCTCCAGCTCGCCGATGCGGCGGGAGACCACCGACTTCGACAAATTGAGCCGGTCGGCGGCGGCGGTGAAGCTCTTGGTGTCCACCACCTTGATGAAGGCGAGCATGTCGTCGAGGCGATCCATGGCATTGTTGTACACCCGGAAACAATGAGGTGCCAAGATCCGGCATTACCGGAAAGGCCGCCGCGCCCTATTTCTGGTGTCACCGCCGGGCCGTCACCGGTCGCGGCGAGCCAATTCACCAACCGAACAGGGAGTGGCGACGATGGCGAAGGTTTCTGGTCCTCTATTACAGCAGCTGGGGCCATGTGTCGGAGATGGCGCAGGCGGTGGCCGAAGGCGCCCGCTCCGTCGCCGGGACCGAGGTGGCGGTGAAGCGCGTGCCCGAACTGGTGCCGGAAGCGGTCCGCCAGTCCGCCCATTACAAGGACGAGAGCGACATCCCCGTCGCCACGGTGGACGAGTTGGTCCAGTATGACGCCATCGTCATCGGCACGCCGACCCGCTACGGCAACATGGCCTCGCAGATGAAGAACTTCCTCGACCAGACCGGCGGCCTGTGGGCCAAGGGTGCGCTGGTCGGCAAGGTCGGTGCGGCCTTCACCTCCACCGCCACCCAGCATGGCGGGCAGGAGAGCACCATCCTCAGCACCCACACCGTGCTGCTTCACCTGGGCATGGTGATCGTCGGCCTGCCTTATTCCTTCCAGGGCCAGATGGGCGTTTCGGAAGTGATGGGCAACTCGCCCTACGGCGCCAGCACCATCGCCGGCGGCGACGGCTCGCGCCGGCCGAGCGCGGTCGAACTGGACGGCGCCCGCTTCCAGGGCCGCCATGTCGCCGAGATCGCGGCGAAGCTGCACGGTTGACGACAGGTAGACGCTGAAAAGAGGGGGAGTGAGCCGTGGGCCTGCTGATCGACGGACAATGGCAAGACCAATGGTACGACACCAAGAAATCCGGCGGCGCGTTCGTCCGGACGGAGGGCGCAGTTCCGCGACCGGGTGTCGGCCGACGGCTCCACCCCTTATGCGGCGGAGGCCGGGCGCTATCACCTGATGGTGTCGCTCGCCTGCCCCTGGGCGCACCGCACGCTGATCTTCCGCAAGCTGAAGCGGCTGGACGAGGTGATCGGCGTCAGCGTGGTCGATCCGCTGATGCTGTCGGAAGGCTGGACCTTCGCCGAGCCGGAACCGGTGACCGGCGCCCGCCGCCTCTATGAGGTCTATCTTCAGGCCAAGCCCGGCTACAGCGGCCGGGTCACCGTCCCGGTGCTGTGGGACAAAATGACCGGCAGCATCGTCAACAACGAGTCGGCGGAGATCATCCGCATGCTCAACCGCGAGTTCGACGCCTTCACCGACATGCGCACCGATTTCTGCCCGCCGGATCTGGTGGAGGAGATCGACCGGGAGAACGCCTTCGTCTATGACGCCGTCAACAACGGCGTCTACAAGGCCGGCTTCGCCACGTCCCAGGACAAGTACGAGGCCGCTTTCGACGCCCTGTTCGCGGCGCTGGACGGCATCGACGCCAAGCTGGAGACCCGGCGCTGGCTGGTCGGCAACCGGCTGACCGAGGCCGATTGGCGCCTGTTCACCACACTGGTCCGCTTCGATGCGGTCTATGTCGGGCATTTCAAGTGCAACAAGCGGCGGATCGCCGACTATCCCCACCTGTCGGGCTATCTGCGCGACCTCCATCAGGTGCCGGGAGTGGCCGAGACGGTGAATTTCGACCACATCAAGCGTCACTATTACGGCAGCCACGCCACCATCAACCCCACCGGCATCGTGCCGAAGGGGCCGGAGCTGGATCTCGACGCGCCGCACGGACGGGGCGATTTGGGACCGGAACCGCTGGCGGCGTGACGGATCGGCTCCCCGGCGGTTGTCAGAAGGAAACGACAACCGCATGAGGGAGTTCGTCCGATGCGTACAATCATTCTCGCGGCCGCGGCCGTCCTGGCCCTTTCCTCGCCGGCCCTGGCCCAGAGCGGCCAATCGCAGAGCGGCCAGTCGCAGAACGGGTGGGGCGGGGCGCTCGACCAGCTGAACCGCGCCGTCAACCCGAACAATTATCCGCAGGACCGCACGGCCGAGGACCGCGAGATGAACCGCGACGGGCGCCGCTATGAAGGCTCGTCAGGGAACTCGGCGGGCAACCGCCGCGGCAACGCCTATGGCGACTATTCCGACCGCGACCTGCGCAACCAGTATGACCGGCTGGGCGAGGAACAGCGCCAGATCCGGCAGAACCGCCGCGCCATCGAGGACGAGATGGAGCGCCGCGGCATCAACCGGTAGGGAAAGCCGTCAGGGCTTGTGGCAGCGGGCCATGTCTTCCGGGTTGCCCATCGCTTCGCACTGGAAGCCGTTGGAGAACTTGAAACGCAGCGGGCCGGTCTTGCGGACGCTGACCACCGGCTTCTTGCCGGTGTCCTGGAATTCCACCCAGGCGGAGCTGTCGAAGCGCGTCTGCAGCCCGTTGCTGAGCCGCACCCGGCCCTGATTGTCCTTGATCACCTGGATGCCGGTGCTGAACAGTAGGTTCGGCCCGTCCTGCTTCGCCGACAGGCCGTTGGTGCAATTGACGCCCTCCGGCTTCACGGCCACGCACTCGAAGGAGCTGGGCTGGCTGGCGGTGAGGACCATCGCGTAGACGGCGACTTCCAGAACGTTGAGCGGCATGGGCATGCACCGGTTGAGTGGTGGCGGTTGAGTGGTGGCGGATTTGAAAGAGCACAGGACCGCGGCGCGAAACCGTCCGCGGTCCTTCCGTCTTACGGACCATGTGGTTACGAAAGAGATAATGTCGCGCCTGCGGTGGAATCTTGCGCATCCGGCCGCTTCACCCCGCCCGCGGCCGGCGTGACCATGACCGGTGCGGCGGCCCGGCAACTGGACTTGCGTGCCCCGGACCGGTAGAAGCGGTCCCATCGGCCATGGCTTCGGCCATTTGCTTCAGCCAGAGGGGGCGGGCGCAATCCCATGACGTTCCAACAGCGTTTGATCCTGCTGGTCACCGGTCTGGTGCTGCTGGCGGTGGTGGTGGTCACCACGACGATGGCATTCACCACGCGCGCGGTGCTGACCGAGCGGATCGAGGCGGAGGCGCGGCTGACCGCCGGCCTGCTCGCCCGTGGCGCCGCCCAGGCCGGCGACCTCCCGCGCGAGGTCGATGCCATGCTGTCCGAACGGCTGCTGTCGGAAGCGACGCTGACCGCCCATCTGGTGGCGCTGGCGGAAACGGCGAAGCTGCCGCCCAAGGCCATCAACGACCGGCTGAAGCAGATCGCCGAGTCGGGCGGCCCGGACGAGATGTGGATCACCGACAACCGCGGCCGGGCCTATCTGCACAATGTGCCCGGTCCCGATCCGGTCTTCGGCCAGGATGCCAAGGGCGGGCCGCGCCACGGCGCCTACAGCGGCCTGCTGAACCGCTCGCCCGCGTCGCTGGCGTCGGAGCCGGCGATGGAAAGCGGGCGGCTGATGAAGTTCGCCGGCGTGACCGGCGTCGACCGGCCGCGCATTGTCCAGGTCGGCGCCGACATGCGGCGACTGGGCGACCTGCTGCGCAAATCGGGGGCCGAGGGAGCGATCGATGGGCTGATCGCCACCCGCGCGGTGGAGGCGGCCTGGCTGCTCGACCGCGACGGCCGGGTGCTGGCACGCGGTGCCGTGGTGTCCAACGGATCGGGCGGTCCGCTGTCCGATGCCGACACCGCCGCGGCCAAGGCGGCGGCGACCGCCGGCGAGGTGACCGTGCGCGAGTCGGGCGACGGGCTGCTGGCTCTTGCGCCCATCCGCTATGCCGCTGCCAATGTTGGGGCCAATGCCGCCGCGGCCGGCCTGCCTGCGGTTGCGGCCGTGCGCGTTCCCTACACCGAACCGGGGGCGATGCTGGGCCGGCAGCTGAAGATCGGCGGGCTGGTCGGCGTATTCGTGCTGGCGCTGGGCGTCTATCTCAGCATGCGTTTCGCCCGCGACCAGATGGCGCCGGTGGAACGGCTGAGCGAGGCGGTCAAGGCGGTGGAGGCCGGGCGTTTCAACCCGCTCAGCCTCAACGAGGCGGCGGATCGCGACGACGAATTCGGCCGGCTGTCCCGCGTCTTCCGCCGCATGGCGATGGAGGCGACGGCGCGCGAGGAGACCCTGGACGCCCAGCTGGTCATGCGCGGGGCGGAGCTGGAGACCAAGAGCGAGAAGCTGGCCGCCGCCGAACAGCTGATCGAGGAGGAGCAGCGCGCCGCCCGCGACGTGCAGGCCAACCTGCTGCCGCGCCAGCTGCCGGTCGGCCGCGACAGCCAGTTCTTCGGCACGCTGGTGCCCGGTCATGCCGTCAGCGGCGACTTCTACGACGTGGTCGAGCTGGACGAGCGGCACAGCCTGCTGGTCGCCGCCGGGGTGTCGGGCGGCGGCGTGCCGGCGGCCTTCCTGATGCTGATGGTGCGCGCCGCCATCCGCGAGACCGCCCGCCCGGGCGTCGGCCCGGCCGCCATCCTGACGGGCGCCAACGAGCGGCTGTGCGGCGAGAGCCCCTTCAACGGCTTCGCCACCGCCTTCGTCGCCATCTACGATCGTGTGGCCGGTACGCTGGTCCATGCCGCCGCCGGCCACCGCGGCGCCTGCCGCATCACCGCCGAGGGCGGGGTGGAGTTCCTGTCCGCCGCCGGCGGCCCGGCGCTGGGCATCCGCCGCGGCGCCCCTTACGGCGAGGCGACCACGGTGCTGAACCAGGACGAAACGCTGTTCCTGTGCACCGACGGCGTACTGCAATCCGTGGATGGACAGCGCGAGCCCTTCGGCGAGGAGCGCCTTGCCGCCGCCTTGGCTCACAGCCGCGGCATGTCGGCCCGCGACCGTGCCGAGCTGGTGCTGCGCAGCGTCCAGGCCCATGCCGCGGAGGGTGCGGTCGCCGGGGATCTGGTGTGCCTGGCGATGCGGCGGCTGCTGCCGGTGATGGAGGCGGTGGAGGCGGTTTGAGGTGTCGCGGCGGTTGCCCCCACCCCCTACCTCTTCCCCCTCGCGCCCTCCCGCGCCCGTGCCGCCGTCTCCCGCTCCAGCCTTTCGCGCAGAAAGGCCAGCACGGCGGCCTCCTCCCCACTCAACCCCGCCAGTTCGTCGCGCAGTTCCGCCTCCACCTCCCGCTTCAACGACTCCAGAAGGTCGCCTTCCAGATAGGCGTCCAGGATCTCGGGATGGACGTAGCTCTTGCGGCAGACGCTGGGGGTGTTGCCCAGGCGGGTGGCCACCTGTTCGATGGCGCGGGTGACGTTGCGCTTGGCGCCGGTCGCGCTGTCGAACGCCTCGAACTCCCCGAGCGCCATCGCCGCCAGCACGGTGCCGGCCCAGGTGCGGAAATCCTTGGCGGTGAAATCGGCACCGGTCGCCTCGCGCAGGTAGGCGTTGACGTCGCCCGATGTCACGGCATGGCGCTGGCCATCCGACTCCAGATACTGGAACAGCTCGTCGCCGGCCACGTCGCGGCAGGCGGCGACGACGCGGGCGAGCCGGCGGTCGCGCAGCGCGACGTTCCATTCCTTGCCCGACTTGCCCTTGAAGGAAAAGCGGACCTCGGAGCCCTCGATTTCGGTGTGGCCGTCGCGCAGCGTGGTCAGGCCGTAGCTCTGGTTCTCGCGGGCGTAGGTCTCGTTGCCGACGCGGATCAGGGTGGTTTCCAGCAGCCGAACCACCGCGGCCAGCACCTTCTCCCGCGGCAGGCCGCGCCGGCCGAGATCGGCGGCCACCCGTTCGCGGAGGGCGGGCAGCGCCCGGCAGAAGTCCAGCATGCGGCCGAACTTGGTGCCCTCGCGCAGTTCGGTCCAGCGGCGGTGGTAGCGGTACTGCTTGCGCCCCTTGGCGTCGCGGCCGGTGGCCTGGAGATGGCCATCGGGGTCGGGGCAGATCCAGACGTCGCGGTAGGCGGGCGGGATCGCCAGTTTGCGGATCCGTGCCAGCGTCTCCTCCTCCGTCACCTGGGCGCCATCGGGCCACAGGAAGCGGAAGCCTTTGCCGTAACGCCGCCGGCGGATGCCGGGGGTATCGTCGGAACTGTAGGTCAGCCCGGCGCAGGCGGCTTCCTGTTCGGGCGAGGGGCTGTCCGTATCGGACGGAGGGATGGTGCTGTCCATATGGGCATCAACGGCCGGAACGGGCGTTGGTTGCCGCTACCTCCTTCGGAGAGGGTTTCTTCGCAGTTGCAAAAACCCTATCCTCGGACCGCCAGATCCAGAAGGGAGCCGCGAGCATGGACAACAAGCCGGACGAGACGACCCTGACCGCCCATCTGCCGAACCTGGAAATCCAGATCCGCCACCGCGAGGCCGGTGAGGACGGGGCGGAGGTGATCGCCATCCAGTTCCGCGCCACCCCGTCCTTCGACGCGGTCGCCGGGCTGCTCGCGCCCGCGCTGATGAACCCGCTCCTGCTGGCGGGACCCGCAGGAGGAAAGCCGGGAGCCCACCCGTTCGGCGCCAATCCGATGGCGTCCGCCGCCGGCATGGCCGAGATGTGGATGGCGCCGATGCGGCTGTGGGGCGAGATGGTGCGGCAGGCCTGGGCGCCCTGGTTGAAGATGGCTGAGCGCCGCTAGATCACGGCCACTTCACCTCGGGCGGCATGCTCATCAGGATCGCCTCGGTGTTGCCGCCGGTCTTCAGGCCGAAGGTGGTGCCGCGGTCGTAGAGCAGGTTGAACTCCACATAGCGGCCGCGGCGGATCAGCTGGTGTTCCCGCTGTTCCGCCGTCCAGGGCCGGTTCATGTGCCGGCGCACCAGGGCGGTGTAGCTGTCGAGGAAGGCGGTCCCGACATCGCGGGTGAAGGCGAAGTCCGCCTCCCAGTCGCCCGAATCGAGGTTGTCGAAGAAGATGCCGCCGACTCCGCGCGCCTCGCCGCGATGCGGCAGGAAGAAATAGCGGTCGCACCACTCCTTGTAGCGCGGATAATAGTCCGGGTCGTGGCGGTCGCAGGCGGCGCGCAGGCCGGCGTGGAAGTCGGCGGTGTCCCGGTCGTCGGGGATCATCGGCGTCAGGTCGGCCCCGCCCCCGAACCAGCCCTGGGTGGTCACGATGTGGCGCGTGTTCATGTGCGTGGCCGGGACCAGCGGCGAGCGCATGTGCGCCACCAGGCTGATGCCCGCCGCCCAGAACTCGCCGGTTTCGGCCGCACCGGGGATGTTGGCGCGGAATTCCGGGCTGAAAATGCCGTGCACGGTCGAGATGTTGACCCCGACCTTTTCGAACACCCGGCCCTTCATCACCGACATGGTGCCGCCGCCGCCCTCGCCGCCGCTATGGTCCGGGCGCGTCCAGCTCCTGCGCTCGAACCGGCCCGGGGGCAGGTCGGCATTGGTGCCGGTCAGCTCGTCCTCCAGTGCCTCGAAGGTGGCGCAGATGCGGTCGCGCAGCTCCCGGAACCAGGATGCGGCGCGGGCCTTGCGGTCTTCGATGATGCTGGAGTCGGCGTTGGCTTCGGCGGTCATGGCGTTTCCTGTCCGGCGGTTTGCCGCGTCTCTAGGGCTTCCTGCGTTCAATGCAGAACGCAGGAAGCCCTAGCCTTATGTCTGGCGATCGGATTCACGCTTCAAATCGATGCCGATTTTACGCGATCCGATCTTGTGCGGCGGTCTGCCGCAGGGCTTCACCCAACACCATCGCGGCGCTGACTGCAACGTTCAAGGAGCGGGCGGGCGGAACCATCGGGATCACCAACCGGGCGTCGGCGGCGTCATGCACCTCGTCGGGCACGCCGGCGCTCTCGCGGCCGACCAGGATGCGGTCGCCGGGGGCGAAACGGAAATGGGTGTAGGGGATCGCCGCCCGCGTGGTCAGCAGCACCAGCCGCCCGGTCTGCGGTGCCGCGCGATAGGCGGTCCACGAGCTGTGCCGGGTCCAGTCGAGATGGTCCAGGTAATCCATCCCGGCCCGGCGCAGGCGGCGGTCGTCCAGCACGAATCCGCAGGGCTCGATCAGGTCGAGCGCCACCCCCAGCCCGGCCGCGAGTCGCATCAAAGTGCCGGCATTCTGCGGAATGTCGGGTTCGAACAGCACAAGGCGCAACGCGGGCCTTGCCTCGAAGTGTTTGTTTTGCATACAAATAGTCCAGCCCCGACACACGCGACAAATTGTCTCCCGGCCAAGGACTTTTCAAGATGTCGACGCGACGGTATACCGCAGCGCAGAAGCTGGAGATACCCACTCCGGACCGATGCGGCATGCCTGAGGGTTTTTCCTTCGGCGGGCGGGCTTGCCGTGTCATGCATAAAAATGGTCCATCGGTCGTCCGGCGCGGGCAAAGGGCGTCGGGCATGCCTTGAGGAGAAACAGGCTTATGGCTCAGACCACGCATCCGCCCGGGACGGGTGGCCACGCGGCCTCCAGCGGCGAGGGGGGTTCCCGCCGCGATTTTCTGTATCTTGCCACCGGTGCGGTCGGCGTCGTCGGGGCGGCCTCGGCGGCCTGGCCCTTCATCGACAGCCTGAATCCGGCGGCCGACACCCTGGCGCTTGCCTCCATCGACGTTGATCTGGCTCCGGTCGCCGCGGGGCAGGCGATCACGGTCACCTGGCGCGGAAAGCCTGTCTTTGTCCGCCACCGCACTGCCGAGGAGATCGAGGCCGCCAAGCAGGTCAACCTGGGCGACCTGCGCGACCCGGCCACCGACGATGCCCGCGTGCAGAAGGCGGAATGGCTGATCGTCATCGGCATCTGCACGCATCTGGGCTGTGTGCCGCTCGGGCAGAAGGTCACCGATCCGCGCGGCGAGTATGGCGGGTGGTTCTGCCCCTGCCACGGCTCGCACTACGACACCGCCGGGCGCATCCGCAAGGGCCCGGCTCCCGCCAACCTTGTCCTTCCGACGTACGCCTTCACGGGCGATACCAAGATCCGGCTCGGTTAAGCGGCGCAACGGTTCTGGAGACCCCGAGATGGCTCAGGTTCAAGCCACCAAGTTCAAGAATCCGGTCGTGAACTGGATCGACAGCCGCCTGCCGATCTTCACGATGCTGGATCACGAGTACAACCACTACCCGATGCCGCGGAACGTCAACTATCTGTGGGCGTTCGGTGCCATCGCCGGCATCATGCTGGTGATCATGATCGCCACGGGCCTGTTCCTGGCGATGCAGTACTCGTCCCACACCTCGCTGGCTTTCGATTCGGTCGAGCGCATCATGCGCGACGTGAATTACGGCTGGCTGATCCGCTACGTGCACGCCAACGGCGCGTCGATGTTCTTCATCGCCGTCTACATCCACATGTTCCGCGGCCTCTATTACGGCTCCTACAAGGCCCCGCGCGAAATCCTGTGGATCCTGGGCGTCATCATCTTCCTCGTCATGATGGGCACCGCCTTCATGGGCTACGTGCTGCCCTGGGGCCAGATGAGCTTCTGGGGCGCCACCGTCATCACGAACCTGTTCTCGGCATTCCCGATCGTCGGCGACCCGATCGTGACCCTGCTGTGGGGCGGCTTCTCGGTCGACAACCCGACGCTGAACCGCTTCTTCGCGCTGCACTTCCTGCTGCCCTTCGTGCTGCTGGGTCTGGTGATCCTGCACACCGCGGCGCTGCATGTCTGCGGCTCGAACAACCCGCTGGGCATCGACCCGAAGGGACCGCAGGACACCGTCCCGTTCAACCCGTACGTCACGGTCAAGGACGGCTTCGCCGTGGTGATCTTCCTGATCATCTACGCGTCGTTCGTGTTCTTCATGCCGAACTACATGGGCCATCCGGACAACTACATCCCGGCCAACCCGCTGGTGACCCCGGCGCACATCGTGCCGGAATGGTACTTCCTGCCCTTCTACGCCATGCTGCGCGCGATCCCGGACAAGCTGGGCGGCGTGCTGGCGATGTTCGGCTCGATCGCGCTGCTGGCCTTCCTGCCGTGGCTCGACCGGTCCAAGGTCCGCAGCTGCAAGTTCCGTCCGATCTACCGCCAGTTCTTCTGGATCCTGGCACTCGACGCGCTGGTTCTCGGCTATGCCGGCGCCATGCCGGCCGAAGGCGCCTGGCTGATCATCGCCCGTATCGGCACCGCCTACTACTTCTTCCACTTCCTGGTCCTGCTGCCGGTGCTGGGCAAGCTGGAACGGCCGAGTCCGCTCCCCAACAGCATCGCCGAGTCCGTTCTGAAGGGCGGGGGCGGCATCGCCGCCGGCGCCCATGCCAAGCCGATGGAGAAGGCCTGATGCGCGCGTTGAAGACTGCTATCCTCTCGGCGGCGCTGGCTCTCGGCATCGCCGGGGCCGCGCAGGCCGCGGAAGGCGTGCACATCCCCAAGCAGAGCTGGCCGCACAGCGGCATCTTCGGGACCATCGACAAGGCGTCGGCCCAGCGTGGCTTCCAGGTCTACAAGGAAGTCTGCGCCGCCTGCCATTCGATGCGTCTGGTCCCGATCCGCACCCTGGCCGGCATCGGCTTCAGCGAGGACGAGCTGAAGGCGATCGCCGCCGGCTATGAGGTGCAGGCCGGCCCGAACGACGCGGGCGAGATGTTCATGCGTTCGGCCATCCCGGCCGACCGCTTCCCGTCGCCCTTCGCCAACGACCAGGCGGCCCGTGCGTCGAACAACGGGGCCCTGCCGCCGGACCTGTCGCTGATGGCGAAGGCCCGCGTCGGCGGCGAGGATTACCTCTACGCCTTCCTGACCGGCTTCGAGGAGCCGCCGGCCGACGTCCATCTGATGGACGGCATGAGCTACAACAAGGTGTTCCCCGGCCATCAGGTCGGCATGCCGAACATCCTTTCGCCCGATGGCGTCACCTTCGCCGACGGCACCAAGGCGACGGTGGAGCAGCAGGCGCACGACGTGGCGACCTTCCTGACCTTCGCCGCGGAACCGCACCTGGATGCCCGCAAGCAGATGGGCGTCAAGGTCATCCTGTTCCTGCTGGTGCTGGCCGGGCTGATGTATGCCACCAAGCGCAAGCTGTGGAGCACGCTGCACTGAGCCCGACGGTTCGGTGAGGCAATTCGGACCTGGACAGGGCGCCCCTTCGGGCGCCCTGTTCGTTTATGGGGAAACGGGTCGTCCGGGCGGCGGACCAACTGCGGAGAAGACGGATGGTGGACAAGCTGATCGACGAGATCGTCGATTTCTGGTTCGACGAGGCGATGAAGCCCTATTGGTTCCGCAAATCGGCAAGCTTCGACCGGGCGGTCGCCGACACGCTGGGACCTCATTACGAGGCGGCGGCCCGCGGCGACTATGATCGCTGGATGGAGGATGTCGACGGCTGCATCGCGCTGTGCGTCCTGCTCGATCAGGTGCCGCGCAACATGTTCCGCGACGATCCGCGCGCCTATGCGACCGATGCCAAGGCGCGGGGCGTGAGCGACCATGCCGTCGCCAACGGCTTCGACCTGGAATGCACCACGGACGAGCGGATCTTCCTCTACCTGCCCTATGAGCATCACGAGGATCTCGCCAGCCAGGAACGGTCCGTGGCGCTGTTCACCGAGCGGGTGGGCGACGAGACCACGGTGCAATACGCCTTGCGTCACCGCGAGATCATCCAGCGCTTCGGCCGTTTCCCCCACCGCAACGCCGTCCTCGGCCGCCCCAGCACGCCGGAGGAGGAGGCCTTCCTGAAAGAGCCGGGGTCTTCCTTCTGAGATCCCCTCTCCCCGCCGCGGAGAGGGGGTTCAAACCGGCTGCGGCGCCAGCCAGCGTTCCAACGCGCCGAGCAGGTCGGCGCGGCGGACCGGCTTGGTCAGGTAGTCGTTCATCCCGGCGGCGAGGCAGCGGATGCGGTCCTCCGGCTGGGCGTTGGCGGTGACGGCAATGATCGGGATGCGGGCGCGCTCGTCGCCCAGCGAGCGGATGGTGGTCGTGGCCGTCACCCCGTCCATGTCCGGCATGGCGACGTCCATCAGCACCGCTTCGGGCGGCACCGGCGCCTGGGCGACGGCCACCACGGCCTCCGCCCCGCCGGTGGCCGTCTCGACCGAAAAGCCTGCCTTGGCCAGCAGCCCGGCCACCACCATCCGGTTGGTGGCGCTGTCGTCCACCACCAGCAGCCGGCCGCCGCGCGAGCGGGCCCAGGTCATCAGCCGGTCGGCATCGGTGGTGCGGGAGGGCAGGGCGACCGGCATGTCCAGCGTCACCCGCCGCATGCCGTCCACCCCATGGTCCATGCCCATCTGTGCCCCCAGGGCCGCCAGCAGACGGCGGGCGAGTTCGTGGCAGAAGCCGCCACCACTGGGGCCGCCATCGGGATCGAAGCGGCCGGCCAGTTCCGCCCGCAAGGTCACCCGCTCCTGCCCCACCGGAAGGGCCGACAGGCGGACCTCCAGCCGGCCGGACCCCGGATCGGTGCTGGCGATGGCGCTCGCCGCGAGCGCGGTGCAGAGCGCGCCCACGGTTCCGGCATCGCCGACCAGCCGCGGCGGCGTGCCGTTCAGCACGCTGACGTCCAGCGCGACATCGCGCGCCTGGGCCAGTGCCGCGGCCGATACCGACAGCATGCGGGCCAGCGCCTCCGGGGCGAAGGCCGTCACCCTCCCGCCGGGGGCGTGATGCAGATTGTCACCGTCCATGACCCGCCATTGGCAAAATGCAACGCAGCTTGCAGAGATCGGTGCCGGACATGCCCGCAGGCACAGCTTCTCCGATCTTGCGACCCGTTCTCAGCAAGTGGCGGGCCAACTGGGCTCCCCCTCCGGTGATCCGATCAACGGGGCGAGGCGTCCGGTTGGTTGAAGAGGTAGGGGACGAAGCTGCGGTGGTGCTCGTTCACCCGCAATTCGCTGCCGATCGGCGGGAAGGCGCGCTGCTGGCAATCGGTCCGCTCGCACAGGCGGCAGTTGACGCCGATCGGCACCGCGGCCTTGACGTCGGTGATGTCGATGCCGGCGGCATAGACCAGCTCCGGCGCATGGCTGGCCTCGCAGCCCAGCCCGACGGCGAACTGGCGAGACGGCTTCAGATAGGCGCCGCCGCGCTTGGTCACGGTGCGGGCGATGCTGATGTAGGTGGTTCGGTCGGGCATCTGGGCGAACTGCGCCAGGATCTTGCCGGGCTGGGCGAAGGCCTCGTGCACGTTCCACAGCGGGCAGGCGCCGCCGAAGCGGGCGAAGTGGAAGCGGGTGGCGGAATGACGCTTGGTGATGTTGCCGGCCATGTCGACCCGCACGAAATAGAAGGGCAGGCCGCGCGCCCCCGGCCGCTGCAGGGTGGAAAGCCGGTGGCAGACCTGCTCGAAGCTGGCGGAGAAGCGGCTCTGCAACTGCTCCACATCGTGGCGCAGGGCACGGGCCTGGGCGGCGAAGGCACGGTAGGGCATCACCAGCGCACCGGCGAAGTAATTGGCGAGCCCGACCCGGCAGATCGAACGCGCGTCTTCGCTGGAAAACTTCGCCTGATCCACCAGCTCGTCGATCTGGTCGCCGAACTCCAGCAACGCGATCTGGTTCGCCATGTGGAAGGCCCGGCTGGAACTGGTCAGCAGGGCCGACAGCCGCAGCGTGCCGGTGGAGGCGTCGTAGCTGCGCATGGCGGTCTCGCCCGCCTCGTCGGCGACGATCTTCACCCGCACGTCGTGGCGGCGCTTCAGGTAGGCGGCGAGTTCGTTCAGCAGCGATCCCGAATGGATCTTCTCGGTGTCCCACAGCCGTTCCGCCGCCTCGTCCAGCGGGCCGATGTAATTGTTGCAGTAGTGGAAATAGTCCCGCACCTCCTCGTAGGGGAACTGCGGGCCGGCGAAGCTGTCGCCCTCCTGACTGCTGGGTTCGCGGTTGGACAGGCTGTCGGCCAGCGACTGCACCCGCTCGTGCAGCTTCTGATAGGCCTGGTGCAGGCTGAGCACCCGGCGGGCCAGTTCGGGGCTGGAGCCGACCACGCTGCGCAGTTCCCCGGTGGTCAAGGGCGCGCCCGCGAAGAGTGGATCGGCCAGCGCCTCGCGCAGGTCGGAGACCAGCCGGCTGTCCTCATCCTCCAGGAAGGCGGACAGTTCCAGCTCGAAGGTGGCGGCGATCCGCATCAGCACCGGCAGGGTCAGCGGGCGCTGGTTGTTCTCCAACTGGTTGAGATAGCTGGGAGAAAGTTCCAGCGTCTTGGCCAGCGACGCCTGGGTCAGGCCGCGCTGTTCGCGCAGGCGGCGCAGCTTGTAGCCAAGGAATAGCTTCTTTTGCATACGTATAAAATCCTGCCCGCCGGACGGCCCTGGAAATCCTCCGTTCTTCGCAATCTTAGCAAGCACAAAGCCGCATTTGCAAAGGGCTTCGCAACTTCGCACGTTTTTGCAAAGAGGCTGTTTGAAGCGCTGCGAAGTTTGTGAATAATCCGCGGCGTTCCGGTGAATGATTGCGTCGCTCGACGCCGGAGCGGGGACCGTCACTGCGACGCCAAAGATATGGGAACGCCCGATGCAAGACATTCTGGCCAAGTTGGAGTCCAAGCGCGCCGCGGCGCGGCTGGGCGGCGGTGAGAAGCGCATCGCCGGCCAGCACGCCAAAGGCAAGCTGACCGCGCGCGAGCGGATCGAGCTGTTCCTCGACGAAGGGTCGTTCGAGGAGTTCGACATGTTCGTCGAACACCGCTGCATCGACTTCGGCATGGAGAACCAGAAGGTCCCGGGCGACGGCGTGGTGACCGGCCACGGCACCGTCAACGGCCGCCTCGTCTTCGTCTTCAGCCAGGACTTCACGGTCTTCGGCGGCGCGCTGTCGGAGGCGCATGCCGAGAAGATCTGCAAGATCATGGACCAGGCGCTGAAGGTCGGCGCACCCGTGATCGGCTTGAACGACAGCGGCGGCGCCCGCATCCAGGAGGGCGTCGCCTCTCTGGGCGGCTATGCCGAGGTGTTCCAGCGCAATGTCGACGCGTCGGGCGTCATCCCGCAGATCTCCCTGATCATGGGGCCGTGCGCCGGCGGCGCGGTGTATTCGCCGGCCATGACCGACTTCATCTTCATGGTGAAGGACAGCTCCTACATGTTCGTCACCGGCCCCGACGTGGTGAAGACCGTCACCCACGAGGTCGTGACCGCGGAAGAGCTGGGCGGCGCCGTCACCCACTCCACCAAGTCGGGCGTGGCCGATCTGGCCTTCGAGAACGATGTCGAGGCCCTGCTGCAGCTGCGCCGCTTCATCGATTTCCTGCCGTCGTCGAACCGTGAGAAGGCGCCGGTCCGCCCCTGCGTCGATCCGCTCGACCGCGAGGACTTCTCGCTCGACACGCTGGTGCCGGAGAACCCGAACAAGCCCTACGACATGAAGGAGCTGATCCTCAAGATCGTGGACGAGGGCGACTTCTTCGAACTGCAGCCCGACTACGCCAAGAACATCATCATCGGCTTCGCCCGCATGAACGGCTCCACGGTCGGCATCGTCGCCAACCAGCCGATGGTTCTTGCCGGCTGCCTGGACATCGACAGCTCCAAGAAGGCGGCGCGCTTCGTGCGCTTCTGCGACGCCTTCGAAATCCCGATCCTGACCCTGGTCGACGTCCCCGGCTTCATGCCCGGCACCAGCCAGGAATATGGCGGCATCATCAAGCACGGCGCCAAGCTGCTGTACGCGTACGCCGAGGCCACCGTGCCGAAGGTGACGGTCATCACCCGCAAGGCGTACGGCGGCGCGTACGACGTGATGTCGTCCAAGCATCTGCGCGGCGACGTGAACTATGCGTGGCCGTCGGCGGAAATCGCGGTGATGGGCGCCAAGGGTGCGGTGGAGATCATCTTCCGCAGCGACATCGGCGACGCCGAGAAGATCGAGGCGCGTACGGAAGAGTACAAGCAGAAGTTCGCCAATCCCTTCGTCGCCGCGTCGCGCGGTTACATCGACGACGTCATCATGCCGCACGGCACCCGCCGCCGCATCACGAAGGCGCTGTCCATGCTCAAGAACAAGCAGCTCCAGAACCCCTGGCGCAAGCACGACAACATTCCGCTGTGAGGGCCGGCAGCATGTTCGAGAAGATCCTCATCGCCAACCGTGGCGAGATCGCCTGCCGCGTCATCCGCACGGCACGCCGCATGGGCATCAAGACCGTCGCGGTCTATTCCGACGCCGACAAGAACGCGCTCCATGTCGAGATGGCCGACGAGGCCGTCCACATCGGCGCCGCCCCGTCCGCCCAGAGCTATCTGCTGGTCGACCGCATCGTCGAGGCCTGCAGGAAGACCGGCGCCCAGGCCGTCCATCCCGGCTACGGCTTCCTGTCGGAGAAGCGCGAGTTCCAGGAGGCGCTGGCGGCAGCCGGCATCGCCTTCATCGGTCCGGACGCCCACGCCATCCAGGCCATGGGCGACAAGATCGAGTCCAAGAAGCTGGCCAAGGAAGCCGGCGTCTCCACCGTCCCCGGCTATCTCGGCGTCATCGTCGACGATGAAGAGGCGGTGATGATCGCCCGCGACATCGGCTATCCGGTGATGATCAAGGCCTCGGCGGGCGGCGGCGGCAAGGGCATGCGCGTGGCCTGGAACGACGAGGAGGCGCGCGAGGGCTTCCGCTCGGCGACCAACGAGGCGCGCTCCAGCTTCGCCGACGACCGCGTCTTCGTCGAGAAGTACATCCAGCAGCCGCGCCACATCGAAATCCAGCTGCTGGCCGACGGGCAGGGCACCTGCCTGTACCTGCACGAGCGCGAATGCTCGATCCAGCGCCGCCACCAGAAGGTCATCGAGGAGGCGCCGAGCCCGTTCCTCGACGCCGCCACCCGCAAGGCGATGGGCGAGCAGGCGGTGGCCCTGGCCAACGCGGTGCAGTACAAGTCGGCCGGCACGGTGGAGTTCATCGTCGACGCCGAGCGCAACTTCTACTTCCTGGAGATGAACACCCGCCTCCAGGTCGAACATCCGGTCACCGAGCTGATCACCGGCTTGGATCTCGTCGAGTTGATGATCCGCGTCGCCGCCGGCGAGAAGCTGACGCTCCGCCAGGAGGACGTGCAGCTGAACGGCTGGGCCGTCGAGGCGCGCGTCTACGCGGAGGATCCCTTCCGCAACTTCCTGCCCTCCACCGGCCGTCTCACCCACTACCGGCCGCCGGCCGCCGACCCGCATGTCCGCGTCGACACCGGCGTGTTCGAGGGCGGCGAGATCTCGATGTACTACGATCCGATGATCGCCAAGCTGTGCACCTGGGGTTCGACGCGCGACGCGGCGATCGCCGGCATGCGCGAGGCGCTGGATCAGTATTACATCCGCGGCGTCAGCCACAACATCCCGTTCCTGGCTTCGCTGATGGCGAACCAGCGCTTCGTCGACGGGCGGCTGACCACCAACTTCATCGCCGAGGAATATCCGACCGGCTTCCACGCCTCCGATCTGCCGCCGGAAGACCCGGCGGTGCTGATCGCGGTGGCCGCGGTGATCCACCGCAGCCTGAACGACCGCGACATCCAGATCTCCGGCAAGATGGCCGGCAACAAGGCCAAGGTGCGCGACGACTGGGTGGTGGTGCTGGACGGCACCCGGCATCCGGTGCACCTGCATCCGGCTGAAGGCAGCCCGCAGCGCATCGGCTATACGGTGGACATCGCCGGCAGGCATCACACGGTGTGGAGCGACTGGCAGATCGGCGAGCCGCTGTTCCGCGGCACGGTGAACGGCGACCATGTCTGCGTCCAGGTCGACCGCGTCGGCATTGGCTACCGTCTACACCACAGCGGGTCGCAGGCCATCGTCAAGGTGCTGACCCCGAAGGCGGCGACGCTCGACGCGCTGATGCCGGTCAAGGCGCCGCCGGACATGTCGAAGTTCCTGCTGTCGCCGATGCCGGGCCTGCTGGTATCGCTGGCGGTGACGGAAGGCCAGGAGGTCAAGGCCGGCGAGGTGCTGGCCGTGGTCGAGGCCATGAAGATGGAGAACATCCTGCGCGCCGCGCAGGACGGGACGGTCGCGAAAATCCACGCAGCCCCGGGCAGCAGCCTGGCGGTCGATCAGAAGATCGTGGAATTCGCGTAACCGTATAATAAGAAGAACAGTACCGAGAGGAAGCGTACCCCCTTGCTCCCCTTCCAGCGGTTCATCCGACCGTTGGAAGGGGATGCATCGGGAGCAAACGCACTGCCAACATTACCTGCGCCATAAGAAGCCCTCAGGAGGCGTCGATGACCGAGTTCCCGAAGAAGACCCTTGCCGATTGGGACAAGCTGGCCGCCAAGGATCTCGGCGCCGACGGCGATATCGCCAAGCTGACCTGGAAGACCCCGGAAGGGCTGGACGTCAAGGCGCTCTACACCGCCGCCGACCTGGAAGGGCTGGAGCTGGACACGCTGCCCGGCTTCCCGCCCTTCACCCGCGGCCCGCGCGCCACGATGTACGCGGTGAAGCCCTGGACCATCCGGCAGTACGCCGGCTTCTCCACCGCGGAAGAATCGAACGCCTTCTACAAGGCCAACCTCAAGGCCGGCCAGATGGGCCTGTCTGTGGCCTTCGACCTCGCCACCCACCGCGGCTATGACAGCGACCATCCCCGCGTCGTCGGCGATGTCGGCAAGGCCGGCGTGGCGATCGACAGCGTCGAGGACATGAAGGTCCTGTTCGCCGACATCCCGCTCGACAAGATGTCGGTGTCGATGACGATGAACGGCGCGGTGCTGCCGATCCTGGCCGGCTACATCGTCGCGGCGGAAGAGCAGGGCGTTTCCCAGGACAAGCTGAGCGGGACCATCCAGAACGACATCCTCAAGGAGTTCATGGTCCGCAACACCTACATCTACCCGCCCGAACCCTCGATGCGGATCATCGCCGACATCATCGAGTACACCTCCCAGCACATGCCGAAGTTCAACTCGATCTCGATCTCCGGCTACCACATGCAGGAGGCCGGGGCGACCGCGGTGCAGGAGCTGGCCTTCACCATCGCCGACGGTCTGGAATATGTGCGGGCGGCGATGTCGAAGGGGCTCCCGGTCGACAAGTTCGCGCCGCGCCTGTCCTTCTTCTTCTCCATCGGAATGAATTTCTTCATGGAGATCGCCAAGCTGCGCGCCGCGCGCCTGCTGTGGTCCTCCCTGATGCAGGAGAAGTTCCAGCCGAAGGACGCCCGCTCGCTGGCGCTGCGCACCCATTGCCAGACCTCCGGTGTCTCGCTGACCGAGCAGGATCCCTACAACAACGTCATCCGCACCACCATCGAGGCGATGGCCGCGGTGCTGGGCGGCACCCAGTCGCTGCACACCAACGCCTTCGACGAGGCGCTGGGCCTGCCGACCAAATTCTCCGCCCGCATCGCCCGCAACACCCAGCTGATCATCGCCGAGGAAGCCGGCGTCACCAAGGTGGTCGATCCGCTCGGCGGCTCCTTCTACATCGAGCATCTGACCCATAGCCTCGCCAACGCCGCGCTGGAGCTGATCGGCCGCGTCGAGGAGATGGGCGGCATGACCAAGGCGGTCGAGAGCGGCATGCCCAAGCTGCTGATCGAGGAGGCCGCCGCCCGCCGTCAGGCCGCCATCGACCGCGGCGAGGAGGTGATCGTCGGCGTCAACAAGTACCGTCCGGAGAACCCCGAGGGGGTGGACGTGCTGGACATCGACAACACCGCCGTCCGCGAGGCGCAGATCGCCCGCCTCAAGCAGATCCGCGCCACCCGCGACGAGGCGAAATGCCAGGAGGCGCTGGCGGCGCTGACCAAGGCGGCCACCGAGAAGACCGGCAACCTGCTGGCCCTGTCGGTCGAGGCCACCCGCGCCCGCGCCACCGTCGGCGAGATCTCCGACGCGCTGGAAAAGGCCTTTACCCGCCATGTCGCCGTCATCCGTTCGGTGTCGGGCGTCTATGGCTCGGCCTATGAGGGCGACGAAGGCTTCAAGAAGATCCAGGAGGAGGTGGCTTCCTTCGCCGCCGAGGAAGGCCGCCGGCCGCGCATCCTGGTGGTGAAGATGGGCCAGGACGGCCACGACCGCGGCGCCAAGGTGATCGCCACCAGCTTCGCCGACATCGGCTTCGACGTCGACATCGGGCCGCTGTTCCAGACCCCGGACGAGGCGGCGCGGCAAGCGGTGGAGAATGACGTTCACGTCATCGGCGTGTCGTCCCAGGCCGCCGGCCACAAGACGCTGGTGCCGCAGCTGATCGAGGAGCTGCGCAAACAGGGTGCCGGCGACATCCTCGTCGTGTGCGGCGGCGTGATCCCGCCGCAGGATTACGACTTCCTCTACAAGGCGGGGGCCGCGGCCATCTACGGGCCGGGCACCAACATCCCCAAGGCGGCGTCGGACATCCTGGGCATCCTGCGCAAGCAGAAGGCGGCGGCGTGATCGACGATAGCGGGAAGAGTGAAGACTCTTCCCGCTCCTGTTTCGGGCTGCCCTGAACTGGACAGTGTGGAGCAGCGGCACTATCCTTAGCTCAGTGACGCATGATCGGGAGCCGTTCGATGTCCAGGATCGATCCAGCGAAAAAGAATGAGCTGCCGGTCTCCGATGCGCTGGAAAATGCATCCCGTGTGTTGGCCGTTGAAGCTGAAAAGAAGAAATGGATTGAAGACAATCGGGCAGCTTTTGCTGCCTATGATGCATTGGTCGACAGGCTTGGCCTTTTTGGTGAAGAGTATCGGAATTTCGAATGAGATTTCTTGACGTTTGCCTTAATCCGGCGGCGCAGGGGAAGAAAAACCATCCCATTCCCTATTTTCTGATCGTTCAGGGTGATTATGTCGGCATCGACCGAACCCGTGTTGTGGTTCCCTTGATCCGGTCGTCCGAAGTTGAGACTCCAATTCCCAAGATCATGCCGTCGATCACGGTCGGCAACGAAGACTTCGTGGTTGTGACGCCGCAGATTGTCGCTTTTCCGGTTGCAAAAATTGGTGTCGTCATCGCCTCGGCTCTTCATGCTCAATCCGACATCCGCCGCGCCATCGATGTTCTGACAGGCGACTTTTGACGGTCACCTCCGAAACCGACCTTTACGCGCCCGTCAAAGCCTTCCTCGAAGCCCAGGGCTATGACGTGAAGGCCGAGATCCACGGCTGCGATCTCGTCGCCACGCGTGGGGGCGAGCCGCCGGTGATCGTCGAGTTGAAAAAGCGCTTCACCCTCGACCTCGTGCTGCAGGGGGTGGACCGGTTGGCGGTCAGCGACAGCGTCTATCTTGCCGTGCCGCAGCCGGGGCGCAGGGCGACCGGGCCGTCGCCGCTGGACAGCGACGTGAAGAAGCTCTGCCGCCGGCTGGGGCTAGGCCTGCTGATGGTCGATCCGGGGCTGGCGGAGGGGCAACGCGTCGCCGTGCTGCTCGATCCAATTCCCTATACGCCGCGTAAGGACAGGAAGCGCACCCACCGGCTGCTGGGCGAGCATGCCCGCCGGGTCGGCGATCCCAACCGCGGCGGCTCCACCCGCGTCGCCATCGTCACTGCCTATCGCCAGGATGCCCTGCGCATCGCCCGCATGCTGCGCGACGGGCCGCTGACCGTCGCCGCGCTTCGCAAGGCGGGGGCGCCGAAGGATGTCGGGCCGATGCTGCTGCGCAACGTCTATGGCTGGTTCGAGCGGGTGGGGCGGGGCACCTACGGCCTGACCCCGGCAGGCGTGCAGGGGGTGGAGGCGTTCGCCCATGCGCTGGCGGAGGGGTGACACCCCGCACCGCCAAGCCTATGATCGGCGCCACAAAACCATGAACGCACAGGCTGGAGCCGGCTTTGTCGGACTACATCAGCAACCTCGTCGTCTTTTTCGTCGTCGTCGATCCGCCGGGGCTGGTGCCGCTGTTCATCGCGCTGACCCGTGGATTCGAAGACCGCCACAAGCGCATCATTGCGCTGCGCGGCACCGCCATCGCCTTCGTGGTGCTGGTCTTCTTCGCCTATTTCGGCAAGGTCGTGTTGCAGACTCTCTCCATCGAGATGCCGGCCTTCCGCATCGCCGGCGGCGCGCTCCTGTTCTGGATCGCCTTCGAAATGCTGTTCGCCAAACGCTCCGAACGGAAGGAGCGCGACACCGGCGAGGCGATGACCGACGAGGACGCCCACGACATCGCCGTCTTCCCCCTGGCGGTGCCGCTGATCGCCGGGCCGGGCGCCATCACCTCCATCCTGCTGCTGATGGACCGCGCGGGCACCACGGTGGCGGGTCAGGTCAGCGTGCTGGGGGCGGCGGCGACGGTGATCGGCGGGGTGACGCTGATCCTGCTGGGCGCCGACCGGGTGGGGCGGCTGCTGGGCCGTACGGTGATCCACACGGTCAGCCGGGTGCTGGGCATCGTGCTGGCGGCGCTGGCGGCGCAGACGATCATTTCCGGGATCACGGCGGTTTATCCGCCCCACTGACCGGCCGGCCACAACACTCCGTATGTCCCGCGAATCCCTTGTGCTGTCGGGTTTAAGCCTGAAAGACTAGTCTCCTTTCCACGGCAGCCGCTCACTCTACATCGCCTCTTGCCACATCGGCGCCGGGCAACCGCCCGGCGTGTGCGTTTCCACGCGCCCAAACAAAAAGAGGCGGCGGCCATGGAACTCGATCCACTGATCCTGTCGCGGATTCAGTTCGCGTTCACGATCTCCTTCCACATCCTGTTTCCCAGTTTCACCGTGGGGCTCGCCTGCTGGATCGCGCTGCTGGAAGCGCTGTGGGTCGGCACCGGCAAGGGCATTTACCGCAGCCTGTCGGAATTCTGGACGCGAATCTTCGCGCTGTCCTTCGGTCTGGGCGTGGTATCCGGCATCGTGATGTCCTATCAGTTCGGCACCAACTGGAGCCGCTGGTCCGACACGGTGGGCAACGTCCTGGGTCCGCTGATCCAGTACGAGGTGGTGACCGCCTTCTTCCTCGAGGCCGCCTTCCTGGGCATCATGCTGTTCGGGCGGGACCGGGTGCCGCGCGGCATCCACCTGATGGCCGCCTGCCTCGTGGCGCTGGGTACGCTGCTGTCCTCCTTCTGGATCCTGTCGGCCAACAGCTGGATGCACACGCCGGCCGGCTTCGAGATCCGGGACGGCCGCTATTTCGTCACCGACTGGTGGCAGGTGGTGTTCAACCCGTCCTTCCCCTATCGCCTTGCCCATATGGTGACGGCGATGTTCCTGACGACCAGCTTCGTGGTTGCCGGCATCAGCGCCTTCTACCTTCTGAAGCGCCGCCATTTCGACCATGCGAAGCTGGGCCTCAGCATGGCGCTGGCGCTGATCACCGTGCTGGCGCCGCTGCAGATTTTCCTGGGCGACGAGCATGGGCTGAACACGCTGGAGCACCAGCCGGCCAAGATCGCGGCGATGGAAGGCAACTGGGAGGGCGGACCACGCGCGCCGCTGATCCTGTTCGGCATTCCCGACGTGGAGAAGGAGACCAACCACTGGGAGGTCGGCATCCCGGCGCTGTCCAGCCTGATCCTGACCCACGACTTCAACGGCAGCGTCCCCGGCCTGAAGCAGTTCCCGGTGGACGAGCGGCCCGACCCGCGCATCGTCTTCTGGACCTTCCGCCTGATGGTCGCCATCGGCTTCCTGATGCTGGCGGTGGCGGTGGTGCATCTGGTGCTGCGTTTCCGCGGGCGGCTGTACGGCAGCGACTGGTTCTTCCGCGTGCTGGTGGGCTGCATGCCCATCGGCTTCATCGCCATCCTGGCCGGCTGGTTCACCACCGAGATCGGGCGCCAGCCCTGGGTCGTCTACGGCCATATGCGCACGGCCGATGCGGTCACGCCGTCGCTGACGACGGAAGCGGCGCTGATCTCGCTGCTGTCCTTCGTCGTCGCATACACCGTCATCTACGGCGCCGGCACCTATTACCTGATCCGCCTGCTGCGCATCGGCCCGACGCATGTCCATGACGCCAAGCAGCCGCCGGAGGCGCAACGGCCCAAACGGCCGCTGTCCGCCACCGACCAGTCCATCGAACCAGCGGAGTGACCCCCATGCAGGAGATTGCGGAAGGAAGCATTCTGACCCTGATCTGGGTCGGGATCGTCGGCTTCGCGGTGTTCATGTATGTGCTGATGGACGGCTTCGACCTCGGCATCGGCATCCTGTACCCGTTCGCACCGACGGAGGAGGACCGCGACACGATGATGAACACGGTGGCGCCGGTCTGGGACTTCAACGAGACCTGGCTGATCCTGGGCGGGGCGGGGCTGTTCGCCGCCTTTCCCATCGCCTATGCCGTGGTTCTGCCGGCGATGTACATCCCGCTGCTGGTCATGCTGATCGCGCTGATCTTCCGCGGGGTGGCGTTCGAGTTCCGCTTCAAGGCGCGGGCGGGCCGGCATTGGTGGAACCGCTCCTTCTTCTTCGGATCGCTGCTGGCGACCTTCGCGCAGGGGGTGATCCTGGGCTCCTTCATCCAGGGGATTCCGGTGTACGAGCGGCAGTTCGTCGGCGGCATGCTGCACTGGCTCTCCCCCTTCGCGCTGTTCTGCGGGGCGATGCTGGTGGTCGGCTATGCGCTGCTGGGGGCGACGTGGCTGATCTGGCGGACCATCGGGCCGCTGCAGGACTGGTGCTATCGCATGGCGCGGGGGCTGATGCTGGTGGTGCTGGCCGGGGTCGCGGTGGTCAGCCTGTGGACGCCCTTCCTGCTGCCGCAGATCGCCGAGCGCTGGTTCTCCATGCCCAACATGATCTTCCTGTCGCCGGTGCCGATCGTCACGGCGGTGCTGGCCTTCGCCCTGTGGCGGGCCATCGACAACAGCCGCGAGGTGGCGCCCTTCGTGCTGTCGATGGCGCTGTTCGCCCTGTCCTACCTCGGCCTCGCCATCAGCCTGTGGCCGCACCTGATCCCGCCCGGCGTCACCGTGTGGGAGGCGGCCAGCCCGCCGGAGACGCAGGTCTTCCTGCTGGTCGGCATGGCCTTCCTGATCCCGTCGATCCTGGGCTACACCGCCTACTCCTATTGGGTGTTCCGTGGAAAGGTGACGGGCAGCTTCGGTTACCATTGAGCAGAGGAGGCGCCCCGTCCTAAAAACGGGCCGGATCTCGGGGCAAGTGAAAGGGTTGGGGCCATGGATATCGACATCAGCTTTGCCGAGGCGATGCTGCGCCGTGGCGCCGGCCTGCTGGAAACCGGACCGGATGAAGCGGGGACCGATCCCTTTGCGGTTCTGGCCCGGCTGCTGGCCGCCGCCGCCGCGACCGACGCGCCGCTGGTGGTGCTGAGCGAGGGTGGCAGCCATTCCACCCTGTTCGACGAAGCCGCCCGCCGTGCCGGGGACCCGCTGACCGTCCGCCTCGCCGGCCTCGCCGCCACCCGGCAGGGCGAGCGCGCCACGATGTACGAGTTCGACGGCACCGGGCCGCTGACCGGCAACCGCATCGTCGCCGCCCTGCTGCGGCCCGAGGAGCGGCCCGACCTGCTGCATGTCTACATCGCCGTCGGCCGGCTGCGCGGCGGCGAGGCGCAGATCACCGTGCCGCCGGCGCTTCTGCGGTTCGACGCCGCGGCTCTGGGCCAGACGCTGGGGC
The DNA here is from genome assembly GCF_015390205.1 of Azospirillum sp. INR13. NCBI lineage: Bacteria > Pseudomonadati > Pseudomonadota > Alphaproteobacteria > Rhodospirillales > Azospirillaceae > Azospirillum > Azospirillum sp. INR13. The sequence goes on from NZ_VUOI01000009.1 coordinate 112,638, forward strand.
TGCTGGGAGATGCGGTGTCGCGCAGCCCGAACGCCGCCACCGCGGCACTGGCCCACGCCGCTGTGGTTCTGCCGATGGAAGGGCATGAGCAGGGCGGCATGCCGGCGGCGCTGCTGGACCTCTATTGGCATGCGCTGACGCTGGCGTCGGTGCGGGCGGACGGGGGTTTGGCGGTGATGACGCCGGAGGGGAGTGCGTGAGGGTTGGCTTTGAATGCCCCCCTCCTTTGCAATTCATTTGAAACTCTTTCCCGCGCTGCCGATCTGGTGACAGAGTTGACGTCGGTGAAATACTGCGTCACATCGTCACCAGTTCATCGGGAGCAGCCATGCGCCAGCGCCTCCGCTTCTATCTCGGCGACGAGCTTCGGGAGATCGACGCGGTCGATCCGACCCTGACGGTGCTGGATTGGCTGCGGCTGTCGGAACGGCGGGTCGGCACCAAGGAAGGCTGTGCGGAGGGCGATTGCGGCGCCTGCACCGTGGTGGTCGGGCGGCTGGACGGCGATACGCTGCGTTACGAGGCGGTGAACGCCTGCATCCGCTTCCTCGCCACGCTGGACGGTTGCCGGCTGCTGACGGTGGAGCATCTGAAGGGACCGGACGGCGCGCTGCATCCGGTGCAGCAGGCGATGGTCGATTGCCACGGCTCGCAATGCGGATTCTGCACGCCGGGCTTCGTCATGTCGCTGCTGGCGCTGTACCTGAACGAGGAGCGGCCCGACGGGCAGCGGATCGACGACGCGCTGGCGGGAAACCTGTGCCGCTGCACCGGCTATGAGCCGATCGTCCGCGCCGCTCATGCCATGTACGGGATCGGTGACCGGGATGCTGACCGCTTCGCCGACCGCGATGCCATGGCGGAGAAGCTGACGGCCCTGCGGGACGAGGAGATCCTCAGCATCGGTGCCGGCGGGCGGCGGTTCCTGGCGCCGGCCACCGTGCCGCAGCTGGCGCAGCTCCTGCTCGACAATCCCGGCGCCACCATCGTGGCCGGGGCGACCGATGTCGGGTTGTGGGTGACCAAGTTCCAGCGCGTGCTGGCGACCGTCATCTACACCGGCCGGGTCCGCGACCTGCGGCGGATCGAGGATCGCGGCGACGCGCTGGTGATCGGGGCCGGGGTGACCTACAGCGACGCGGCGGAGCGGATCGCCGCGCTCTATCCCGATTTCGGCGAGCTGATCCGCCGCATCGGGGCGGAGCAGGTTCGCAACATGGGCACCATCGGCGGCAACATCGCCAACGGCTCCCCCATCGGCGACACGCCGCCGGCGCTGATCGCCTGCGGCGCCACCCTGCGGCTGCGGCGCGGCGGGGAGACACGCGAGCTGCCGCTGGAGGACTTCTTCATCGAATACGGCAAGCAGGACCGCCGCGAGGGCGAATTCGTCGAGGCGGTGATCCTGCCCAAGCCGGAGGCGGGGATGCGGTTCCGTGCCTACAAGATCGCCAAGCGCTTCGACCAGGACATCTCCGCCGTCTGCGGCGCCTTCCGCCTGACGCTGGACGGCGAGGGGCGGGTCGCCGACATCCGCATCGCCTTCGGCGGCATGGCCGGCACGCCGAAACGAGCCGGCGGGGCCGAAGCGGTGCTGCTGGGCCGTCACTGGACCGAGGAAAGCGTGACCCAGGCGATGGACGCGCTGGCCGGCGACTACACGCCGCTGAGCGACTGGCGGGCCAGCGCGGGCTATCGCTCCATGGTGGCCGCGAATTTGCTGATGAAGCTGTATGTCGAGACCAGCGACCCGGCGGCGGACACCCGTCTGGTCGGCGACCGGAGGCTTGCACATGCCTGATTCCATGGCGCCTGACGTCACGACCCCCATCACGCCTGCCGCCCCGGCCCGGATCGAGGGCGCCGTGCATGAGTCGCGCCGGCATGAAAGCGCACACAAGCATGTCAGCGGCGAAGCGGTCTATGTCGACGACATCGCCGAGCCGGCCGGGCTGCTGCACGTCTATCTGGGGCTGAGCAGCCGGGCGCATGCGCGCATCCGCTCCATCGACCTGTCGCCGGTGCGGCAGGCCCCGGGCGTGGTCGCGGTCTTCACCGCCGGCGACGTGCCTGGGGTGAACGATATCGGCTGCATGGGCAAGCATGACGAGCCGCTGTTCGCCTCGACCCTGGTCGAGCATGTCGGGCAACCCATCTTCGCCGTCGCTGCCGAATCCCGCGATCAGGCCCGCCGTGCCGCCAGGCTGGCGGTGGTCGAGTATGAGGAGCTGCCGGCCGTCCTGACCATCGCCGCCGCCCGCGACGGCGAACGGACGCTGGTCACCCCGCCGATGACCTTGCGGGTCGGCGACGCCGATGCGGCGCTAGCCGGGGCGCCGCACCGGGTGGAGGGGCGGCTCGCCATCGGCGGGCAGGAGCATTTCTACCTGGAAAGCCAGATCGCCATGGCGGTGCCCGGCGAGGACCAGGAGGTGCTGATCCATGTCTCCACCCAGCACCCGACGGAGGTGCAGCACATCGTCGCCCATGTGCTGGACGTGCCGGACGCCGCGGTGACGGTGGAGGTTCGGCGGATGGGTGGCGGCTTCGGCGGCAAGGAGACGCAGTCGAACCTGTTCGCCGCCTGCACCGCGCTGATCGCCAAGCGCACCGGCCGCGCCGCCAAGCTGCGTCCCGACCGCGACGACGATTTCCAGGTCACCGGCAAGCGTCATGATTTCGAGATCGACTATCGCGTCGGCTTCGACGACAGCGGGCTGATCCAGGGCGTCGACATGCTGTTCGCCGCACGGGCCGGCTATGCCGCCGACCTGTCGGGGCCGGTGACCGACCGCGCGCTGTTCCATGCCGACAACGGCTATTTCTATCCGGCGGCGCGGCTGGAATCGCTGCCGCTGAAGACCAACACGGTGTCCAACACCGCGTTCCGCGGCTTCGGCGGTCCACAGGGCATGGTCGCGGCGGAACGGGTGATCGACGAGATCGCCTTCGCGCTGGGCAAGGACCCGCTGGAGATCCGCAAGCGGAACTTCTACGGCACCGATCCCGAGAGGGATGGCCGCAACCTGACGCCCTATCACCAGACCGTCACCGACAACATCCTGCCCGAACTGGTGGCGCAGTTGGAGGACAGCAGCGGCTATTGGGCGCGCCGGGAGGAAATCCACGCTTTCAATGCCAAGAGCCGCATCCTGCGCAAGGGTCTGGCACTGACGCCGGTGAAGTTCGGCATTTCCTTTACCGCCAGCCATTACAATCAGGCCGGCGCGCTGGTCCATGTCTACACCGACGGCAGCATCCAGCTGAACCATGGCGGCATCGAGATGGGGCAGGGGCTCTACACCAAGGTCGCCCAGGTGGTGGCGGAGGAGTTCCAGGTCGATATCTCCACCATCCGGGCGACCGCCACCAGCACCGGCAAGGTGCCCAACACCTCCGCCACCGCGGCGTCGTCGGGCTCCGACCTGAACGGCAAGGCGGCGCAGGCGGCGGCCCGCACCATCAGGGAGCGGCTGGTCGCCTTCGCGGCGGAGAAATGGGACGTGGCGCCGGACGCGGTGCGGTTCGAGCGCAACCGGGTGCTGGTCGGCGACCAGGACATGAGCTTTGCCGATCTGGTCCGTGCCGCCTATATGGCGCGGGTGCAGCTGTCGGCAACCGGCTTCTACAAGACGCCGAAGATCCATTGGGACCGGGCGGCGGGGCGCGGCACGCCGTTTTATTACTTTGCCTATGGGGCGGCCTGCGCCGAGGTGACGGTGGACACGCTGACCGGCGAGTATGTCGTCGACCGGGTGGACATCCTGCACGACTGCGGCCGGTCGCTGAACCCGGCCATCGACAAGGGGCAGATCGAGGGCGGCTTCGTCCAGGGCATGGGCTGGCTGACCATGGAGGAGCTGTGGTGGGATGGGCAGGGCCGCCTGCGCACCCATGCGCCCAGCACCTATAAGATCCCGGCCTGTTCGGACCGTCCGCGCATCTTCAACGTCGCGCTGCTGGAGAATGCGCCGAACCGCGAGGACACCATCTTCCGCTCCAAGGCGGTGGGCGAGCCGCCCTTCATGCTGGGCATGTCGGTGTTCCACGCGCTGTCCGATGCGGTGGCGAGTGTCGCCGGGCACCGGATTTGCCCGAGGCTGGACGCGCCCGCCACGCCGGAGCGGGTGTTGAGCTGCATCGCGGGACTGCGGGAGCGGGTGCGAAATGGCGGCGAATGCCCCCTCCCTAACCCTCCCCCGCCGTTGGCGGTGGAGGGAACTGCCGCCGCCTCGCAAAAGGCCCCCTCTCCCGCTGAAAGCGGGGGAGGGTCGGGGAGGGGGCAAGACACCTTGCCACTCTCCCCCGAACCGGCATGACCTCCCTCTCCACCACCCTCTCCGACTGGCTGTCCCAGGGCGCATCCGCCATCCTCGTCACCGTCGCCGAGGCGCGCGGCTCCACCCCGCGGGAGGAGGGGGCCGGCATGCTGGTGGGGCGGGAGGCCTGCGCCGGCACAGTCGGCGGCGGACGGCTGGAATGGACCGCCATCGCCACCGCGCGGCGGATGCTGGAGGACGGCACTCACCTTGAGACGCTAGACCTTCCGCTGGGGCCGGCGACCGGCCAGTGCTGCGGCGGGCATGTCGTGCTGCGGCTGGAGCGGGCCGACGACGGCACCGTCGCCGCGTTGCAGGAACGGGAGAACCGGGCGCGGGAGGCGCGGGCCGACGCTGCTGCTGTTCGGGGCCGGCCATGTCGGACGGGCCATGGCGACAGCCTTCGCGCCGCTGCCGCTGCGCCTGCAGTGGATCGACGGCCGGGCGCAGGAGTTCCCCGAGACGATCCGGCGGGGGTGGAGCGCATCCTGACCGACAGCCCGCTCGACCCGCTGGCGGGGGCACCGGCCGGGGCGGGCTATCTGGTGCTGACCCACAGCCACGCCCTGGATTTCGAGATTGCCGAGGCGGCGCTGCGCCGGGGCGACGCCGCCTATGTCGGGATGATCGGCTCGGCGACGAAGCGCGCCAAGTTCGAGCGCTGGTTCAAGGCGCGCGGGCGGGACGTGAGTGCGCTGGAGCGGCTGACCTGCCCAATCGGTGCGGCGCTGACCGGCGACAAGCGGCCGGAGGTGATCGCGGCGCTGGTGGCGGCGGAACTGCTGGTGGCGTTTGCGGTTCCCTCCTGTGTCTCCCTCTCCCCCCCGGGGAGAGGGTCGGGGTGAGGGGGGCCGCTTCGAGGATTTCTTCGGCTGCGCCGAACCCCCTCATCCTAACCTTCTCCCCAGGGGGAGAAGGGATTCTCCAGGGGAAGAAGGGACTATGGCAGCGGACCTCGCGCGTTACCCCATCGCCTCGGCTCCCGACACCAGTTCGATCAGTTCATTCGTGACCTGTTCCTGGCGCAGGTGGCGTGCCGTCGCGGTCAGTTCGTCCAGCGTGGTTTCGATGTTGTGGCGGGCCGTCATCATGGTGGAGAGGCGCGCGGCGTTCTCGGCGGCGAAGCTCTCCATCGCGGCATCGGCGAGCAGGGCGAAGACATACTCGTCCACCAGCCGGGCGATCAGGTTGCGGGGCGGCATGTTGATCAGCGGCGGCACCGTCCGGGCGCCGTCCCGCGGCAGGCCGAGCGGCAGCAGCGGCCGGCGCACCAGTTCCGGCGGCGCACCCGCGTTGGTCCGGCCGTAGAGCAGCTCCACCCGGCCCAGCCGCCCGTCCGCCGCCGCGAGGTAGAGTGCCTCGGCGATGCGCCGGGCGGTGGCGGTGACGGCGTCGGTGTTGGTCGCCATCGCCGTGCTCCAGGCCGGCGGACGGCCGCGTTCCTCCAGCAGGACGGCGCCGCGCGACCCCGCTACCCACAATGCGCAGCCCGGTGGCGCCGCCAGCGCCGCATCGACCAGCTTTTCGGCGAAAGCGCCGACGAAGCCGTGCTCCGGCGTGAACAGCACCCAGGCGCACTGGCCGTGTCCGTTGACCGGCCAGTGCGGCGGCGCGTCGTCCAGCAAGGCTGCGGCCTGGGCCAGTGCCCCGGCGATCACCTCGGCATAGGCGCGGGTGCCGGCCAGCGTGCCCAGCGCCTGCTGCAGCCGCATGGCGGCAAGAGAGCGCATGACGTCGGTCACTGCCTCCAGATCCTGCACGCTGGCGCGGCGTGCCTCGACCTCCGCCAGCCGTTCGGTCATGGCGCCGCTCCGGTGAAGCCCGAAACAGCCTGCGCGATCAGGTCGCGCAGGGCCGCCTTGGCGTCGTCGTCCAGCGTCTCGCCGATATGCGGCGGGCGGGCGGCAACCAGACCCGCCAGTGCCGTCTGGAAGCGCGGCATCGCTTCCAGCGGCAGCCGGTCCAGCGTGCCGTCGGCCAGCGCCAGCAGTTGCGCCGCCTGGACTGCCAGCGGGCGGGGCGACAGGTGCCGTTGCGCCAGCAGGGCCCGCATGCGCCGGCCGTGCTCCACCGCCTTGCGCGTCCGCTCGTCCACCAGACCGCCGAAGCGGGTGAAGACCTCCAGCTCCAGGAACTGGGCGTAGTCGAGCCGCAGCGGTTCGGCCAGGGTGCGCAGGGCCGGCGGCTGGGCCTTGCCGCCGACGCGCGACACGCTGCGGCCGATGTCGACCGCCGGCTTCTGACCCTCGTAGAACAGCTTGGCGTCGAGGCAGACCTGACCGTCGGTGATGGAGATCAGGTTGGTCGGGATGTAGGCCGACAGGTTGCCGCCCTGGGTCTCGGCGATGGGCAGCGCGGTCAGTGACCCGCCGCCCCTGGCCGGGCTGAGCTTGGCGGCGCGTTCCAGCAGGCGGCTGTGCAGGTAGAAGACGTCGCCCGGATAGGCCTCCCGCCCCGGCGGGCGGCGCAGCAGGAGCGAGAGCTGGCGGTGGACCGCCGCATGCTTGGTCAGGTCGTCGACGATCACCAGGGCGTGGCGGCCGCTGTCGCGGAAATGCTCGGCCATGGTGAAGCCGGCATAGGGCGCCAGCCATTGCAGGCCGGGGGCGGAATCGGCGGCGGCGATGACGAACAGGGTGCGCGCCGCGGCGCCGCCCTGGCGCACCGCTTCGATGGCCGCGCGCAGGCCGGACGCCTTCTGGCCGACGGCGACATAGACGCAATACACATCCCCGTCGGTCTGGTTGAGGATTGCGTCCACCGCGATGGCGGTCTTGCCGGTGGCGCGGTCGCCGATCAGCAGCTCGCGCTGGCCGCGGCCGAGCGGAAACATGGCGTCGATCACCGCGGTGCCGGTCAGCAGCGGTTCGGACACCGCCGCGCGCTCGGCAATGGTCGGAGCGGGACGCTCCACCGGCTCCCACCCGTCGGCCTCGATGGGCGGACCGTCGTCCAGCGGGTTGCCGAGCGGATCGACCACCCGCCCCATCAGCCTGTCGCCGACCGGCACGCGCAGGATCGTTCCGGTGCCGTGGACGGTGCCGCCGGCGGCGACCTGCGTGGCATCGCCCAGCAGGATGCAGCCGATCCGGTCATCCAGGTCCATGGCGAGCCCGGCGACCCCGCCGGGGAACAGCAGAAGCTCGTCCACCCGCACATCGGGCAGGCCGGAGACATGGGCGATGCCGTCGCCGACCGACTCCACCCGCCCGACCGATTCCAGCCGCGCGGCGGTGTCCAGCCCGTCCAGCCGGCGCAGCGCGCCCGGCATCCAGGCGTCGAGCGCGTCCTCAAGCGACGGGGTCGGCATCGGTTCTTGCGGAGTCATGACGGGTCATCTCCTCCTTCGCCTCGGCCAGCGTCTGTTTCCAGCTGCGGCGGACGACGCTGTGGGCGAAATGCAGCTCCACACCGGCGATCAGCGACGGGTCCTCGGTCAGTTCCAGCGCCACCGGCCGGCCCAAGGCGTCCGCCAGCCGGTCGCGGGCGCGGGCGGCATCCTCGTCCGGCAACTGGCCTGCCGCGACGATGCGTACCGGCACCGGATCGGTCCCATCCGCCAGGGCATGGCGCTGGGCGGCGGGCAGCGCCTCCAGCGCGGCGCAGGCCTCCTCCAGCAAGGGACGGGTCAGGGCGCGTGCCGGGGCGTCGCGCAGCAGGCGGGTCGCCAACTGGGTGCCGAGATCGGCGGCGTGGCGTTGCAGGGCGCCCAGCGCCTGCGCCCGCTCCTCGGCCAGCCGGGCGCGCGCCTCCTCCAGCGCATGGTCTGCTTCGGCCCTGGCCTTATCGAGCAGGGCGGCGCGTTCGGCCTCCGCCTCGGCGCGGGCGGCGGCGATCAGGCGGTCGCGTTCGGCCGGCAGGGTTGCGCGCTGGTCCTCCAGGGTCCGGCGCGCGGCTTCGGCGGCTCGGCGCGCGGCCTCCGCCTCGGTGCGGACGCGCTCGGTGGCGGCCTGCCGCTCGGCGATCACCGCCAGGACCGGGCGGTAGAGGAAGCGGCGCAGAAGCCAGACCAGGATCAGGAAATTGACCGCCTGGAGCAGGATCGTCCAACCGTCGATGTGCATGACGGGCTCCGGAGTTGCCGCGGTCAGGCGAAGGGGTTGGCGAACAGCAGAAGCAGCGCCACGACGAGGCAGTAGATCGCCATCGTCTCGATCATCGCCAGGCCGACGAACAGGGTGCGCGACAGGGTGTTGGCGGCTTCCGGCTGGCGGGCGATGGCCTCCATCGCGGCGGCGACGGCGCGTCCCTCCGCCAGGGCCGGCCCGATGGCGCCGACCGAGACGGCCAGCGCGGCACCGAGGATGCTGATCGAATGGACGTCCATGATTCCTACCCCTTTTCTATTGTCCCGACCGCGCCGCCGATGAAGACCGCGGCCAGCACGGTGAAGATGTACGCCTGCACGAGGCCCAGCAGCAGCTCCAGCGCCATCAGCGGCACCGGCACGAACAGGCCGGCCAGCGACAGCACGATGGCGATGACGAACTCCCCGCTCATCACGTTGCCGAACAGGCGGACCGACAGCGAGAAGGCGCGCGTCAGCTCCGACAGGATGTTCAGCGGCAGCAGCAGCGGGGTGGGGTGGGCGAAGCCCTTCAGGTAGGGCCACAGGCCGCGACGGCGGATGCCCAGCGCCTGGGAGGCAAGAAGCACGACCAGCGCCAGCGCCGCCGCCGTCTCCAGAAAGGCGGTCGGCGCCTTCAGCCCCGGCACCAGCCCGGACAGGTTGGCGACCGCCAGATAGAGGAACAGCGTGCCCAGGAGCGGCAGGAAGGGCGTGGCGTCGGCCTGCATCGTCTCGGCGATCTGCCGGCGCAGGGTCTCCACCACCAACTCCAGCACGGTTTGGACGCGGCCGGGCCGCTCCACCCGCAGGCGCCGCGTCGCCAGCGATGCGCCCAGCGTCATGACCGTCATCAGTCCCCAGGTGACGACGACCGGCAGGGTGACCGGGACCGGTCCCAGCAGGAAGACAACCGGCGTCGTCAGGGGCGAGTCCGTCATGGCGTTTCCGCCTCCACCCGCTTTTCGCGCCGGACCACGAGGCTGCGGGCCAGCTGGAACCCGGCCAGCATCGCCAGCAGCGCCTCCGCCCCGCCCCACAGGGCAGCTATGGTGAAGCCGGCGGTGGCGGCGGCCAGCCGCAGCAGATAGAGCGGAACCGCCCGCCGGACTCCGCCCGCCACATAGAGCCGGGCGGTCGCGGCCAGACCGCGGAAGAACAGGGTTCCCAACGCCAGCCCCGCCAGCGCCCCGGCCAGGATGGGAAGAAGATGGGGGGCGGTCATCGCGTCAACGCTCCTGCTCGATACGGGTCCAGGCGAGCCATCCGCCGAGCACCACGCCCGCGAACAGCAGCGCCGCCGTCCAGAAAATCCCGCCGCCCGCCCGTTCGTCGAGCCAGCGCCCGGCGAACAGGCCGGCCAGCGTCGGCACGATCACCAGCCAGCCCAGCGCGCCGATCAGGGCGAGGTTGCGGCCCATCGGCCGTTCGCCCTCGCGGACCCAGCGCTCCCGCCGTTCGCGATGGCGGCGGACGCTGCCGGGAAGCGGATCCTTGTCGTCGGTCATGGCGCCTCCTCCCCGCCGTCGGGAGTGGGGGCGAAGGGGGTATTGGGGCGGCGGTCGGGGCGCAGATAGGCGAGGATGTGGCGGATCGCGGCCAGATGCATGCGGCGGGCGCCGCTGCGCGCATCCCCCTCCTCCTCGCGGGTCGCGGCGGAAGCGGGCGAGCACGTCGCGTTCCAGGGCGTGGAGGTCGTCGCCGACCACCGCCTCGCGCGTCGCCACCGCGATCCGGGCGCCGTCCCGGATGGTCAGCACCCCGCCGCGCACGGCGCAATGGCCTTCGCGGCCGTCGGCGGTGCGCCAGCTGATGACGGAGATCGCCAGGGCGGTCAGCAGGTCGGCATGGCCGGGCCAGATGCCGAAGCGCCGCTGGCATCTTCCGCCCGCAGGTGACGGAGGCCGGTGAGCTGCGCGGCGACGGAAGTGGGGGTGGTGACGATGAGGGACAACTCTTCCGCCCGCCCACGCCTTGATCCCCTCTCCCCCCTGGGGAGAGGGTTAGGGTGAGGGGGATACGTGGCGGGACCTTTGGGAAAATCCCGCAGCGCTTCCCCCTCACCCCGACCCTCTCCCCGGGGGGAGAGGGGGATATTCCCGGATTCTCGTTCATCCCATCCTCCCGGCGCGGTCGCGCACCTGATCCAGGGTGCCGGTCATGAAGAAGGCGCTTTCGGCCCAGTCGTCGCCTTCGCCGTCCAGGATGGCGCGGCAGCCCTTCAGCGTCTCTTCCAGCGGCACGCTGACGCCGCCATGGCCGGTGAAGGCCTCCGTCACCAGGAAGGGCTGGGTCAGGAAACGCTGCAGGCGGCGGGCGCGGCCCACGGCCAGACGGTCGGCGGCGCTCAGCTCCTCCATGCCCAGCAAAGCGATGACGTCCTGCAGTTCGCGGTAATGGGCGATGGTCTTGCGCACATCCTCCGCCAGCCGGTAATGCGCCTCCCCCACCACCAGCGGATCGAGCAGGCTGGAGGTGGAACTCAGCGGATCCACCGCCGGATAGAGCCCCTCCGCCGCCATGGCGCGCGACAGCACGATGGAGCTGTCGAGATGGCTGAACAGCTCCGCCACCGCGGGATCGGTGAAGTCGTCGGCCGGGACATAGACCGCCTGGATCGCCGTCACCACCGCGCCGGGGGTGGAGGCCACCCGTTCCTCAAGCTCGGCGATCTCGCTGGCCAGCGTGGGCTGGTAGCCGACGCGCGACGGCAGGCGGCCCAGCAGCCCCGACACCTCGGCGCCGGCCTGGACGAAGCGGAAGACGTTGTCCATCAGCAGAAGCACGTCCAGCATTTCCTCGTCGCGGAAATGCTCAGCGATGGTCAGCGCGGTCAGGCCGACGCGCCAGCGCGCACCCGGCGGCTCGTTCATCTGGCCGAAGACGAGCGCGGTGCGGTCGAGCACGCCGGAGCGCTTCATCTCCTCCCACAACTCCTGCCCCTCGCGGGAGCGCTCGCCGATGCCGGCGAAGACGGAGATGCCGGTGTGGCGCTCCACCATCTTGCGGATCAACTCCATCACCAGCACGGTCTTGCCGACCCCGGCGCCGCCGAACATTGCGGCCTTGCCGCCGCGGGCCAGCGGGGCCAGCAGGTCGATCACCTTGATGCCGGTCTCCATCAGGTCGCGGCGCGGGCTGCGCCGGGCCAGCGGCGGAGGCGGGCGGTGGATCGGCGCGCGCAGCGTTTCGGGCGGCAGTTCCGGCCCGTCGTCGCGTGCCAGCCCCATGACGTCGATCAGCCGGCCCAGCACCGCCTCGCCCACCGGGGCGGTCAGCGGGCCGCCGGTGGAGCGGGCCGGTGTGCCCCGCCGCAGGCCGGAGGTGCCCTGCAGCGCGATGGCCCGCAAGGTGGCGGCGTCGAGATGGCTCTGCACCTCCGCCACCAGCCGCTCGGGACCGTCCCACAGGATTTCCACCGCGTCGAACAGCGGCGGCAGTGCGGTTTCGGAAAGCGGATGTCGATGACGGAACCACGGACCGCGACGACGCGGCCTGGAGCCAAGCCGGAGTCCGGGGCGGCAGGCGGATCGGCAGGCGCTTGCGTGGAAGGTTTAACGGACATGGTCACTCCGGCCGATTGGGCGGAACGGGAACCGTGCAGGATGGTCGCGGTTACGGCAGTGCCCCGGCACTGCTGCGGCAGTGCTACTGCATCGAGGCCCCACCCGGCCTTCCCCGGCGGGCGGGGGAAGGGGCGCCTGGATGCTCCCGTGGATTTCTCCCGTGGGGCGGCGCCGTGGGGGGTGGAGGGCAATGCGTCAACCAGATCGACCACCGGATCCCAGCATAGCCCCCTTCGTTGCGTTGCGGCATTGCGTCAAATCAAACCCTGCCCCTATGGAATCGCCCGGCCGGGCTCCTGTGCCGCCGGGAGACCATCCGGGAGGCCATCAGCCTGGATGGTGATGGCGACGCGGCGGTTGCGCGCCATCGAGACAGGGTCGGTTCCGGTGGAGAGCGGCCGGGTATCGGCGAAGCCCACCGCCGACAGCCGGTCCGGCGGAACCCCCAGTTCGATCAGCCGCCGCACCACGCTGGCCGCCCGGCCGCCCGACAGCTCCCAGTTGGAGGGGAAGCGGCGGTTGCCGATCGGCGTGGAGTCGCTGTGCCCCTCCACCACGATGTCGCCACGGGTGGCCGCCAGCGTCGCGGCCAGCCGGCGCAGCAGCCCGTCGCCGCCCGGCGTGAGTTCCGCCTGTCCGGGAGCGAAAAGGATGCCTTCGCCGATGACGATGCCGACCCGGTTCTGCCGCACGTCGACCGCCACGCTGCGCGGCACGCCCAATCCCGCCAGCGTCTCGCGCCAGCGCTCCGCCACCCGGTCGGGCGCCGTCACCGCCACCTCGCCATCGTCCAGGCGCGGCCGCGGGTCGGGCGGCACGGCATCGGCTGCCGGCGCAGCAGGCTCGGCTTGCGGGACCGGTTCGTCGAAGAGGGGCGGGAGCGGCCGGGGTGCGGGAAGCGTGGCCGGCTGCGACAATGCCGGAGTTTCCGGCTGCGGCGTGGTCGGCAGCTGGTCCTTCAGGCTGGTGATCGCCAGCAGCATGACGAACACCGACAGCAGCAGCGTGACGAGGTCGGAGTAGCTGAGCAGCCAGATCTCCTGATCCTCCTCCGCGCCGGCTTGCGCATGCCGTTGCCGGCCCCGCCACCATCCCCAAAGCCGGTCGCCCAGGTCGGAGAGGCGAGATCCCCCGTGTCATCCGGCGCGATGCCGCCGTTCGCGGGCCTGTCGTCACGAGGTGCCATGGAGTTCGTCCCCGCGCTCGCGCACGAACTCGGCCAGCGCGTCGGCGATCACCGTCGGCGAGCGGCCGAGCCGCACCAGGATGATGCCCTCCAGCAGCACGTTCAGCATCGCCACCCGGCGTGCGGTGCGCTGTTCCAGCTTGATGGCGATCGGCTTGAAGACGAGGTTGGCCAACACCACGCCATAGAGCGTCGCCACCAGCGCGACCGACATGTGCTCGCCCACCTGGGCGATGGTGGCGGTTCCCAGCTGCGCCATCATGCCGATCAGCCCGACCAGCGTCGCCAGCAGCCCGAAGGCGGGGGCCAGACCGGCCAGCGTGCGGAACAGGCGCGATTGAACCGATTCCCGTTCGATCAGCTTCTGGATGCGCCAGTTCATCACATGCAGGATGTCGTTGACCGGCGTGCCGTCGGCGATCAGCTGAAGGCCCAGCCGCAGGAACGGGCTGCCGGCCCTGGTGCCCTGCTCCTCCGCCCGCTGGATCTGGCCGCGCTGGTAGAGCCGGGCGAAGGCAACCAGTTCCGCGATGTCGGTGGCGATGGACTCGTCGTCGCGGAAGATGGTGCGCAGGGCGGCGAGGGCGGCGCGCAGCTCGCTCGCCCGGAAGGCCATCAGGGCGGACACGGCGATGCCGCCGGTGATGATGACGGCGCCGGTCGGGTTCCACAGAGCCTCCATCCCATGGCCGAGGCCGATGTAGGACAGCAGGCCGACCGCACCGAAAAGGCCGATGGCCGTCGCATTCAACAGGCGGGTGGGACGGGAGGACGCCGCGGAGGGCGCGGGCTTGGCGGGCGCTTGGCCGGGCGCTTGGATGGACATCCGACGCCTTCGTCGTTCATTGACATTTTAACTATTAGGAACCCGTAATGACCGGCTGTCAATCGGGGGGCAGTGGGTGCGTAGGGTGAGGTCGGCAAGGCCAGGAAGCCCTTCTCCCGCAAGGGGCTATGGCATTCACACATCTCAGCGTCACTTAAGACGTTGAAATAAAGCAATCTTGTCGGCCGTCATTCCCGCGAAGGCGGGAATCCAGCCACATCCGCCGCTGATCTGCGGAGTTTCCTTGATCCCCGCCTTCGCGGGGATGACGCAAAGTTCCTTTTGTCTCGGAAGCTTAGCGATGCCTGGAATTGTGTGAATCCCATAGCCCGCAAGGGGAGAGGGGCTTTCAGGACAATCGGCTCATTGGAAGCGTCAATGTCCTGCGGCGGTCAGCCGCGCCCGAACAGGCGGCCGAGCAGGCCGGGGGGCGGGGCGGGGTCAGCCGTTTCCACAAGGGTTGGGGCCGGCTCTTCCGGCTCCTCCGCCGCGGGGCGCGGCACGCTCTCGCTCGGGTGCCAGGGTGCGACGGAGGCGGCATCCGCCGCGCGGCCCTGGAACAGGGCGACCCCGGCTGCGTGACCGGTTTCCAGCGCCGCCGGCTCGTCGCAGCGCCAGAGGACCAGCCGCCCGGCGCCGAAACGCTCCACGGCGGCGGTCAGCAGATCGGCGGCGCCGGTGGCTCCGCGGATCCACTGGGTTTTGATGAAAGCAGGCTCCAGTCCGCCGAGTTCCAGCCCGGCCAGCGCCGCCATCGGCACATGGTCCAACGCCACCGCGAAGCCGGAGTCGGCCAACCGTCCGGCCGCCGCGACCACCCGCGCCGGGGCCAGCGAAAGTTCCCAGCAGGGAAGCTCGGCGGTGATCCGGCCGCGCATCTCCGCGGGAATCGCGCGCGCCAATTCGTCGAAGCCGTCGTCCAGCACGGTGGCGGTGTGCAGGTCGACGGCGAAGGGGCGGGGATCGCGGCTGCGATCACGGGCGATATGGCGCAACAGCCCGCGGTCGAGCCGCACCGCCACCTCGTGGCGCAGCCAGGAATCGCGGCGCAGCGACAGGGAAAGCCGCGATTCCAGCTCTTCCAGCGATATGGCCAGTTCGGTGGTGACCACCGCCGGACGGCCATCGGCGAGGCTGTCGGCAAAGGACCAGACCGGCTGTTCGCGCACGATGCTGTCGATGTCGGCGCCGTGCAGAACCCGCTCCACCTCCAGCAGATGGGCGAGCGCCGCGGTCGGCGCGTGTTCGGCCGCTTCGCGCAGGGCTGCGGTGGCGTCGTTGGGAAACAGGTCGGTGAACAGGCGCTCGCCTTCCGTCGCCATGTCGTAGCGAACGGTATGGAGCGTGCCGAAACCGTGCGACGACAGGGTGTGCGCCAGCGCCCTGGCCCCGGCGTCGAGCAGCGGGGCGGCTTCGGCCGGGGCAAGGATCAGCAGGCGGGGGCCGGCGAGCCGGAACACCTCGCGCGGCTGGCTGCCCAGCCAGCTTTCCAGATAATGGTCGAGTGTCATGGAAAAGCGCGGATCGCCGCCATGCTCGATCCCGCGGAGATCGGCCAGCAGCGCGGCCAGCGGTTCCGGCGCCGCCCGCAGGGCCTGCAGGCGTGCCAGAAGCGTATGAGCTGCCGCGTCCGCCATCGCCCCATGCTCCCGACCGTTCATGGCGGAAGTGTCGCGCCGGGCGGTGCCGGTCGCAAGGGGCGATGACGCCGCGGGACAGATACGATCAGCCCATGATCTCGAACTTGATGCCCTGGGCCAGCGGCAGCGCGGAGGAGTAGTTCACCGTCGCGGTCTGGCGGCGCATGTAGGCCTTCCAGGAGTCGGAGCCGGATTCGCGGCCGCCGCCGGTCTCCTTCTCGCCGCCGAAGGCGCCGCCGATCTCCGCACCGCTGGGACCGATGTTGACGTTGGCGATGCCGCAGTCGGACCCGGCGGCCGACAGGAAACGCTCCGTCTCACGGATGTCGGTGGAGAAGATGCAGGAAGACAGGCCCTGCGGCACCGCGTTCTGCAGCGCGATGGCCTCCTCCAGCGTGTCGTAGGTCAGGACGTAGAGGATCGGCGCGAAGGTCTCGTGCCGGACCACGTCGGTCTGGGCCGGCATCTCGACGATGGCGGGGGTGACGTAGAAGGCGTCGGGGAAGCGGTCGGTCAGCGTGCGCTCCCCGCCCGTCACCGTGCCGCCCTCGGCCTTCGCCGACTCCAGCGCGCGCTGCATCGCCTTGAAGGCGTCGGCGTCGACCAGCGGACCCATCAGCACGCCGGACTCCAGTGGGCTGCCGATCGACACGGAAGCATAGGCCGCCTTCAGGCGCGGCAGCAGCTGGTCCTTGACCGAGCGGTGGACGATCAGCCGGCGCAGCGTGGTGCAGCGCTGGCCGCAGGTGCCGACGGCGGAGAACAGGATGGCGCGGAGCGCCATGTCGAGATCGGCCGACGGCGCCACGATCATGGCGTTGTTGCCGCCCAGCTCCAGGATCGAGCGGCCGAAACGCTCCGCCACCACCTTGGCGACCTCGCGGCCCATGCGGGTGGAGCCGGTGGCCGAGACGATGGGGAAGCCGGGGTGGGCGACCAGCGCCTCGCCGATCTCACGGCCGCCCTGGACGACCTGGGACAGGTTGGCCGGCGCATCGCCGAAGCGGGCGACGGCGCGATCGAAGATCACCTGGCAGGCGGCGGCGGTCAGCGGGGTCTTCTCCGACGGCTTCCAGACGACCGGGTCGCCGCAGACCAGCGCCAGCGCCGCGTTCCACGACCACACCGCCACCGGGAAGTTGAAGGCGGAGATGACGAGGCAGGGGCCGGCCGGGTGCCAGGTCTCGCGCATCGAGTGGCCCGGGCGCTCCGACGCGATGGTCAGGCCGTAGAGCTGGCGCGACAGGCCGACGGCGAAGTCGCAGATGTCGATCATCTCCTGCACTTCGCCCAGGCCTTCCTGGTAGATCTTGCCGGCTTCCAGCGAAACCAGACGGCCGAGATCCTCCTTGGCGGCGCGCAGTTCCTCGCCCAGCAGGCGGACCAGCTCGCCGCGGCGCGGGGCCGGCACCGAGCGCCACGCCTCGAAGGCGCGGGCGGCGTTGGCGACGATGTCCGACACCTGCGACGGCGCGGTCTCCGCCACCGTGGCGAGCGTGGCGCCGTCGACCGGCGACCGGGCGGTGAGCCCGGCTCCGCTGGAGGTCAGGCCGAAACGGGAGAGGATGTCGCTGTGCTGCACCGGGGTGGCTCCTTGGGTGAAAAAGCGAGGCGTTGGATGGTCCCTCTCCCGTCCCGGGAGAGGGAAGGGGCCCGCCGCGAAGCGGCGGGAAGGGTGAGGGGGAGTGCAAGTAACCATGCGGTTCATGATTCTTGGACGCCCCCTCACCCTCCCCACTTCGTGGGGCCCCTCCCTCTCCCGGGGCGGGAGAGGGCTAGGGTTCCTAAATCACTTCCCCTTCCCCGCCGCACGGATTTCGGACAGGGTCCGGCTTGGGGTCAGGGCTTCGGGGTCGAGCTTGATGTGGATGATCGCCGGCAGGCCCGACGCGCGGGCGCGCTCGAAGGCCGGGGCGAACTGGTCGGTGGTCTCCACCGTCTCGCCATGGCCGCCATAGGCACGGGCGAAGGCGGCGAAATCCGGGTTCTTCAGCATCGTGCCGGACACGCGGCCGGGATACTCGCGCTCCTGATGCATGCGGATGGTGCCGTACATGCCGTTGTCGATCAGCAGCACGATCACGGCGGCGCCTTCCTGCACGGCGGTGCCGAACTCCAACCCCGTCATCTGGAAACAGCCGTCGCCGGCGAAGCACAGCACGTCGCGGGTGCGGTGCTGCAGCTTGGCGGCGATGGCGGCGGGCAGGCCGTAGCCCATGGAGCCGCAGACGGGCGCGACCTGCGTGCCGAAGCGGCGGAAGCGGTGGAAGCGGTGAATCCAGGTGGCGTAGTTGCCGGCGCCGTTGGTGAAGACGGCGTCATGCTCCAGCCGCTCGTCCAGCCAGGCCATGATGCGGCCCATCTGCACGTCGCCGGGACTGGCGTCGGGCGGGGTGCTCCAGGCCTCGTAGGCGGCATGCGCCGCCTCGGCACGGGCGGCCCAGCCGGGCTTGGCCGTCACGGGCATGCCGGCCGTCGCGTCGAGGAAGGCGGCCGGGGTGGCGACCATGCCGAGGGTCGGGCGATAGACGCGGCCGATCTCCTCGGCACCCGGGTGGATGTGGACCACCGCCTTGCCCGGATCGGGGATGCCGAGCAGGTCGTAAGCTTGCGACGGCACCTCGGAGAAGCGGTCGCCCAGCAGGATCAGCAGGTCGCTGTCCCTCACAAAGGCGGTCAGCTTCGGGTTGATGCCCAGCCCGATGTCGCCGGCATAGAAGGGGTGGCAATGGTCGAACAGCATCTGGCGGCGGAAAGTGACCGCCACCGGCAGCGACAGCTTCTCTGCGAAGACTTGCAGCGCCGCGACCGATTCCTCCGTCCAGCGCGAGCCGCCGACGACCAGAAGCGGCTTTTCCGCCTTGCCCAGCAGATCGGCGAAGGAGGCCAGCTGGGCCGGGGTGGGGGCGCTGTCGACCGGCTCCGCCCGCGGGGCTGCCGCGACGGCCGCGGTCTCGGTCAGCGTGTCCTCCGGCAGGGCCAGCACCACCGGGCCGGGCCGGCCGGACATCGCGGTGTGGAAGGCGCGGGAGATCATCTCCGGCACGCGGTCGGCGCTGTCGATCTCGGCGACCCACTTGCACATGCCGCCGAACAGCTTGCCGTAATCGACCTCCTGGAAGGCGTCGCGGCCGCGCATGCCGCGCTCGATCTGGCCGACCAGCACGACCAGCGGGGTTTCGTCCTGCTGGGCGACATGGATGCCGGAGGCGGCGTTGGTGGCGCCGGGACCGCGGGTGACGAGGCAGACGCCGGGACGGCCGGTCAGCTTCGCCTGCGCCTCCGCCATCATCGCCGCGCCGCCCTCGTGGCGGCAGACGACCATTTCGATCGGGCTGTCGTGCAGGGCGTCCAGCACGGCGAGATAGCTCTCGCCCGGCACGCCGAACACCCGCCGTACGCCCTGCGCCTCCAGCGCTTCGACGATCAACTGACCACCGGTCTTCATCGCGATGCCGCCCCGCCCTGCCTATGGGAATTTTCCGGTTCTCCAGGATACCGACCGTGCCGTGCCGCACGCCAGAGCGCAAACGACTTTCTTTCCTGCCGTCATGAGCTTTGGTAATGAAGCGGTCATGGATCTGCAGCGCCGCCTCCTCCCCTCCATGAGCATGCTGACCGCCTTCGAGGCGGCGGCCCGCACCGGCAGCTTCACCGCGGCGGCGGCGGAACTGTCGCTGACGCAGGGAGCGGTCAGCCGGCAGGTCAAGGCGCTGGAGGACCAGATCGGCACCGCGCTGTTCACCCGCAAGGGCCAGCGGGTGACGCTGACCCCGACCGGCGCGCTCTATGCGGATCCGATCCGCGACGCGCTGCGCCAGATCGCGGCAGCCACCGTGCGGACCATCGCCGCACCCAAGGGCGGCGTGCTGAACCTCGCCATCCTGCCGACCTTCGGCACGCGCTGGCTGGTGCCCCGGCTGCCGGCCTTCCAGGCGGCGCACCCGCAGGTGACCATCCACTTCACCACCAAGCTGGCGCCCTTCGATTTCCGCCTCCACGACCTGGATGCCGCCATCCATTACGGTTTCGGCGACTGGCCCGACGCCGTCTGCGACCATCTGCTGGACGAGGAGGTGCTGCCGGTCTGCTCGCCCGCCTTCCTCGCGGCGCACCCGGTGGCGGAGCCGGCGGACCTGCCGGCGCTGCCGCTGCTGCACACCAGCACCCGCGCCGACGCCTGGAACGAGTGGCTGTCGGCCCAGGGCCTCGCGCCCCGTCCCGGTGCCGGCATGGTGTTCGAACAGTTCGCCACGACCGCCCAGGCGGCGGAGGCCGGGCTGGGCGTCGCCCTGCTGCCGACCCTGCTGGTCCGCGCCGAGCTTGAGGACGGCACCCTGGTCCCGGCCATCGACCGGCCGCACCGCAGCGCGCGGGCCTATTATCTGGTCCATCCCCGCGGCAAGGCCAACCACCCGCCCTTCGCCGCATTCCGCCAATGGCTGCTGGCGGAAGCGCAGGGGGATCGGCCGGCGAAGTAGGTCACTTGCCGCGGATCATGTCCCAGCTGGCCATCACCGCCCCGCCGGCGATCAGCGCGCAGGCGGCCCAGACGGTCCAGCCGCCGCTCGCCTGACCGAACAGGATCAGCAGCAGGGTGGAGGCCGGCGGCACGGCGTATGACAGCACGCCCAGCGCCCGGATGTCGCCGCGCTTCATCCCGTGGTCCCACACGAAGAAGGCCAGCCCGTCCGGTCCGATGCCGAGCGCCAGCAGGACCAGCCAGCCCAGCATCTCCTGCGGCCAGACGGTCGCCTCCTCGAACAGCAGGTGCCCGGTCAGGCCCAGCAGAGCGGTGACGAGACAGAAACCGCTCACCGCCTCGGTCGGGACGGAGCCGAAGCGGCGCGACAGCACCGAATAGGCGCCCCAGATCAGCGCCGCCGCCAGGGCCGCGCCGTAGGCGGCCAGATTGCCGCCATCCAGGTGCAGACCGCCGCCGCGCCCCGAGACGATCAGCGCCGTGCCGGCCAGCCCGCACAGCGCGCCTGCGACGTGGCCGGGCTTCAGCCTTTCTCCAGGCAACAGGGCGGAGAACAGCACGATGCACAGCGGCCAGAGGTAATTCAGCAGATTGACCTCGACGGCCGACGTCGGCGCGAGGTGGAAGGCCAGGAACAGGCAGGCATGGTAGCCGAACAGACCGCCGACCCCGACCAGCCAGACCGGCGGCGGCTGGCGCATCGCGCCCAGCACGCTGCGTCCGCGCACCGCCGCGATGGTGCTGCCGGTCAGGAAGGCCAGCCCGAAGGTGACCGCCACCAGTTGCAGCGGCGGCATGGCGCTGGACAGCGAGGTCAGCAGTGCCGCCGTCGACCACAGCAGGATGGCGATGGCGCCGATGCCGGTGGCACGGCGCACCTCGGATGCCGAGGGCGGGGAGGCATGGGGGCGGATGGATTCGGGAAAGGCGTCGGCGCTCATGCAGGGTGCATAGCCGACGCGCCCCCAACCCGCAAGGATACGCTTCGAAGGAGCGGATCCTATGGTACGGTCCGCTCCAGGAAATACTCCATCTCCTGGATGATGCCGCTCTGGGCGGCCCACAGGGCGGCCTGGGTGCGGTTGCGGACGTTGATGGTCTGCATGATGTGGCGCACGTGCAGCTTGACCAGATCCTCGGTCATCAGCATTTCGCGCGCGATCTCCTTGTTGCTGCATCCGTCCATGATCAGCTTCAGGATGCGTGCATGGCGCGGGTAGAGGCCGGGATAGCCCAGAAGTTCGGACTCATGCTGGGCCGCCGACCCGTCCTCGCCCCCGCGGCGGAGTGCCGTGGGCGAGAAATAGTCGAAGCATTCCTCCGGCACCACCGGTTCGCCGGCATGGATCAGGCGCAGGGACAGGACGAAGGCGGCCGGCGCCATCCGGTTCAGGAGATAGCCGCGCACGCCGAAACGCAGCGCCATCCGCATGTGGTGGGCCGAGAACTCGTCCGCGATCATCGCCAGCTTGGCGTCCTCGCCGTACCAGCTACGGAAATTCCAGGCATCGGTCTTCAACGAGGCGAGATCGAACAGCACGATATCCGCAGTCCGTTCGCCGGCCCGCTCGGTGCCGCCGTTGCCGGCCGGCGGTTCCAGCGTGACCACCGCTCCGCTGGCGGAGAAGCCGGCGGCATAACGGTCGCCCGCCCCATTCGCCCGCCCGTTCCACGCCGTCTTCGGGGACAGCCCCGTGGCAAGCCGGCTTTGCGGATCGATGACCTCGAAGCAATCATCCAGGATGTTCAGGATGGATTCACGCAGCAATCGGCTTTGATTGTGGACAATCACACGGATGCGATCGGGCATGTCCGTCTCCCCCAGGAATGGACGATATGGCGGGCAGCATCATCGCGCGGCCGGGCCGCAAGGGCTCCTCCCCCGGACGCTGTACGGTAGGGCGGCAAGGGCGGCGCGGCGATATGGGCTGCCGGTTTCTCTGTCCGGCGATTTGCCTTCGGCTCCCCGTTCGAGCCGTCGCGATTGCTCCGTCGACTGCCGCCGCGCCGAACCGGCGCGATGTGCGAAATCGATGGACGATGCACGTTGTATCGGTGGGTGCGCGTTCGTCCGATCGAATTTAGATCAAACTATGATCCGGCACTCACGGCATTGTCTTCATCACTTTTGGAAGGCTTCTAGGTTCAGAGGGAGAGAGTCTCATCCCGGCAGGAGAAGCCCGGCCCTGAAAGGTGAACAGTAATCGGGCTTTTTTGCACCGGACATGCGAAGTGATAACCCCGTCAAGTCGAGTGGAGCGCCAGTGGATGACGACTTGTGGAGAGGTGGCGTAGACGAACCGGCTGAAAGAACGCGTCTATACTGCAAGAGAAACATTTTTAAAAATCAATTTCAATTAGAAACTGCGACTTTAGGGGCCGTTCCATTACCGCCCATCTGCGAAGATAATATAGACTCTTAAACAGCCGCCGCCAGCCGGAAAATTCGGGCGCCGGAAAAAAGGCGGGGACGGAGCCCCGCCGAAGCGGGCCCCCGTCCCCATCCCGAACCGTGCGGTTCCGCCTTATGCCGCCCTCTTACGCCACCATGTCCTGGGTGATGGCGTAGACGCCGGTGTCCCAGCGGTCGATGGTGGTGTCGAAGCTGCCCATGCCGTTCACCACGTCGAAGCTCTGGGTGGTGTTGTGGATCAGGTCCTGGACCGTGTAGTGGCCGTTGGCCAGCTGCAGTTCCACATGGGTCGCCACCGACTTGCGCGCCGCGGTGTCGTTGAAATCCACCCGGTCGGACGCGACCACGATCAGCCGGTCCTTCTGGTCGTAGAAGCCGTAGCCGGTGATCTGGGCATCCGGGTCCTTGTCGGTGAAGGTCAGCGGGTGCTTGTAGGTCAGCGCCTCGTCGCCGATCAGCACCGGGGCCTTGGCCTTCAGCGCGGCGATCTCGGCATCGCTGAACAGGTTCTTGCCGTTGTAGGTCGCCTGCGGGATGATCCAGGCGCTGGGCGCGCCGGCCTTGGTCATCGCCGGCAGGGCGGCGTCGCTGACGTAATAGCCGAAGGTCACGCCGGCATCGTGCAGCTTGGTGATCGGCGTCAGCAGCTCGCCGAGATAGGCGTTGCCGATGGAGTTGCCGGCCGGTTCCAGCGCGTTCATCGCCTTTTCGGCATTGACGCTGTAATAGAGCGCCGGACCGAAGGGGCGGGTCGGCACGATGTCGCGCAGCATGTCCAGCCAGGGCTGCTTCACCTCGCCCCAATCGTGATAGCTGCGCGACCACTGCTCCGCCGCGCGGCGCACGCCGCCCTGGTCGTCGGCGATCATCGTCCAGCCGCTCTGCAGCCAGGTCTGTTCCAGGCGGCCCCAGCCCAGTTCCTCCCGCACCGTGCCGGTGACGCCGGTGTAGAGGCTGTCGACCGCACCCCAGTAATCATCCTCCGACGAGGACATCATGTGGCCGAAATGGGCGTCCGGCGCGCGGGCGGCGTGGATGCCCAGCATCGCCTGCTCGTAGGAGGCCGGCGCCTGCTTGTGCTGCATCGTGAAGCGCTCGAGCGTCTGCACGTTGAACAGGATGTCGTCCTCGTTCATCTTCTCGGCGATCACCCGCGCGTCGACGCCCGCGAATTCGCGCATCGCCGCGGGGGTGAAGGACACCTGCGTGGTCAGCCAGGCCGCCTTGCCGGTGTTCTTGACGATGGCCTCGTCCAGCGCCTTCCAGCTGTCGGCCCATCCGTCGACGAAATAGTCCAGCCATTTGGTCGGATGGTTGGCGACGATGTAGTCGGCCTGCTGCGCCAGGGTGGTGCCGGAGACCTTGATGCCGGTCTTGGCGCTGAATTCCGCGATCATCCGCGTGTTGAAGAAGTCCATCACGCCGGAATGCGGGCTGCCGTCGAAGAAGTCGGCCAGTTCATAGCCGCGGGTGCCGGTCAGGGCGGACAGGCGGCCCAGCTTGTCGGCCATCCAGTCGCCGTAATGGGCGGTGCCGCCGGTCCAGCCGGCCGGCGCGTCCTTGGCGTCCAGCGGCATCAGCGGGCTGACATAGCCCCAGCCATAGGGATTGCCGCTGTCGGAATTGAGGATGTTGCCGTCGGCGTCGCGCCCCAGATATTGCTGGTGCGCCTTGACCCAGGAGACCCAGGCCTTGTGTCCGCCGAGATTGGCGAACTCGCCGCCGGCCTGCGAGTATTCGAAGGTGTCCTCCCACAGCTGCAGGCCGATCAGCGGCATCACCCCCTTGGCCAGATGGCTGTTGGCGACGTCGCGCGTCTCCTTCAGGTGGCTGGAGCTGGCATAGTCCGGCACCGATTCCCAGAACAGGTGCTGCGGTGCCAGACCGCGGTCCGCGCCCCAGGAGATGGCGGACACGTCCGACTTCAGCGGCGGACGGTCGCTGCTGACCCCGGCGCTGGCGGTATG
Organism: Azospirillum sp. INR13; assembly: GCF_015390205.1. Lineage (NCBI taxonomy): Bacteria > Pseudomonadati > Pseudomonadota > Alphaproteobacteria > Rhodospirillales > Azospirillaceae > Azospirillum > Azospirillum sp. INR13. Next base: position 137,104 of record NZ_VUOI01000009.1, read on the forward strand.
CTCGTTCTTCGGCAGCGTGGCGGCCGGCGGCGGCGCGGCCGGGGTGGTGGTCGAGCTGCCGCCCAGCATCGCCTTGGTGACGGGGACGCTCAGCGTGCCGTTCCACCACAGCCCCTGCTGGCCGGCGACGACGTCCTTGCCGTCCAGCGCGCCGCGGTCATAGGTGACCCCGGCGGCCGTGGAGGAGACGCTGTGGCCGTTCACCACGACGGAGCCGACATAGAGGCTGCGGTCCTGCCCGTTGACGACGGCGTCGTTGTCGTACTGGACCTGGATCTTGTGCGCCAACGCCGGGTCGAGGTCGACCGTGAACTTGTAGGCGGTCTGGGTGGTGGCGGACACCTTCGCCTCGCCCACCACCTTGCCGTCGGCCAGCAGCTTGAAGTGCGGCGGCACGCCGCCGGCGCTCTTGCCCCAGGCGTTGACGACGACGCTGAAGGACTTGGTCGCGGCCGGCTCGGCGGCCGGCACCGGGAACAGGGTCGCCGGCAGCGGAACGTTCAGCGCGCCGCCCCAATACATCGCTTCCTGCCCCTTCACCACGTCGCGCCCGTCGACCGCACCCTTGTCGTAGGTCACCGACGGGTCGGTGGAGGCGATCGGCGTGCCGTTCACGGAGATGGCGCGGACGAACAGGTTGCGGTCGGCGCCGCCCACCACCCCGTCATTGTCGTAGACGAGCTGCAGGTTGTGCGCCGTGCCCGCCGCGACCTTGGCGCTGATGGTGTAGCGCCCGGCGCTGGCGCTGTTCACGGTCGCCTGCCCGATGGTCGTGCCGTCCAGCTTCAGCGACAGATGCGGCCAGATGCCGCCGGCTGCCTGACCCCACGCGTCGATCGCGAAGGTGACATCGATGAGATTGGACCCGGTGATCGCCATCGGCACGACTCCCATTAACCAAAGTTTAAATAAGTGCAAGGTTGAGGTAATCGCATCGATTGGATTACCCTGTTCGTTTGGGAGTCTTGACAGGTCATCGCTGTCATTTGGAGAGTCAAAGATGGGACAGGACTTTGACTCATCTTTGACTCTTCCATAAATATCGATTTGGTCGGGCCGATTTCTTCGGGTGTTGAAAGACTTGGATCGACAACGGCAGACTTACGCCTGTTGAGCGGAGTTGGTCTCTTTCGTTTGTTTGGTGTGCGCGGCGGCTCCGTGGTCCACTCCGGAGTGAACCGCCGCCGATACCGTCGATACAGCCGAGCAGGGGAAGCGCGATGCGCATTGCCGTGGTCACGCAGACGATCGTCCGCCATGACGGGCAGGGCCGGGTGAATGCCGTCGTCGTGGAGGAGCTTCTGCGCCGCGGGCACGAGGTGGTCGCCATCGCGACGGAAGTTGCCGACGAGCTGGCGCGCCATCCCAGCCTGCGCTGGGTGCGGGTCGATGGCGGCGGCGTGCCGACGCAGCTGGCCAAGGACCAGCTGTTCGCCTGGCGGGCGAGCCGGGCGCTGGCGCGGGCAAGGCGGGCGGGGATCGACCGGGTGGTGGTGAACGGCTTCGTCAGCTGGGCGCGGTCGGACGTCAACGCCGTGCATTTCGTCCATTCGGCCTGGATGCGCTCGCCCACCCATCCCGTGCGCAAGGGCCTGTCGCCGCTGTCGCTGTACCGGGCGCTCTACACCCTGCTGAATGTCGGCTTCGAGCGCTGGAGCTTCCGCCGCGCCGGCCGGCTGGTGGCAGTGTCGCGCACGGTGGCGGAGGAGCTGCGCCGGGACGGCATCGACCCGGCCCGGCTGGCGGTGATCGACAACGGCGTCGACGTGGCGGAATTCCGGCCCGGCGCGCCCGACCCGGCGCTGTTCGGACTGCCGCCCGGCCGTCCGGTGGCGCTGTTCGTCGGCGACGCCCGCAGCGACCGCAAGAATCTGGACGGCGTGCTGCGCTCCCTCGCCGAGGTGCCGGACCTGTCGCTGGCGGTGGTGGGGGACGAGCGCGGCGGCCCCTTTCCGGCGCTTGCGCAGTCACTGGGGGTGGAGGAGCGCGTGCGCTTTCTCGGCCACCGGCGCGACGTGGCGGCGCTGATGCGAGCGGCCGACCTGTTCGTCTTCCCGACCCGCTACGAGCCCTTCGGGCTGGTCCTGCTGGAGGCGGCGGCGAGCGGCCTGCCGGTCGTCACCACGCGGCTTGCCGGCGCCGGCCGGCTGCTGGAGGACGGGGCGGCCGTCGTGCTGGACGACCCGGATGCGCAGGGCGCGCTGGTGGCGGCGATGCGCCGTCTGGCCGCCGATCCGGAGGAGCGCCGCCGCATGGGCGAAGCCGGCCGCCGCATCGCCGAACGCCACGATTGGCCGGTGACGGCAGGGCAGTATGTGGACCTTCTGGAAGCGATGGGGCCGCTGGCCAGTGGTATCGGAGTGAGCGGGACGCTGGTCAGGTCGGCGTCTTGAGGGGAGACGGCCTCACCTGACCTCCAGCCGCAGATCGACCACCACGCTGTCGCTGCCCGCCGGGGCGTCCGTCACCGCGATGCCCACCGCGGCGGCGGGGCCGGGGGCCGGGTCCGCCCGGTACGGCATGACGCCGGCGGGGCGCAGGACGGTGCCCATGCGGATGGCGCCGCGGGTCTTGCCGACCGGGGCGGTGCCGGTGGTGGCGATGGGGACGACGCCCCCGGCAGATGCGGAGGTGAGGGCGACGCCGTCAACCGGGCGGTCCGGCTCCAGACGGCGGACGCGGTCGTAGTCGCGCTGCACCAGATTGCCGGCGTCGATACCGCCGGTGCCGACCTTGCGGAACTCGCCGGAACACTCCATCGCCACGAACCGGTTGGCGCGGCAGGTGCCGGAGACCGACAATGCGGGGGCAAGCCCGTCGCGGCCGAGGCGGATCAGGCGGTCGGCATCGTCGAACCGGTTGCCGACGGCGCTGGCGGCGACGATGGCGGCGGTCCCGATGTCGGCGGCGCGGTCGTTGGTGCCGTCGCCGAAGCTGGCGGTGCCGCCGGTGAACTGGTTGCGCTCCAGCGAGCGAACCACGATCAGGCCGGGCGTCGGCTGTTTCGGCAGCCGGTATCGGGGCAGGAGCGAACCGCTGCAGCCGATCAGGCTGTTGCCGTACATCTCCGCCGCCGGGCCATGGATCCAGCCGTTGCCGCAGGCCTCGAAGGCGCAATCCAGGAACTTGTTGTTCGACAGGAAGGTGCGCTTGGGAGGGCCGTCCTCCGCCAGGATTCCGTAGGGCGAGAAGCCGAAATGGCAGGAGATGAAGCTTGAATGGTCGATGCCGTTCTCCGGCGCCACGGCGATGGAGGCCAGCGTGTTGCCGGCGAGGTCGGTGTCGAGGAACAGATGATCGCCGAAGCTCTCCGTCCCCGCCGACCAATAGGCGCCGATGTGGTTCTTGGTGAGCTGGCAGGAGATCAGCGAGGAATGGTCGCGCCAGACATCCACCCCGGCATGGAAGCCGAACACCCCCACCCGTTCCAACACGAAGCGGGAGGTCAGGGCCACCCCGCCCATGCCCGGCGGCGGGTCGCCCGGCCGGTTGCCGGGCTTCGGCCCCTGCAGGCTGAGATGGGCGATGCGGCTGCGCTGGTAGCCGTCATCGTCGCGCGCGGCCATCCGGCTGCCTGCGCGGATGCCGAAGCGGCCGGGGCCGAGATCCTCCGGCCAGGACAGCAGCGAGGCGCGCATGCCGGCGCCGACGATCTCCACCTCGTTGAAGGCCTCGTCATAGCGGTCGAGGTTGGGCAGAACGATCTCGCCGTCCAGCCGGTAATGGCCGGGCGGCACCATCACCGTCCCGCCATGGCCCGACCGCGACAGTTCCAGCACGGCGCCCTGCAGGGCGGCCCAGTCGCATTCCTGGTCGAGAGAGCGGACATGCGGATGGACGCGCCGCGCCGCCTCCAGGCTCTTGTAGCGTTCGGACAGGGGATGGATGCGGCCGTCGCCGATGGCGCCGCGGTCGCGGATCGACAGGGCGGGGCCGGATGACGGCGACGGTTCGGGCCGGGGGCGCAACGGTTTGTCCTGTGCTGCCTGCGCGGCGGTCTGTGCGGCGGCGGGAAAAGCCAGCGCCGCGGCCAGCAGCAGGCGCCTGCCGATGGGGGGGACAAGTGGGGGAGGGGGCGTCATGGCGCGCAGGCCCGCGCCGCGCCCGGCGGCGGTCTGGTGTCGAGAAGGGCCATTGCCGCCAACCCGCCGCTGAGGGCGGCGCGGTAGACCTCCTCCACCCGGTCGAGATGGCGGTCCAGCGTGAAGGGGGCGCGCCAATAGTCGGCGTGGGCGATGCGGCCCATCCGCGCCACCTCGCAGTCGTGGGAGAGCAGGCGCAGGGAACGGGCAAGGTCGGCGACGTCGCCGCTGCGGAACAGGAAGCCGTTCTCGCCGGTCCGCACCGCCTCCGCGGCCGCGCAATTGTCGCTGACGATCGCGGGAACGCCGTTGGCCAGCGCCTCGTAGGCCGCCAGCCCGAAGGTCTCGTACCACAGCGACGGCACCACCAGCGCCCGCGCCCGCCGGACCTCCTCCAGCACGGCGTCGGGCGGCAGCCAGCCGGCCAGTTCGGCCGCCGGGTTCAGGCAGCGCACCGTCTCCGCCTCGTCGCCGTCACCGACGAAGCGCACAGGGACGCCGGCCTGGGCCGCCGCCTCGGCCAGCAGGGCCACGCCCTTCTCGCGCGACAGGCGGCCGACGAACAGCACATGCCGGCTGTCGGCGACGGGAGCGGGGCCGCGGTTGCGGATGTCGTCCGGCACCTCCACCGGGTTGGGGATCGGCAGGGTGACGGTGCCGGGGGGCAGATGCGGCGCGATCACCGCGCGCTGGCGGTCGCTGAGCGTCACCAGCGCCATGCCGCCGGTGAAGCCGCCGGCCAACGCGCCCGCCGCATGCCGGGCCGCCCGCCACCATTTGTGATGCCGGGCGCGGGCGTCGCAGTCGGTGGCGAGGCAGCCGGCCGACAAGGCCCGGTGCGGACAGTTGACGCCCTCGGGAAAGACGAAGAAGGCGCCGTTCGGACAGAGCGGGAAGTAATCGTGCAGGGTCAGCAGCACCGGCAGGCCGGAGCGGCGGCAGACCGGAAAGACGCTGGGCGACAGCGCCTTGGCCCAGCCATGGATGTGGACCACCGTGTCGTTGGCCGGGCAGCGGGCCAGCAATTCGTCCAGCGCGCGGGCCGATTCCCGGTTCCAGATGCCGCGGAGCGCCGCCTGCACACGGTCGGCGTTGCCCTTCAGGTCGGGCTGCTCCAGGCAATGGACGGTGATGCCGTCGATCAGAAGGGCGGAATCGATGGGCGGCACGGCGGTGAAGACATGCACCCGGTGGCCGCGCCGCGCCAGCCCGACCGCCCCGGCGATGGCGACCTTGGCCAGCCCGCCGCTGGGATGGGCATGGTCGCAGAGGATGACGATGGTGCTCATGGCGGCGGGCTCATTGCAGGGCGTCGCGGTAGACGGCGGCGGTGCGGGCGGCGATCACCGGCCAGTCGAAGCGGGTGCGCACCAGCGACCGGCAGGCGTCGGCGTCGGGCAGCCGGCGCACGCCGGTCAGCGCCTCGGCCAGGCCGATGCCGATGGCGCGCGCGTCGGTCCCCGCCAGCACGAGATCGCCGTCCAGCCCTTCCACCACCTCCGGCAGTCCGCCGACCGGGGTGACAGAACCGGCGTGCCGGAAGCCAGCGACTCCAGCGCGGTGATGCCGAAACCCTCCAGCGCCTGCGACGGCATCACGCACAGGTCGGAGGCACGGTAGGCCAGCGGCAATTGCGCGTCGGGGACGAAGCCAAGCAGGCGCACATGCTCCTCCAGCCCAGCGCGCCGATGCGGTCCTGAAGCGCCGCCGCTTCCGGCCCACGGCCGGCGACGACCAGCAGCGCGTCGGGCACCCGGCGGCGCAACTCCACCATGGCATCCACCAGCGCGGTCAGCCCCATGCGCTTCACCAGCCGGCGGACCGTCAGGATCACGGGGCGCCCCTGCGGCCACCCCAGCCGCGCCCGCGCCTGATGTCGGCTGTCGGGAAGGTCGTAGCGGTCGGCCTCGACCCCGCCCGGCACCCGGTGGATGCGGTCGGGCGGCACGCCGTAGCGCTCGGCCAGGATGGTGCCGAAGGAGCGGGACAGCACGACGAAGCGGGTGGCGCGGTGATAGACCAGCCGTTCCACCAGGAACTTCAGCCGCACCGACAGGGCGCCGGCCCCCTCCGCGGCGCTTTCCAAAGCCCAGGGGCCGTGGAAATGGACGACCAGCGGCCGGTTGCGCAAGGCGGGCAGCGCCCCCACCGTGTTCAATGCGAAATGCGAGGCGACGAGGTCGGGGGCCTGACGGCGCAGCGCCGCGGCGATGGCGGTGCGGGCTGCCGCCACGCGGCGCGGCAGCGAGGCGGTCGGCGGGGCGAAGCTGTCGATGCGGGCGCCGTTGTCCAGCGTGGCGGAGGTGTTGCCGAGCACCAGCCCGGAAAAGGCGATGCCCTGCTGCGGCAGATGGCGGGCGAGGTGGTAGAACATGTTCTCCGCCCCGCCATGGGTTTCCGGGAACCAGCCCAGCCCGAGCTGGAGCACGCTGGCCTCCCGCATCTCCGGGGGGAAGGTCAGGCTTCCGTCCATCGATTGTCCTCCTGGGGCTTGTCCTCCTGGCGTTGCTCGGTGGGGAGCGCCGCCGGTTGCGGGGCGGGCTGGAGGCTGGCGAGCCCGTAATTCTTCGCGGCCATGCCCATGCCCAGGAAGAACCAGAATCCGACGCCCGTGACCTTCACCAGCGTGTGTTCGAACACCATGCAGCCGAGGATCGTCAGGGCGGCGGTCTCGGCACAGCGGGCGAAGGGATCGGGCGGGGCGCCGCCCCGGCGCAGCAGCCCGACCATCAGCGTGACGATGCCCGCGACATAGCCCAGCGTGCCGGGCCAGCCCAGCTCGTAGGGGACGCGCAGGATGCCGCTGTCGAAATAGGCCATGGCGCCCAGATGGCCGTCCTCGTTGGTCAGCTTGGTCGCGGTGTCGACGGTGCCGAGGCCGGCGCCGCGCACCTCCGTCAGCGCCTGGATCAGGAAGCGGCCGTAGAACTCCTGCCGCTCCTGGTAGCTGCGGTCGTTCTCCATCGAGTTCAGCGTGTCGAACCGCTTGACGATGGACTGGTTGACCATCGGCACGCTGAGCAGCGGCAGGGAACACAGCACCAGACCGCAGCCGACCGCGACCAGCCGCAGCCGGTGCCGGCCGGGCATGGTCAGCAGAAGCCAGACGAAGACGAACAGCCCCGCCAACCAAGCGGCGCGGACGAGGCTGAGCAGAAGCGATCCCAGCGCCAGGGCGCCGGCGATCGGCACCAGGATGCCGCGCGCCGCCGGCAGCACGGCAAGCCCGGTCACCAGCAGGAAAGCCAGTGGGCCGGAGCTGTTCAGCGTGCTGAACACCCGCACCTGCATCGGCAGCGGTTGGCCCTGGTTGGTCATGCCGACATTGATCAGCCAGCGCGCATCCCAAGGCGGCATGACGAAATACTGGATCAGCCCGTATCCGCCGACCAGTGCCATCCCCAGCACGAAGGCGCGCAGCACCGCGTCGCGGATCTGTGGGTAGATCGGCCAGTGCAGGGCGACATAGAGGCCGAGCGTCACCGGCACCAGCCAGTTCAGCAGCGCGAAGGTCGCCGCCGCCATGCCGGCCTGGGTGACGCCGTTGACGTAGGCGTAGAACAGCCCGACCATCACCGGCACGAAGCCGAAATAGGCGCGGTAGCGCAGCATCGGCAGATACTGCGCGATCACCAGGCAGGTCATGGCGCCGACGGCGAAGGGCGTCACCATCACCGGGCTGATGACGCTCCATCCCGCCTGGTAATCGACCAGCCGGCGCACCTCCGGCGTCAGGAACCACAGCCACCAGGTGAAGGCGGCGAAGCGGGCGGGGTCGCGCGTCACCAGCAGGGCGCCGGTGGCGAGCGCGCCGACCGGAAAGATGATTTCCAGCAGGCCCGCCTTGCCCATCAGCACCGGCATCGCCACCACGAACCAGAAGAGGGCGGGGGCCATCCTGGCGACGGACGGCAGGCCATCCCCACCCTGGTGGTGGCCCGGCCGGGTCTGGTCGATTCCCGCGGCGGCGCCGGCAGTGGCAAAGGTCATGCCGGCGACTCCCGCCAGTCGCGCATCCCGGCCAGCCGGCCGCGCAGGGTGGCGCGCAGCTTCGCCCCGGCATGCCGGTCGCCGCGCAGGGCGAGCCGAGCCCATTGCACCGCTCCGGGAAACTCGCAGGTGCCGACCAGGAAGGCCCAGGCGGCGAAGGCCATGCGGTTGGCCGGGTTGAAATGGGCCATCAGGGCGATGGTGTCGTTGTAGGTCGCGTTCTCCTGCGCCAGCGGGTGGAAATGGTCGGATCCGCGCTGGTCGATGTCGAAGCGGACGGCGGGGAAATGGTCGACCGCCACCAGCGGATCGTAGACCAGCCGCCAGCCGCGCCGCGACAGCCGCAGGCAGAAATCCACCTCGTTGCGGACCTGGGCGCCGCTGCCGCGCAGCCGGGTGTTCAGCCGTTCGTCGGCGATGGCGGCACGGCGGAAGCTCCAGTTGGCGCCCTTCAGGACATCGACGTCCTGCGCCGGGGCCGACGCCCAGATGGTGGTTGCCGATGACCCGGCCGAACCATTGCAGCCGGCCGACGACCTGCCTCTCGCCGGTTTCCGGCACGCCGTCGTGATAGACATGGTCGCGTCCGCCGACGCCGCCGATCCTGGGATCGGTGCGGTACCAGGCCTCGATGCGCTCCACCCAGTCGGGATGGGGCACCGCATCGTCGTCGGTGATGGCGACGATGTCGGCGCGGGCATGGTCCATGCCGCGGTTGATGGCCGCCACCTGTCCCGGCACCTCGATCTCGACGACCTGCATCGGCAGCGCGCCCTCGTAGCGGCGGGCCACTTCGGCGGAAGCGGGGTCGGTGTCGCGCACGGTGACGATCACCTGGGCGGGCGCCAGCGTCTGCCGGACCAGCCCGTCGAGGCAGCCGGCCAGCTGGTCCGGCCGGCGGTAGGTCGGGACGATCACGGTGACGCCGAGGCGCTCCGTCGCATCGGGATCGATGGGGACCAGCGGAATTGGTCGGGAAATGGCCGTGGTGCTCATGGTCTCGCTCATGCCGGGGCCAGCTCCCGCCCGCGGGCGCTGTGGGCGGCCGGACGGGCCGGGGCCAGGGACGGTTCCTCGCCGTTCATCCAGCTGTCGATGGTTTCGCGCAGCCGCGTCTTGAACACGGCCCCGTCGAAGCGGGCGGCATAGGCCTGGATGACGGCCGGGTCGAAGCGGCGTTCCTGTGCCTCGAACCGCTCCACCGCCTCGATCAGCGCTTCGGGCGTCTGCTGGTCGAAGAACAGGCCGGACAGTCCGTCCTTCACCGTCTCTGTGGCGCCGCCGCGGTTCAGGGCGATCACCGGCCGGCCGGCGGCCATGGCCTCCACCGGCACGATGCCGAAATCCTCGTTGGCGGTGAAGACCAGGGCGCGGCAGGCGGCATATTGCCGGTCCAGCTCCTCGGCGGAGCAGTGGCCGAGCAGTTCCACCGTCGGCCCGGCCATCTGCTTCAGACGGCGGAACTCCTCGCCCTCGCCGACGACGACCAGCTTGCGGCCCATGCGGTTGAAGGCCTCGATCGCCACGTCGGCGCGCTTGTAGGACAC